>BLMJ01000311.1 GCA_011960625.1 Lachnospiraceae bacterium | reverse complement strand
GAGGCGGCAGGCAGAAACGATGTGTATTCTTCCTTTATGAATTTATTGTCTTTACAGTGGATGTTCTATGAGATTGCAGAATGTATCGCAGTGGACGGCTTTGAAATTATGGATAAATTTAACCCAAAAAATCTGGAAGAGAATGTGGATGCCTTCGATCAGGCTCTGAATAAGTATTTTGCAGAATATGAAAAAGTGGGAATTTGTCCAAAGCATTTTGAGAGTATGACAGAATATGCAGAGGATTACAACAAAGAAGTTTCTGAGGAAATATAAAGAGAAATAGGAATTTATGGAGGACAGCAAGAAATAATGAAGTATAGAAAGCCAGCAAGCAAAAAATTAATGCTGTTACCGCTTATACTGGGAATCTCCTCTTTTTTCACGTTTACGCTTTATTATTACAGCGCAAACCATGCACCCTATGCATACACCGACATTATAATTGTAGGATCGATACTCTCCTTTATTGGCGTGATTATTTCCATTGTTACGAGAAAGAGCAGAAAGCTATACCCCACGTTATGGACAAGTGGGCTTGTTATCTGTTTATTTGGCTTTATAATATGTGTGCTGACTATTATTTTGTTGATAATGATTATGGCAGCGGCATTTAATGGGACTTGGCTTTGACGCAGCTATGAGAGTATAATGCAAATTTCAGTTTATCGGGAATTTGCCGAGAATGAGAAATCGGAATTGCTGTAAGATTTTCGTACTGCAAGGAGAAATTGTGATGGCGAGATACACAAATAAGTTGAAACTCACGTTATGGGTTTCTGTTGTATATGTTTTATCGTTTATATGCTATGTACCTACATTGCTAGAGCAAAACGGAATTATTATTCCCAATATATTGTTATACGTAAAATACTTGTATGTGTGCATCCCCTCGATAGCTGCTGTTTTTCTGCTGATTTGCGAGCAGAATGTCAAGGTGTACTTTTTACAGATGTTTTCAGGGAAAATAACGGCCAAACATATTTTGATATGGGCTGTATGTATGG
>BLMJ01000310.1 GCA_011960625.1 Lachnospiraceae bacterium | reverse complement strand
ATTAAAGTCAGAATGAAAAAGAATTAAAATCAAATAAGGGAGTAGAATATGAATTTAGAGAATATGATGACCTGTACAGATATTGTTCCTATTTATGATAAATACGGAACTCAAATCAATGAAGTAAAGCTTCCTCAAAAAATAATACCGACTGCCAGAAGAAGGTGTCCATGTTCTAAAGAACATATTTTTTATAAAGGCGCCGGCATCATTTATCGAGGGAATTATGCCAATATTACAGACGACCAAATGATTATAGTGTCCCAAAATGCCAGCGAATATCAAAAGTACTATATTGTTCATCCTAAAGTATTTCACAAGTTTGGCATTTTTGCCTTTCCACATCAGCCTGTCTTCTCAGATTGCGAAGGCGGATGTGGCAAAAAGGAGAAGAATATTCTGTTAATGCAGAAAAAATTTGAATATTCTGCCATTAAGGAAATCGTAGATGTAATTGATGTTCCAATCCACGACCACAACATATATGCCTACCGGCTAAAAAGTGTACGAGGTTCATACAAGGATACCATCCAATTTATCGAATATATTTTATCGGAAAACTTCTGCAGCGCCTGGGATAAAAATTTGTGGGCCGATATTATGGGATATGGTTATTTACGAGATATGGCTGATTGGTTTGAATCAAAAGAATTAAAGCATAAGCTCGGTACGATTTACGGCCTACTCAAATCGCTCCTGCAGGCCGATAAATATACCTATGAGGATGTTGTAAAAGAAACAATCGGATTAGAGCAGTTAGGAGAAGTTTATCTTCCATATATTGCAGCCAAGATTGTTGACAAATATTGTCCAAAATGTATATCCTATTTGGATTTAAACAATTTTACGCCGAAACTGTATGAATCTCTGTGGAAAATCATTTACTCCGGCAAATCATGCTGTCATTTGGAAAACGATGACAAATGGGATTATATCAGGGACATCTTATTCTCTTATATTCCTGGTCACATTCAAATTCTGATGCAGGAATTAAACTCTCATAAAATATAAATTCTAATCTTTATGAAGGGGCTGTCGCATTAAGCACAAATCCCACAAGATACGGCATTTTCCAGAAACTAAATTCCGCCATATCTTGTAATTGTTTTGCTTATTACAACAGCCCCTTTTATATAAATATAATACGGTCATCACCTCAGCTGGTTATCAGCTTGCAAAAAAGCGTAAGCGATAGATACACTTCAATAAATAATATGTTTAAGCTGTTCTGTTACTTCTTCCAATTTTTTCTCCAGCTCTGCCTGAACTTGATTATTATGCAGCTGCATTGCCAACCGTATTTGCATATTAAGCGAACATTGCTGATCTTTTAAGCAAGTAAATTTAGTTTTTCTGATTCCTGATGAAGCGTTAGACATTTGACTATTTTCCATATATGGCCATCCCCCCTGATTGTTTATATTTTTTGATATATTATCAGAGAAAGATAAACTTAATTTAAACTATACCGGACAAACTGTGAATAAAATATGAATTAAGACGCATTTCTTTAAGTTCAGTTTATATTTCTATGTTATAATCTGGATAATCAATTGGGAGGTGTTTTCATGTTTCAGATATTAATTGTAGATGATGATAAAAATATCCGAAGATTTTTGTCCTTAGTTCTTTGTTCTGCCGGCTATAAAACTTTTGATGCAGATTCGGCTAAAGAAGCGCTTCATATCATGGAAAAACAAAAAATTGATCTGATCATACTAGACATTATGCTGCCAGGCATGGATGGGTATGCATTCGCCAAGCTGCTCCGCGAATGTAATAATGACATCCCTATACTTATGCTGTCTGCCAAACAGCTTCCACAGGATATTAAACAAGGATTTCTGTCCGGAACAGATGATTACATGACAAAACCTGTCGATGAAGAAGAAATGCTTCTGCGTATCAAAGCTCTTCTTCGACGATCTAAGATTGTGTCTGAGCGCCGGCTTACCATCGGTAAGACTACTTTAAACTATGACACTTTATCCGTAAAATGTGGTTCTGATGAATATATACTGCCTCAGAAAGAATTCTATCTGCTATACAAGCTTTTATCATATCCCAACCAGATTTTTACTCGGATACAGTTAATGGAAGATATATGGGGACCATCCTCAGATTCCTCAGACGCCACTGTCAGCGTACACATTAACCGCCTTAGAAACCGTTTTAAGGATTGTCCTGATTTCTCAATTGTCACAATCCGGGGACTTGGATATAAAGCACAGATTATGGAGGATACACTATGAAAAATAAATTAAGATTTCCTACAAATATTGTACTGCTTAGTACCGGCATTATTTTCATACTTCTTACTATAACAATGTTTATCAGCAATGCTATCGTCATCTTTTTATTAGAGCATGGAATTATGGATAGACCGCCCCATCCTGGTTCCCTGTTCCCATTTTTGCTCCGAACCGGTATCATCAGTATATTGATTGGAACCATTCTTACTTTATGTATAGGGCATCTTCCGCTGCGGCCGCTTTATACGTTCATGCAGGCCATTCATTCAGTATCTGATGGAAATTTTCATACTAAAATTTATTTGGAACATCCAAAGGAGTTCAGGGAATTGTCCCGCTGTTTTAATCAAATGACGGAAGAGTTAGCGGGGATAGAAATGCTTCGCTCGGATTTTATCAATAACTTCTCACACGAGTTTAAAACTCCGATGGTTTCTATTCTTGGATTTGCCCAATTATTAAAAAAAGGAAATCTGAACGCCGGTGAGCAAGCAGAATATCTAGATATCATCATTGATGAAGCCAAACGTCTTACTGCACTTTCTACCAATATTCTTAACCTTTCTAAAGTGGAAAGCATGTCACTTTTAACCGACTCTACAACCATTAATGCAGGAGAGCAGATTCGCGAGTGTGTCGTATTACTGGAAAAGAAATGGGCAGAAAAAGGCATTTCCTTTGACCTTCATCTGTTGGAACAAAAAATAGACGGCAATGCACACTTACTAAAACAGGTGTGGACAAATCTGATAGACAACGCCATAAAGTTTTCACCGGTCAAAAGTGAGATTGTCTTGTCTATGGCTAAACACAATGACACCTTTACCGTTACAATAACAGATTATGGTTGTGGAATGGATGCGAAAACACAACATTATATCTTTGATAAATTTTATCAGGGCGATTCTTCCCATTCTTCTGAAGGCAACGGGCTTGGGCTTGCCCTTGTAAAGAAAATTATAGAATTGCATCATGGAACAATTACAGTAAATAGCCAGCCCTCTCAGGGAAGCAGTTTTATGGTTACACTACCTGTGGCATCTAATGTAACCTCATCAAAAGCTGCACAGATTTGACCGAGTTCGTCTTTTGATACTGTTGAAATAGAAAATCCGAAATTATTCGCTCTGATATATTCTGTACCACCCCGCAATAATTCAATCGGTTCTTTCAGTTTTATGCGATAGAATAAGGCGACGGCAATTCCCAGACCGAATTTTTAGGATATTTTATTCGCCTTTTGTATTGCTTCTTCGCCTCTATAAGCGGTCAAAACTTCATATTGTGGAAGAAGTAGGTATTCATCATATCAACGATGCCATGTTTCGTCATGTAGACCATATAACCGGATTTTTCAATACCAATCTTTTCACCGGCTTTAGGAAATAATCTCACTTAACACACTATAAAACTCATTCTTCGCATATTTTTCCATAAAAGGACTATGTCCGCATTTCTCCAAGACATACACTTCGCATGAAACCCTATATTCTTGCAATGGAATCCTTACACCGTCTACCGGGTGAGGATCATATGCTCCTTGTATCAGATAAATTTTACTATCTATTTTCTGAAATACTTCTAACAACTTTCCGTCAGTCCGCAACTTGGCAGCCTCACTCCAAATTAAATTATGCATTTCACTATCCGTTTTATCTGCCCTATGTGACTCTTCATCTTCCAAACTATAATTATCTGATTTTCCAAACATAGCTGGTATCTTTTTCATATCTTCATCCGTTATTTGGTTGTTTATCAGTCTTTTATATAATGCTAAATCTTCACCAGACAAATTACTAACTCTGCGTAAACCTATCTCTGATACGTACTTATCCTCTAAGGGAGCGCATCCAACCAAAATAATATCTTTCACAAATTCAGGATACTTTTCAGCAAAAAGAGCCACTAACCATGCTCCCCACGAGTGTCCAATAAGTGTTACTTTTTCCACACAATTTTCTCTAATCTGATAATATAATTCTTCTATTAGTTCTGCTATGGAATACTTGGACTGTATCGCTTCAACTACGCCTTTATCTGTTAGAATACTTAGTTCTTTTGCAAAGCCTTTTAATGCTCCAATTGCCCCAGGTCCTCCGTGTACCAAAACAATTTTATACGGTTCGATACCATATAGTCGTACCATTTCTGTTCGCTCCTTTTTTATTTTTTTCCTGTTCTATTTTTTCTAGTTCATATTTCTTAAGTTTTCTTCCATTTTAGTAACCTTATTTGATCTCAAATACATTCTTTCATTCCTTCTACATTTCAGCTATTGCCTTTTTCTTAATATCTTCTTCATTAGCTATTTTCATTCACTATTCCATAAACCAAAGCATCCGAATATGTTCCGTCATGACGTAAATAATATTCCTTTAATCTTCCTTCATAAGTCATTCCACATTTCTTCATCACCTCTCCTGATGCTGGGTTTTCCACATCATGTTTTGCCAAAACCCTATGCATTCCCACTTCTTTAAATAGAAAGGATATAACTGCTGCCAGCGCTTCACTTGTAATACCTTTGTTCCAAAATTCATAGCCTATACAATATCCCACTTCGCAATTATTACGTAAATCATCTACTGACATCACTGCAATACTGCCAATCATCTTACCTTCATATTCAATCGCCCAGTGATATGTACCCATTTTTTCATAGTCCTTAATAGACATCTCCAAAAATGGAATTATATCCGACAACTTACTGTATGTTTTCCATGACAAATACTTTGTTACTCTATCATCATTAGCATAGTTTTCAAACATTTCCCCCGCATCTGATAATCTATACTTCCTAAGCAGCAATCTATTTGTATGTATTTCTTTTGTTCCTTTATGATTCAACATATCTTTTACCTTCCCGCAACCAGTTCTTCATCTATTTTCCTTCCCATGTAGAGATTTTCGAACCGGATGCTCCATAAATATGGATTACAGTTTTCATTCTCATCATCTATGCTTTTTGCAAAATCTGTTTCCTTATACGCTCTGCTATTTCTGAATTTACAGTTTTTTTCTCACTACCATATATCCATCCAAATCCGTCTCCCACGTATCTTGGAAAAATGTGCATATGATAGTGTCCTACATCGTTAAACTCTCCACCATTTTGCATAATGCTGTAACCATCCGCATGATATATTTCTTTTAATGCTGTCACTATCTTTTTTGACACAATCATCAAATGTGCCAGCAATTCATCCGGAATTTCATCTGCATCCAGATAATGTTGTTTGGGAACCAGTAAAACATGTCCCTCATTAATCGGTTCCATATCCATAAAAGCCATTACCATATCATCCTCATATACAAAATCTGTTACAATCTGTTCCTTATGACAAAATACACATTCACACATAATTTTCTCCCCGTTCACTTTCTATTCTACCGACATTATATGTCTGACACAGATTCGCCTCATCCCACAATATTGGAAATAGTTCTAAAGCATCTTTTCCAGT
>BLMJ01000309.1 GCA_011960625.1 Lachnospiraceae bacterium | reverse complement strand
TATGACGGGACGGAAGAGTTCAACTATTTTCTTCCAAGCTGTCTGAGAGCTGGTAGATGTCCCTGTAATGGGAATAAAATGTAGATTTATTGATATATGCCCGTTCACAAAGCTCCCGAACCGTAATCTTCTCTAAGGGCTTTTTAGAACGCAGTTCTATAAATGCATTCTTAATCCCCCTCTCTGTCTTCTCAATCCGCAAATCCATGCCATTTCCTCCTCTTCCTCTACTTTACGCTTTAAAATACATTTCCTTACATTTAGAAATAAAAGAAAAAGTTATCTTCTCCGACACTTTTCACAAATCGTCGCTTATCCGTCAATCCATCCAGATTGTCGGTAGCTGTCATCTCTCATTGCCATTATAATAATTATAAACAGATAAACAACTACTGTCCATTATTTTTTTACAGTTCGGAGGTAACACTATGGATTTTTATGGATTTTACACAGGAAAAATATTTGACGCCTACCAATTTCTCGGAGCACACCCCGAAGCCAATGGCGTCACCTTCCGCACATTTGCACCCAAAGCGTCAAGAATCTCTCTCATCGGAGAATTTAGCGACTGGCAGGAATTGGCAATGAACAAAGTTTACGACGGCAATTTCTGGGAATGTTATGTCAAAAATGCAAAACCAGGTATGATGTACAAGTACCGTATTTACAAACAGGACCAGTCTTATATGGACCATTGTGATCCTTACGGCTTTGGTATGGAGCTTCGCCCAAATTCAGCTTCTATCATTCGGGACCTCACAGCCTATTCTTTTCAGGATGCCCTATGGATGCAGAAACGCTCAGACTGTAAGGACAAGCCTCTTAATATCTATGAGCTCCATTTCGGTTCTTTCCGCAAACCATCTACGAAGGCTGAGGACTGGTACACCTATACAGAGCTGTCAGAGCTTCTCATTCCCTATCTGAAAGAATACGGCTACAACTACGTGGAGCTTATGCCTCTTAGCGAACATCCCTGCGACGAGTCCTGGGGCTACCAGAACACCGGATTTTTCAGCCCTACTGCCCGGTATGGCACAGCGGCAGAGTTGATGAAATTCGTAGACCGATGCCATCAGAAGGATATAGGTGTAATCCTGGATTTCGTCCCCGTTCATTTTGCCGTAGATGCCTACGCACTTGCAAACTATGATGGAACCTCGCTCTATGAGTATCCTCACCATGATGTAGGCGTCAGTGAATGGGGAAGCTGTAACTTCATGCATTCCCGCGGCGAAGTCCGCAGTTTCCTACAGTCTGCCGCCAACTACTGGCTTGCGGAATACCATATGGACGGAATCCGCATGGACGCCATCAGCCGAATCATTTACTGGCAGGGAGAGCCGTCAAGAGGAGTCAATCACACAGCCGTTGACTTTATCCGCAATATGAATCGAGGGCTTAAAGAATTACACCCCACCGTTATGCTTTCCGCCGAAGATTCCACTGCCTACCCCGGCGTCACCCATCCGGTCTGCGACGGAGGCTTAGGTTTTGATTATAAATGGGACATGGGATGGATGAACGATACTCTGGACTATTTTCGCACCGGACCAATGTATCGTACGGAAAGTTACCACAAACTGACCTTCTCCATGATGTACTACTATAATGATGCGTTCCTGCTCCCCCTCTCCCACGACGAGGTGGTTCACGGCAAAGCAACCATTATGCAGAAGATGCATGGCGGCTACGACGACAAATTCCCCCAGGCAAGGGCTTTCTACATGTATATGTATGCCCATCCAGGCAAGAAACTGAATTTTATGGGAAATGAGTTCGGTCAGCTTAGAGAATGGGACGAAAAGCGTGAACAGGATTGGGATATCCTCTCTTATCCCATACATGACGCCTTTCACAGATTTATGAAGGATTTGAACCATCTTTATCTCACACATCCGGCCTTCTACCAACAAGACTACGCAACGGACGGCTTCCACTGGATCGACTGTCATCAGGAAACACGGTGTATCTACGCATTTGAGCGTACTGCCCTGAAAGAACGAATTTTGGCTGTATTTAATTTCTCAGACCAGGAGCAGAAAGACTATAAGCTTGAACTGAAAGAAGCGAAAAAACTGACGCTTTTACTGGCTAGCGACGCACAGGAATATGCCGGTGTAAAAAAATATGACCATCCGGAAATCAAGTTAAAAAAAGGAGAGGCCCTTTTATCACTGAGCCCATATTCAGCAGTTTACTATAAAATCCTGTAACATATTACCCGTCATAAAGGAGTACAGCCGTCCCTTATGTCCCGCGAAAAACGGACTATGGACGGCTGAATCATATATTAATGAAAATAATGCGCTCCGATTTTCATTCCATATCCACCCTGGTCAAAATACAGACAGTCACCGATTGGATTCACCCCTGCCAATGCGTCATTCGCCGCCTGCATCGCGGCAGCCGTATAGCCGCGGGAGCTTCTAACCCTGTCAAGCCAGCCTGTACCTGCCGGACCGAACTGCCCTGACTGATAAATCACCGCTTCAATACTATTTGGATAGGCGCTGCTTCTTACTCGGTTCATAATCACCGCTCCAACTGCAACCTGTCCCTCGTAGGGCTGATTACCAGCCTCACAGAAAATAATCGATGCCATCAATTCCTGATACTGTGACTGAAGCGCTGCGGCTTCCTGTTCTGCTTTCTCACGCGCTTCCCGTTCTGCCTTCTCACGCGCTTCCCGCTCTCTTCGCTCAATCTCCTCTATTTTTTGTCTCTGCTGCTCCTCTATCCTATCCTTCGTTGATACCATAAATGCTTCCGGTGTGACTTGAAGCGTCTCGCGCTGCAGCTTCACAAGCTGCTGGGTATCCCTCATGCTCATTGACAGACTCGCTTCTGGTTGTGCCGAAGCCGCCTCGCTGGTAAATCCTACTGTCATCAATGAACAAGCCGATACGACCGCAACCACAGAATTAAATTTTTTATTTTTTATCATATATACTTCCCTCCTATTGTTACAATACATGAACATTGTTTTAATAAAGTATATTCAATAATTTCAACTTTATTACAATTATTACAAATTTGTTACATGTATTGTGCAACGAAGGGTATGGTATCACAACTTTACAAGCCTGTCAACAAAATATCCATTATGGATGTAACTCCCATAATTGCACCTTTATTCCATTACAATGCTTTAGTCACGGCGGAAAATATCCCGTGTATACACTCTCTCCTTCACATCATCCAGGCAGGGGTCGTACCTATTTGCAACAATCGCCTGACTCATCTCCTTGAATTTTTGAAGGTCATTTACCACCTTACTGCCGAAAAATGTGCTTCCGTCCGCCAGCGACGGTTCATAGATTACGACCGTCGCTCCCTTGGCCTTAATCCGCTTCATCACGCCCTGAATGGAACTCTGACGGAAATTGTCAGAATTAGATTTCATCGTCAGGCGATACACACCGACAACGACCTCCCCCTCCATTCCGGCATTATATTCGCCGTTGGCGCCGTAACCGCCGGCAAGCTCCAATACGCTGTCCGCAATGAAATCTTTCCTGGTCCGATTACTTTCCACGATTGCAGACATCATATTCTGAGGAACATCGGCATAATTCGCCAAAAGCTGCTTGGTATCCTTCGGCAGACAGTAGCCGCCGTATCCGAAGGACGGATTATTATAGTGGCTTCCGATACGTGGGTCAAGGCACACGCCTTCAATAATCTGCTGTGTATTAAGCTCCTTCATCTGCGCATAGGTATCCAGCTCGTTAAAGTAGGATACACGGAGAGCAAGATAGGTATTTGCGAACAATTTCACTGCCTCCGCCTCAGTAAATCCCATGATCAACGTATCAATCTCCTCTTTTTTCGCCCCTTCCTTAAGCATGGCCGCAAATGTATTGGCAGCCTTTGTAAGCCTGGCATTCATCACGTCCGTCCCGACAATAATACGGCTAGGGTAAAGATTGTCGTAAAGCGCTTTGGATTCCCGCAAAAACTCCGGACTAAAAATAATGTTGTCACAGTGATATTTCTCACGGACAGACGCCGTAAAGCCTACGGGTATCGTGGATTTGATTACCTGGACCGCATCCGGATTGTACTGGATAGCCTGCTGAATCACGGTTTCTACGGCAGTGGTATCAAAAAAATTCTTTTTACTGTCATAATTTGTCGGGGCTGCTATGACGACGAAATCCGCGTCGGTATACGCCGCTTCCGCATCCAGTGTTGCCGTCAGCTTCAAGTCCTTTTCCGCCAGATATTTCTCGATATACTCATCCTGAATTGGCGATTTTCTCTGGTTGATTAACTCTACTTTCTCTGGGATAATGTCCACAGCTACTACTTCATGGTTTTGTGATAATAGGGTGGCGATGGACAGACCAACATACCCTGTTCCTGCTACTGCTATTTTCATAGTTCTCACCTTTCTTCCATTCATTTCTTCCTTACTGTCAATCTAACATATGTATAAATAATCCACTGCGCAATTTGGGCTCAAACCAGGTAGATTTTGGCGGCATAAGCCTTCCCAAATCTGCTACTGCAAGAAGTTCCTCCATAGACGTAGGATACATGGCGAACGCCACTCTTTCCTCGCCGTCTTTTACCAAGCGTACAAGCTCATCAAGCCCCCGGATTCCGCCGACAAACAAAAGCCTCGGATCTGTCTTAGGGTCTTTAATTCCAAAGAGAGGTTCCAGAAGCTTATCCTGAAGAATAGACACGTCCAGATCACTTACTGGCTCCCCTGTATACAATTCCTCGCGGGCGGTCAGTTGATACCAGCTTCCGTTCCCGTACATTCCTATCTCGCCTTTTCTCTCCGGCCGGAAAATGGAAGCCTTTTCTTCTATATAAAAAAACTTCCCAATGCCCTCCAGCAACGAGTCAAACGAATGTCCATTCCATCCTGTCACCACCCGATTATAGTCGAATACCCTAAGCTCTTCTGCCGGAAACAGCACAGAAAGAAAATAGTTGAACTCTTCCGTCCCGTCATAGTCTGGATGTTCCTGGCGGCGTTTGAGACCTACCTTCACAGCCGACGCCGCTCTGTGATGGCCGTCTGCAATATAGACCCTTTCGATTTTCGAAAATGCTTGCGCAATTTCGTCTGTCAATACGGAATCCGAAGCAAGCTTCCATACCTGATGCCGAATACCATCCTCCGATATAAAATCGTAAAACGGCGGCGTCTCCTTCCCTTTATGAACAATTCGATCCAATTCCGGCTGCCTGCGGTATGCCAGAAAGATCGGCCCTGTCTGGGCGTTCATCGCATCCACATGACGAATACGGTCCTTCTCCTTATCTTCCTTCGTATTCTCATGTCTGCGTATCGTTCCCTCCAGATAATCGTCAATGGACGCACAGCCTACAATCCCCGTCTGGGTTCGTCCGTCATAGGTTAATGCATACAAATAATAACATCTATCTTCATCTTTCACAAACGAACCGTCTTCTATCATCTCCTCCAACGTCTCTCTCCCACGCTGGTATACCTGCGCCGAATACATGTCGGTATCGTCCGGAAACTGCGTCTCTGCACGGTCTATCTTTAAAAATGAAAGGGGGTTTTTTAGGACAGCCTCTTTTGCTTCCTTTCGGCTATATACATCATAGGGCAGAGCGGCAATGGCTGATACCTTGTCCTCTGCGGGGCGTACACATTTGAAAGGTCGGATTACTGGCATGTGAATCACTCCTGTCTTTTTAAATTTGTGTCTGAAACCGTTAAAGGGATGGAATAGGTTTCCTTTAAGGTTCGTCACATTACAATGCAGCCGCAGGGATACGGCTGCATTGAGTAATAGTATAACACAAAAATTGTTCGATTGCGATTATTTCATTCCATCTTTCTAAAAACCTTCTGCCCCACCAAAAATCTCGTAAGCTTCCATCTGTTGAGTATGACAGCGATCAGACTTGATAGGCAAATAGCAATGATAAAATTGCAGAGGGCCAGAATAAACGACGAAACTTTTCCGTTTAACCAAGTAATTACAATGTAGATGACCTGCTGATGAAAAAGATATATGGTAAAATTGTTTCTTTCAAAAAATCTGTAAAAGCAATGACTCTCATATCCAAATTTACTAATTTTATCGGCAAACACATTCAGAAGTACAAACGCCATAACCGCCCCTGTCACGTGCAGCAAAATCGGTAATCCAACATGAAGTAATTGAAAGACAAGTCCGTCGCGGGCAGCGCAGTATTTTGTTAATATGAAAAGGACGATATCCATTATCACCCAGCCAAGGCAGGGAATCCTATAGATCCTATTTCTCTTGTCTTTCCTGAGCAACATCCCCAGAAAGAATAAGAGCAGATATCTGCCAGCGCTCCATATTTGAAAAATATTTGGTATAAAATACTCTCCAACGTAACATACAGCATATAACGCCAACGATATCCCAAGCCCAAGAACGGGCCTTGAATACATCTTATCTGACAAAAAAAATGCCATCAGAAAAACCACAAAAAGCATCCAAAGAAACCACAACTGGGACGGACTGATAGCCAGTACATATTTTCTGATAAGCTCATCCATAGATGCATGGAAGAAAAGACTATGCCAGGGAGCCGCCCAGACAACCGCTGCAAATACATACGGAATTAGAAGCCTTTTCACCTTACTTATCACAAACACCCAAAAATTGCGGTATTTTCCCTGTTCATACCTAAGGCTGGCAAAAATATACCCAGACACCAGTACAAACGCATAAATGTGAAACGACCCTATCCATGAAGATAAATTCCCCAATATCATCGATTCCTGTACCGGCGGCTGGTTAAACCAACCCTCCGCCGTCCAAAGACTCGCACAATGTCCTATGACCACCAAAAGCATAAGGACAGTTTTTACAAAATTACAATTTTTAAGCTGTCTGTCTGTCTGTCTGTCTGTCTGTCTGTCTGTCTGTCTGTCTGTCTGTCTG
>BLMJ01000308.1 GCA_011960625.1 Lachnospiraceae bacterium | reverse complement strand
ATGGGCGAACATGTGTCGATTATCCTGATGACTGCGTATGACTGGGCGGAGATTGAGGAAGAGGCGAGGGATGCCGGAGTGACGGTATTCTGCGGCAAGCCTATGTTTTTGTCAGAGCTGAGGCGATGCCTGTACTCCCTTGTCCATACGAAGGAAGCAAGCGGGGAAGGTGAGGCGGAAAAACAGATAGGATGTCTTACCGGACGTATTCTTCTGGCGGAGGATAACGAGCTGAATCAGGAGATTGCGGAGGTAATTCTGGAGGAAGCAGGCTTTACTGTGGAGATTGCCGAAGACGGACAGAAAGCGTTGAATATGCTAAAGAAATCGGAGGCAGGATATTATCAGTTGGTTCTGATGGATATTCAGATGCCGAACATGAACGGTTATGAGGCGGCGAGAGCTATTCGTGGCTTGGAGAATCGGGAACTGGCAGAGATACCGATTATTGCCATGACTGCCAATGCATTCGAGGAGGATCGGCAAGAGGCGCTGAAAAGCGGGATGAACGCGCATATTGCGAAACCGATTGATATAGGGGTGTTGTTTGAGGCGTTAGAGAAGATACTGGCTTAGCAGATATAAGGGACAGTGGATAAAGCAAGCTGCTTTTTTCGTTGTCCCTTGTTTGAGGTTATAAGTATGATTACTGCCGCCTAATCGCTGATTTCACTTAGATATCGGTAAATTGTCGCCGTTGAACAGGAAAATTTCTTTGCAACGAAGGAGATCGCCCCTTTGAGCTGAAACAGACCTTGTTCTTGTAACCGTTCGATAATATCTTTGCGTTCGTACTGATTCAAACGGTCAATCGGTGTTGTAAGCGACATGGTAGCATCGTCGAACATCTTCTGCATCAGCGAGGAGATATCCATCGAAAAACTTTCAGTGGTCGAATCCGAAGAAGAAAAGGTGTTCTTCGGAGGCTCCTGGCTGTCGAAATGTTCAACCGGACCATGCTGTGTAAGGAAAAAATCAGGATGTATAGTATTAAGCAGTTTGTTATTCAATTCCGCAAATCGGCTGTCATCAAAATTAATACAAAGAAATCCAATCGGATTGCCTTCCTCGTTCTTGATAAACAGCGTAGAAGAGCGGAGGACACGCCCGTTTCCGGCAATGCCTCTGTAGTTACATAAAAAATCACTCGACTCATAAGCCCTGGACGAAAGCATTTGAAGTGAGGCATCGGTCAGAGGTCCGCCTACCCGGCGTCCACTGATGTGACCGTTGACGATTGCGACAATAGCTTGATGCTCCGGGTTCAGATCCTGCAGAACAATCTCATAATCCGGGCCGAGAGTCTTTCCAAGAAATTCAACAATAGTAACGTATTGCTGAAGGCTGTTAAATCCCATAGTATTACTCCGTTTCGATCTGTAGCTAAATTTGTATGTTTCTTAACAATTTTATTATCTCACGATACATGATAAAATTCAATACAAAATTCAGTCAATAAAAGAAAAATACTTGACATATTCCACAATATTCCACAAAAATATTATTATTATAATAAAAATGCAAGGCAAAGAGGAACTTTTAGAATAGTTCAGGATTGTGAAAGCAGAATAGTTATGGCATAATGAATCTAAATAAAAGCGAGGGGATGAAACGAGATGCAGCAATATTCAGGAAAATCCGTATATAAAGGCATCGTACAAGGCCCTGTGACGGTAATTAGACGCCAGAGTCACCATGTAAATCGTGAGGAAATCCTGGACGTGGGAGCCGAGATTGAACGGGTAGGCAGTGCGGTAAAGTATGCCCGAAAGCAGCTGCATGAAAAAAAT
>BLMJ01000307.1 GCA_011960625.1 Lachnospiraceae bacterium | reverse complement strand
TAGAAAGGGTATTATCTTTGTCAGACGCATTTATGAATCCGGCAGGAGAAAATTCAGTAGAATTAAAGGTTAAGGTCATTAACATTAATTCTGATAAAGCGCATGAGATTCTGGATAAATGTGGGATACTAAAGGAATATAGTCTGTTTATCAGCATGGTGAGAAAGTATTCGGATGAAGAAAGCGCTATTAAAAAGGCAATCAAAGAATGCATTGAAAAGGGGATTCTGGCAGATTATTTAAAGCGGAAAGGAAGCGAGGTGGAGAATATGTTGATTGCGGAGTATAGCTATGAGGAAGATATGCAAGTGAAGCAAGAGGAAGCAAGGCAGGAAGGAATATGGCAGGGAAGACGTGAAGGAAGACAGGAAGGAATCATTTTATCGGCAGATATTTTCCAGATGGTTAAGAAGAATCCGGATTTAACAAATGTGCAGATTGCCGAGAATCTTGGCTGTAGTGTGGAAGATGTCGAAAGTACAAGAAAAATGTTTAGTATATAGCTTTATCATTGTTTTTAACGCTATCGGAGTAAGTCTGATAGCGTTTTTTATGGTGCGCCGCAAGGCGCACAAAAGAAGAACGAAAAAGAACGAGTCTCTGAAATCTGTCTGGTAGTCATGCCTTTGATAAAACGCAGGCAATATTATGAGTCTTTAGAGATGGCAGCATAATCAGTGATATTTTTGAGAAAAATGTGTCAATGCAAAATATCATTGTGATGTTAAGTATGGCTGTGCGGTTGTTCCTGCAAGTTGTAAAAATGGCAGTGGGAAGATAAGAAAAGTCATTATTTTGACAAGTAATAACAAATTTGAACTGCAATATGTAGACGAACAAGCTAAGAGGTAAACTCGCTATTCCCGTACCATTCTAAGATATTGATTATTTAGAGTGTACAATTTTTATTGAGGTAGTAACGTAAGCAGAGGAAGTGGAGTTTAACTATTGATTTTCCGGATAAAAATGGATATACTGTAATCTGGTACTTTACGAAACATCGGGGCAATTATGCAGGATTGCCCCGGTTATCTTGCATAATTTTGGAAAAAGGTGTGTGCGAATGAGAGAACAGACAGAGTGCGGTATGGATTATGAAGTATTGTTGAATGAAATTATCAATATTGGAAAAGAGATGATTAAGAGCGGGGCTGAGACAGATCGGGCGGAAGACAGTATGTATCGGATGCTGGAGAGCTATGATTTGGAGCAGTGCAGTGTTTTTGCGATTCAAAGCGATATTCAGGCTACAATTAAGCCCAAAGGCGGGGAGTTTATTACTCAGATTCGGAGGATTCACAGGACGGGCTTTAATTATGACAGGTTGGACTATCTGAATAATCTGTCCAGGCAGATCTGCAGGGATACGCCGTCTGTGGAGGAGATCCGCAAGGGGTTTGACCAGGTGATGAACCGGAAACCTTTGCCGTGGTATCTGCAGTTTATTGCGCCGATTCTGGGCGGGGTCGGCTTCGGTGTGTATTTTGGCTGCGACTGGATGGACACGTTGGTCGGCGTCATTATCTGCGGGGGTATTGAGGTCTATCTGGGAAATAAACTGAGTGAAAAGGAAGACAATCTTGTGGTATACAACCTGATTATTGCATTTCTGTCTTCGGCGGCGGTTTTGCTGGCGGGCAAGATAGGGTTCGGGCATCATCCGGACCGTATTGTTCTTGGCCTTAACATGGTTCTAATCAGCGGCCTTGGCGTCGCCAACGGAATCCGAGACGTGCTGAAGCGCGCCTACCTGTCAGGGATTCTGAATATTACCAACGCTTGTCTGGGCGCGGTGGCCATTGCCTGCGGGACTGGGCTTGCCTTGTTGATTTTCAAAGGGGATATGTATGATATGTACATTGCTCCTAGTATTGCTGTGCAGCTGATTTCCTGCGGAGTGGCCAGCATGGGGTTTGCGCTGGTGTTCAAGGCGGCGGTCAAGCAGTCGGTCTATGCGGGAATCGGCGGCGCCATCAACTGTGCTTTCTATGTGCTGGGCGTGAATCTATGGGGAAATGATTTTGCCGCGGTTATGGCGGGATCGGCTGTGGTGGCAGCCTATGCCTTTTGGATGTCCAGAGTCCACAGGGCTCCGGCAACTATTTTTCTGACGACTTCGATTATGCCTGTGATTCCCGGAGCGTCGCTGTTCTATATGATGCTAGGCTTCGCCCAGGCGGATTACGGGCTGGCCTCCCAGCAGGCCATACAGTTGGCAAAGACCTGCCTTGCAGTGGCGTTTGGCTTTTTGCTTGTGGAGATTGTGACACGCTATGCAGTGGAGTGGAGAGTTACCGGAACGGAACAGTAAGGTTAAATAGTTTGATGGAGAATGGATTGTGGATAGGAAGAAAAATATCAGATGGAATACGCTGCGTATTACTGCAGTTGGATTTTTAGGTATTATTTTGATTGGAGGAGTTCTGCTGTACCTGCCTGTCAGCAATACGCGGCCGATTGCATTTATGGATGCATTATTTACGTCTGTGACGTCGGTTTGTGTGACGGGGCTTGTGACGGTGACGCCGGCTTCTCAGTTTACGCTGTTTGGGAAGGTTATTTTGCTGCTGCTGATTCAGATCGGCGGTCTTGGAGTGATTGCCTGTACTACATTATTTTTCTTTCTGCTGGGAAGAAGGATTACGCTGCGGGAGAGGGTGATGCTTCAGGAATCCTATGGAGCGGACCGTCTCGGCGGAATCGTGAGGCTGGTGAGAAAGATAATCCTTGGGACTCTTGTGGTTGAGGGATGCGGGGCGTTTCTCTATGCGTTCCAGTTTGTGCCGGAGTATGGGCCGGTTAAGGGGATTTGGTTTGCAATCTTTCATGCGGTGTCGGCGTTCTGTAATGCGGGAATTGATATTCTTGGGGAAAACAGCCTTGGGGATTATGTGTCCAATCCGATTATTAATATTACCACCATTCTTTTGATTATTTTAAGCGGTATTGGGTTTACGGTCTGGTTTGACGTGATAGAGAATGGGAAGAAGCTCGTGCATCGGGAAGCGCCGGGGAAGTGGTGGTTTACAAGGCTTCGGCTCCATTCTAAGCTGGCCTTGCTTATGACGGCGCTTCTGATTACGGTTGGAACGGTCTTTGTTTTCTTTGCCGAATATGGGAATCCGGATACCATCGGCGGCATGAGTTTTGGGGATAAGGTTCTTGCTTCCGTGTTCCAGTCTGTGACTACGAGGACGGCGGGCTTCTATACGTTTTCCCAAGGGGCTATGCATGACGAGTCGAAGCTGTTTTGCTCTGTTCTTATGTTTATCGGCGGTTCTCCGGGAGGAACTGCAGGCGGGGCCAAGACTACCACGTTTGCCATGCTGTTCCTTGCGTGTCTTACTTTTGTGCGGGGTGGGAATGATACGGAATGTATGGGCAGGAGGATTTCGGTGGCGAATTTCCGGACGGGATTTTGTGTCGTGATGGTGGCGTTTTCGGTGTTTCTTACGGGTAC
>BLMJ01000306.1 GCA_011960625.1 Lachnospiraceae bacterium | reverse complement strand
GATGCCGCGAAGCAGCATGCCGCGGAAGCTTTTATTAATTTTAATTCTAGAGCAGATAACGTAATTCGAAATATGTATTATGTTGGGTATACTTCTGTGATTTCCGGCGGCGATGATATGCGTATTTTTGAGTATGCGGACTATTGCTATGGCGCTGAGGAGGATGAAGAGGACACTTCGGAGTACGACCTGGGATATTTTTTTGCAGAGGAGGCCAGTGCGGAGTTTGTGATTACGGCGCCATCGGACCAGGTGTATCGGCAGTTGTTTGCTCAGTATCCAACAGGAGATGCGATGAAACGCTCAGCGCTGATGGTGTGCTTTGATGAGGAACAGAATAGGGCGATTAATCAGATGTGGATCAATGTCCGGTGTTATAATATCCATGATATTCCGGTTTGGGCGTGGGTGATTGCCGGGACAGCGGTCTGCTTGCTTGCTGTATTTGGAGTGAGAAAAGTGCGTCGGTAAGTTACATTGGGTATCTAACAGCCTTGAAAATAGAGAGGAAAGTGTTTCAACCGCTCTGTTTTCAAGGCTTTTTAGTGACGTCAGAGAAGGCGTGACCGAGCAAGGTCTTCTTAACTGAAAGCAGCAGAAAGGATATTCCTGTACTGGCTCTTTTTGCATAATCTGTGACAGAAAGTTACAAACAAAAAACAACGGTTAGCGATGGGGGAGTGGCAAAAATAAGGGAAAAACGCCATTTTGCATAAGAAAAAATTAATCATAATTTAATTTTTTTGCTATGTTCATTAAACGGAAAATAATGTATAATAATGTTCATTACCACAAATCGGGAGATACATATGAATAAGCCAGTCTTAGGAATTCCGCAGAATACCATAGAGATTCTGCAGAAGTATAACTTTTCATTTCAGAAGAAGTTTGGTCAGAATTTTCTGATTGATACCCATGTGCTAGATAAGATTATACGTGCAGCAGACATTAATAAAGAGGATATGGTGCTGGAGATCGGTCCGGGAATCGGAACGATGACGCAGTATCTTGCGGAAGCGGCAGGGAAGGTCGTAGCTGTGGAGATTGATAAGAATCTGATTCCAATCCTCTCAGATACACTTAGGGGATATGAGAATGTCAGGATTATTAATGAGGATGTCTTAAAATTAGACATACTAGGCCTCGTGGAAGAGGAAAACAAAGGGAAACCTGTGAAGGTGGTGGCGAATCTCCCGTATTATATTACGACGCCGATTATTATGGGGCTGTTTGAGGAACATGTGCCCATAGAAAGTATTACTGTGATGGTACAAAAAGAGGTTGCGGATCGAATGCAGACCGGACCGGGAAGCAAGGATTACGGGGCATTATCGTTGGCTGTGCAGTATTATGCCAGCCCGTATATTGTGGCGAATGTGCCGCCGAACTGTTTTATGCCAAGACCCAAGGTGGGGTCTGCCGTGATTCGGCTGACCTGCCATGAGCATCCGCCTGTGGAGGTTATGGACGAGCTGCTGCTGTTCGACATTATACGTGCTTCATTTAACCAGCGCAGGAAGACTTTAGCAAACGGACTGAAAAATTCAGACAGGATAGATTTTTCGAAAGAAATAATTATGGAGGCAATCGGGAGGCTGGGCAAGGGCGCCAGTGTAAGAGGGGAGTCCTTGACGCTTAATGAGTTTGCAGAGTTAAGTAATTATTTGGTAACTGTTGGTAAGAAAGGAGAGGTTTATGATGGATAAAAAGAAGGAGTTTTCCCTGTTCGAGGTTACGCCGGAGATTGAACATTTTGCAAGGTTATGTGACCAGAATAATGAGATTGACAAGGAATTGTATACAAAATATGAAGTAAAACGGGGATTGCGTGACCTGAATGGTAAGGGGGTACTTGCAGGACTTACGAATATTTCTGATGTGTGTGCCAAGGAACTTGTGAATGGGGTAGAGGTTCCCTGTGCCGGCAATCTTTATTATCGGGGTTATAATATCAAGGATTTGGTGAAAGGTTTCCTTGAGGATCAGCATTTCGGATTTGAGGAGATTGCGTATCTCTTATTATTTGGGGAACTGCCTAAGGAGAAGGAGTTAGCCGTGTTCCATGATACGTTGGTGGAACGGCGTACTTTGCCGCCGACCTTTGTGAGGGATGTAATTATGAAAGCGCCGAGCCGGGACATGATGATCAGCTTGTCGCGTTCCATTCTGAATCTGTATTCTTATGATGATAAGGCGGACGATACGTCGATCCCTAATGTGCTGCGGCAGTGTCTAAATCTGATCAGCGAATTTCCCATGTTGATGGTGTATGGTTATCATGCGTACAATTATCGTTTGGGTGAGGATTTGTTTATCTATGCTCCCTCACAGGAATTGTCTACGGCTGAGAATATCTTGATGATGCTCCGAGAGGATCGTAAGTATACGGAGCTGGAGGCAAAGATTCTGGATATGGCGTTGGTGCTTCATATGGATCACGGCGGCGGTAATAATTCGACGTTTACGACTCACGTGGTAACTTCCTCTGGAACAGATACATATTCTACGATTGCAGCAGCACTGGCTTCTCTGAAAGGTCCTAAGCATGGCGGCGCTAATATCAAGGTGACGCAGATGTTTGAAGATATGAAGCGGGTAGTGAAGGATTGGAAAGATGAGGAGGAAGTACGCAGGTATCTGTGCAATCTTCTGGAAAAGAATGCATTTGACAAGAAGGGGCTCATCTATGGGATGGGACATGCAATCTATTCTGTATCCGACCCCAGGGCTGATATCTTCAAGGTTTTTGTGAAGCAGCTTGCACAGGAGAAGGGCTGTGAGGAAGAGTATGCGCTCTATGAGATGGTGGAGAATATGGCGCCAAAGGTAATTGCCGAGAAGAGGAAGATTTACAAGGGTGTCAATGCGAACGTGGATTTTTACAGCGGCCTTGTGTACAGCATGCTTGACCTTCCGCCAGCATTGTATACGCCAATTTTTGCAGCGGCGCGTATTGTAGGATGGAGTGCACACAGATTAGAAGAATTAAGGAATGTTGATAAGATAATTCGTCCGGCTTATAAGCCGCTGGCTGATCATAGAGATTATATAAGAATGGAAGACAGATAAAAATGAAGAAGGATTTTTACTATCTTTCCAGAGATGGAAAGACACAGATACATGCTGTGGAGTGGATGCCAGAGGACGAGCCGAAGGGAATCCTTCAGATCTGCCACGGGATGGTGGAATATATTGAGCGCTACCATGAATTTGCCGAGTATCTGTGCAGACATGGGTACTATGTGACAGGACATGACCATTTAGGACATGGAAAGTCGGTGAAGGATGAGACAGAATATGGTTATTTCCCGAAGAAGAATGGGAATCGGTGCGTAATCGGGGACATCCATCAACTCCGCATGATTACCTCAAAGAAATACCCAGGTGTTCCGTATCTGATGCTGGGACATAGTATGGGGTCGTTCCTTTTGAGGCAGTATTTGACTGAGCATGGCGAAGGGCTTGCAGGCGTAGTTATTATGGGCACTGGATATCAGCCTATGGCTGTATTAGAAGCGGGGCAGCTTTTGTGCCGTGTGACAGCTTTGTTTAAGGGGTGGAAATACCGCAGCAAATTTGTGGATAACTTAAGCTTTGGAAGTTTTAATAAAAGGTTTGAACCAGGCGAGACAGGCAGAGAGTGGGTTACTTCGGACACAGAGCTTTGTAGGCGGTATGTGGAAGATCCGATGTGTATGTTCCGGTTCACAGTAGGCGGATATTACCAGATGTTTGAGGGAATGAAGGTGCTTTCTCGGGCAGGAAGTATGGCGCAGATTCCAAGGGATTTGCCGGTTCTGTTTACTGCCGGGGCAGATGATCCTGTAGGTGCGTTTGGCAAGAGTGTCAAAAAGGTATACAAAAAATATAAGTCGGCCGGGATGAAAAAAGTTGCGATTAAGCTGTATGCAGGCGGGCGGCATGAAATCCTGAATGAGACGATTCGTAATCAGGTGTATGAGGATTTGTTTGTTTGGTGCGAGCGGTGTGTCAGAATGTGTAAAGGGAAGGGCGCTTAAAATGAATTTTCAATATAAGCTGGTATCTTCTATGTGTAAAGTATTTTCCGGCGGAGAAAATATAAATGAACTGAAAGAAAAGCGGTTGACAGGGCTTAAAGGGGAAACTGTATCATGCCAGGTAGCATATTACTGGGGGGAAGACAGAATGGAAAGAGGCAGCCTGACTGTGTTGTCTCCGATCAAGGACAGGGTGCAGGTGCGTATGGTCAATCTGGTGCCCTGTGAATATCCCTGTCATATGAAACGGGACAACGGATATCTTGCCGTGGAGCCGGGAATGTATCCCGACTGGCTCAGTGAGCTTCCAAAGCTTGGGTTCCCGCTCATATCCGGACAGTGGAGATGCCTGTGGGTTGACGTGGAATTGGACGATAGAATGCAGGCAGGGGAATATCCGGTGAAGCTTAGACTTGAAAAAGATGGCGAGATTCTCTGTGAACCTGAGTTTATATGCGAGGTTCTCTGCGCCAAGCTTCCGAAGCTTCCGATTCCGTATACGGAGTGGTTCCACAGCGATTGTCTGGCAGATTATTACCAGGTGGAAGTATTCTCAGACAGATATTGGGAGATTGTTAAGGAATTTGTACAGTCGGCTGTAAAGCATAAGTGCAACATGCTTCTGACGCCCGTGTTCACGCCTCCCCTTGACACTGCAATCGGAGGGGAACGCCCTACGGTGCAGCTTGTGGACGTCGAAGTTTCAGAAGGAAAAAAGTATAGTTTTGAGTTTAATAATCTGCGTAAATGGGTTCGTATGGCGTTGGACTGTGGGATAGAATATTTTGAGATTTCCCATCTATACAGCCAGTGGGGAGCTAAGGCGGCCCCCAAGGTGATGGCGGTCAGGAATGGAAAATACCAGCAGATTTTCGGATGGAATACGGATTCGGCGGGAGAAGAATACCAGGAGTTCCTCCATCAATTCCTTACTGCCCTTAAAGTAGAGTTAAAGGAGCTGGGAATTGACAGCCGGACATATTTCCACATTTCGGACGAGCCGGAGAAGGAGCATATGGAGAATTTCCGCAATGCCTGGGAAGGTGTGGCAAAGGATTTGGAAGGTTTTCAGGTGATAGATGCCCTGTCAGATTATGATTTCTACAAGGAAGGGCTTATTCGGCAACCGGTCTGTGCTGTGAACCATATAGGACCGTTTCTTGAGGAACGCCCAAAGAAGCTGTGGGGGTATTACTGTACGGCGCAGTATATGGATGTGACGAACCGGTTTATCGTGCTGCCGGGATGCAGGACGCGTATTCTTGGGGTACAGTTGTATAAATATAGGTTGGATGGATTTCTTCACTGGGGTTATAATTTTTATAATTCGGAAAAATCCCTTTATTCCATCGATCCGTACCGCTGTACGGACGCAGGAGGCGCGTTTCCGTCGGGAGATCCGTTCCTGGTATATCCGGGGAAGGACGGAAGCCCTGAGGGTTCTATGCGCCAGATGTTAATGGATGAGGCTATGTCTGATTACTGTGCGTTTATGGCGTTGGAAAGATTAGCAGGAAGAGAAAAAGTACTGGAGTTTATTGATGAAGAGAAGATTACCTTCGATGAATATCCGCAGGAGGAGTCCTATTTGTTGGGGCTTCGCCGGAAGGTGAATCAGGCGATTAAGGATGCATTAAAAGGATAGCAGTTTATATCTTTGCCTGCCGGACTGTCTTAGCCGAAATGTCAAATATGGAAGTTATTTACAAAGAGTTCCTTATTTTTTCCTAGTTGCCGCCGATATAAGTAATATAAACATAAAATATGATTTTCTTAGCACGCTAGTGCAATGCTGTACTAGATCATGTGAAGAAGAAAAGGAGGAAATGCTGTGAAAATCGATGATCTTTATTATCAGAATGTCCAGGCAACGACTGGCTATAATTCAAATGCGAGCAAGGCAGCAGCAGTAGACAAGGCTGCACAGGAGCAGAACAAGGATGCGGTGAATGCTGTAGATAAGAAAAATTCTCAAGCTAATACAGACCGCGTAGAGTTTAGTAAGGACACAAAAGTAACAAACAAAATGAGCGATGCAGAGAGAGCTTCATTGGTGCAGAGCTTGAAGGCTGATCTGGATAATCAGATGGCACGTTTCACAAACATGATGACACAGATGTTCCAGAAGCAGGGAATTACAGGTGTCAGCGCACAGGGCGATGATATGTGGAGAAGGATTGCCAGCGGCAACTTCACAGTAGACGCACAGACAAAGGCAGAGGCTCAGCAGGCGATTTCTGAGGATGGATACTGGGGGGTAAAGCAGACCTCACAGAGAATTTTTGATTTTGCTTATGCACTTGCAGGAGATAATCCGGAGAAAATGAAAGAGATGCAGGCTGCAGTAGAGAAGGGATTTGAAGAGGCTACGAAGTCATGGGGCAAGTCCCTGCCGTCTATTTCTCAGGAGACGCACAGTGCAATCGGTGATTTATTTGACAGCTACTACGAGAAAGCTGGAGTTTCTAAATAATAGGCTAGTGGAGAATAAAAAGGAACGGGACGAAAGAAACCGTTCCTTTTTTGGTGCTATGCAGCCTGTTTGAAAAAAATGTGGAATGAAAGGTTAAAACATCCGTGATTGCGTCGATAATTAATATAAGAAGGAGAATTTATGACTGTTCATATAAAGTTATGACAGAGCTTGTGTCAGGTTTCAGGGGCTATGCAATCTGAGAGACAGACAAGAAAAGAGGCAGAAGGGGGATAGAGCATGCCAAGGGTCAAAGAAACAGGGGGAGATGCAGCCTTACCCAAAGCCGCAGCAGTGGCAGCGGAGAGCAGGATGGCCAAAAAAACCGCGCAGATGCAGGCAGGGCAGGTTTTGATCACAGAAGCTGCCAAGCATGCGGCAGAGGTGAAGGAAAATCTTGAGAAAGAACGGGCGGACAGGAAAGCGGAGCAGAAAGAGGACAACAGCAGAGACCGTACAGAGGAAAAGAGAGATACGCCTGAACTTTCCAAACAGAGTAAGTGGTTTGGGGTAGAAGGCAAACTTCTAAAAGATGCGAATATCAAATGGACCCTTGAGATGGAGCTTGAATTATGGGAGGCGTTTCAGGCATGGATGCCCTCAGGCGACGAACATCTGTCGGCGCAGTTGAAAGAGCTATCCCGACTCTATCTTGCACTTCTTGAAGCGATTCTGACACATACATTAGGAGAAGAGCAGACAATCCAGATAGAACGGCTGAATGAAGTTCTGTCTCAGAAGTTGAATCTTTTACTGGAGGAAGACCTGAATGAATTATTAGAATTATTGGAGAAGGCAGGCCAGACAGAGGCGGTTAAGGTCGTAAAATCCAGCGTATATAAACAGACCACAGGCGAATCCATTTCCGCCAGGGCTGCGGACAGATTTTATACACGGGGCACCATGAAGACAGCGGGAAACACCCGATATTTCATGCCGGAAGCACAGATGCAGGAAGGACAGGGCGGCAGGGGCAAGAAAGGTATGTATACCGCCTCTGTTACAAATGCATTTTCCGGAAATCTGTCCGCAGCATCTGAGGAGGAAGGAAGAATCTATAGTGTAACCAAGGGCGGGAACGTCCGTATTAACCAGGAGTTGGATACAAGAGGCCGATCTGGTGAACAGCAGATTACTCAGAGAACCAAAGCTTTGCTCAAAGCCGAAGAAGGCGCTGACAAGATGAACGGTATTAAGGCTGGAAAGGCAACAGTTACTGGAAAAGAGCTTGATAGGGCGAATAGCTTTGCGGCCCATATAAGCGGCAGAGGGAATCTGCTTAAGAGTCCGGCAATTACAGCAAAGAATGAAGAGGTGACAGGTTTACTTGCGGCGCTTACGTCAATCAAAGGGCAGATATATGCGGCAGGTTCCGGAAAGGACAATGCGTTAAAGGTTCCTGTAAAAAGCGCCATCAATCAGATGGTGGACTATTATCTTTCCCAGAAGGGGGTCTATAAGGTCTATCATTATACCACCAATGTCTATGAGAAGACAAAGAGTCCTCAGAAAGCGGCGGAAGAGGGGCTTCAATACGCATATAAGATATTTATGGAGAAAAAAGAAGATGTGACATACCGGCAGCAAGAGGCATATTCAGAGCGAGCGGGTTTTTTCCAGATGTTGCTGAAAAGCCAGAATATGCAGGCGGATCTGATTAGAGGGATGAAACTTTTAGAAGTGAATTGGCGCGAGTTTTTGAAATCCATCGGAGAGAATGAGAAGAAGGGAATCACGCTGACCATGCAGAAGCACAGTCCTTGGGGAATGTTGATGGAGCCGGATGAGCTTAAAAAAGATGGGAAAAAAGGTAAGGAGAAGCTCATCCTGGCAGAGGCGGCTTGTGTGGCTATTATGGTACTGGTGTATCTCTGTTACCGACTGTTTTTTGGATAGAGAAAGCTTGAGGCCAGAGCAGTTGTCGGTAAAGATAGGCAGGAGGAGAAAAAGGGTATGGAGACAGCCGATTTAAAAATTTTTGAAGAATTTCGTCCACACGCAGAACCAGGGATGCTTGAGGATATCCGTTTATTTCTTGGAATTGAAGAGGGAGTAAGTGAATGTCGTATTGAGGCGGACGACGGCCAGAAGATATATGTGAATATCCTATTGGAAAAGTTTTCCTATCTCTTGGCAAAAAATATATTTTTACATCTTTCAAAGTTTATGAGACACAGCTATTTCAATATTTACGCCTGTGAAGAAATAGAAGAAAGGGTGCACTACCACTTCATTACCGGTTTGAGTGGAAAAGATGGAGTCAAAATGGAGGTTATCATCGGTTAGTGTGCCAGTATCGATTCTTGACATGAAGTGAATTTATCGGTAAACAGGCAATTCGGGGCAGCCCCGAATTGCTGTCCGCTGTTTATCCATTTCTTCCAAGCCATATCTTTTATCACTTTTTCAACGCATAATCCCTCACCAAATCAAAAGGCGCCGGCCCGACATCAAGTACAGCCTTATGGAACTTCTCCTGAGAAAAATCGTCTCCCCACATATCAAGGGCTTCTTTTTTCATTTCAAGAAACTCCACATATCCGATGTAATATTTCAGATAGTTTGCAGGATCAGCGATAATCAAGTCGTAAATCTTCTCAATGGTGTCCGTATCAGTAATTCCATAGCTTCGAAAGAAGGATACTGCATCCAGAAGAGTCCAGCCCTCATAGTGGATCCCCATGTCGGCAAGTGCATAAAGTCCTAGAATCACGGAGGTATTTTTCTGCATCAGCGTAGCCTGCTCCTTGGAAACAGGAGCGTAGTAGTAGCTCATCATTTCGCTGTAGGTCGCCCAACCTTCTACGTAACCGCCGTAGTTTAGAAGATTCCGTATAGGATCTGGCTTTTTGCTGGCGTAGTAGGTAGTTTGATACAGATGGCCAGGATAGCCTTCATGAGCGAGAGTTGTAAAGAGTGACAGGTCATCCGGCAAGTGTCCCTTATTAATGTAAATCACGTTATCAGCGGAATTGTCGATTGCGGGTATCATATAAAAAGCAGGGCTTAAATATTCCTCCATAGACTTCTGGACATATTTAATCTCTGTGTTGACTTTGGGCGGTTTCGGGAAATTATCAGCTAGTTTATTTTCCAGCTCAGCCAGAATTGCCGCAGGGTCAGGATTCTTAAGAAGGGTTCCCTGGGTTTTAAATAGGTCGGAGGATACGGAAGCCCCTTCTGCAGTTGGCGACAGGATTTTTTGCATGGCGGTTAAGTCTGTGAACATCTGTCCCTGGGTTAGCTGCTGCAATTCTGGGATAGTTCGGGAAGAGCCGGTCTCGGAGGCCACGGTAAGCTCGTAGTATTTCCGGCCGTTGGGCAAGTGACAGAGTCCGTTGTTGTTCTTTCCGGTTTCGCGTAAGGCGGTAAGCCCTTCTTTTAACTCGGCATAGGCCGGAAAAATGTAATTCTTGATATGTTCAGAGTTTGCTTCTATGTATGCCTTCTTCGTCTCATCAGGCAAATCGGCGGCGGCAAGCCGTTCCTCAAAAGAGGAATAGAGATAGTTCTGTTCGCCCATATCGATGAATGCCTGGCACTCATCTATGATGGCATCGGCAGAGTAAGAGGCCATGAATAGGCCGGACTTTGACTTTGCTTGTTCAAATTCCAAAATAGAGTGAAAATATTCGGGGGCTTTGGTCAGTAACTCTAAGTAGGTGTCAATGTCCGTCTGGCTGTAGAACTGATATTCCGACAGTAGTACCGGAAGCTGCGCTTGAGTGCCTGTCATGGGGGCAAGCGGTTCTTCGTAGAGCGCATAAGGTGCAAGCTCATGGGCGGAAACCATATAATTTTCAAGAATATCATAGGTCAGCCGATTTTTTTTCGATAAACGTTTACGGTCAAAGGAATGGAGTACGGCGATTGCATTTTCAGCAGAGGCGCAGATTGCCGTGGTATCTGTGGTACAGTATCCGAAGGTTGTGGGAGCATGGTCAATCCCATAGGCTTCTGGGTTCTTTAGGGTGTAATGTAGAGAAATCGTGCTTCCGGCTACCTCCTGGCAGAAAAGCTCTTTCGTGTAGGCTTCAAACCGTCGATTTTCATTTCCGTTAAAATGACGGAATAGAACGACAGACATGAAAAGAGCCGCTAGAAATAGGGAAGCGATGATTACAGAGCGTTTTTTTGACATAAGGAACCTTCCATGTTTTTTATATGTATATGCAGAAGATGTGAAAGACATGCAGGATTTTTGGACATGCTTGATTTTGCGCCGGTGGAAGATAAGTTATTGAGGATTGAACAATAGTTATAGTGAAAACCATACTTGACAAGCCAACCAGGTGTATGATAGGATTTTGAACATGAACAATGAATGAAAAAGGCAATGATGAAGAGAGTAAGTTCTTTGAAGTCTTACAGAGAATACCCAAAGAACCAGAAGAAGTATGTTTAGCTTCTGAGGTTCAAAACCATACCTGGGGGCGATGGCGAGCCGGAGTGTGGGGATGCTGAGAGGGATGGAGGGAGAAGGACTGAAGATGGCTTCTGAGCAGCGCACCGACTATAGGCAGGGGTCTATATAGGCTGCGATGGGTTCGCCCATTATAGCGAGAGAGTGTTTCCTGACAATGTAAGGTGACACTTGCCGAGGTTCTGTCTGTGAGGGCAGAATGAAGTAGAAGTGGTAACACGGTAGGATTCCGTCTTCTTGATATATTTTTATATTTCAAGAAGACGGTTTTTTTGTCAGAGGTTATTGTTAAGGCTGACATAGAAGGAAGGGAGAGAAAAAAATGAGTGAAAAACCAAAGTATTATATGACAACGGCCATTGCCTATACGTCCGGAAAACCCCATATTGGGAATACCTATGAGATTGTACTTGCAGATGCAATCGCAAGATACAAAAGAAGTCAGGGGTATGAGGTATTCTTTCAGACAGGAACGGATGAGCATGGTCAGAAGATTGAGTTAAAGGCTGGTGAAAAGGGCGTCACGCCAAAGGAATTTGTGGATGATGTTGCAGGAGAGATCCGCCGGATCTGGGATATGATGAATACTTCCTATGACAAATTTATCCGCACTACGGACGAGGACCATGAGAAACAGGTTCAGAAGATTTTCAAGAAACTGTATGATAAGGGAGACATTTACAAAGGGCATTATGAGGGAATGTACTGTACGCCCTGTGAGTCCTTCTTTACAGAGTCGCAGTTGGTAGACGGAAAATGTCCGGATTGCGGCCGAGAGGTTCAGCCGGCAAAAGAAGAGGCGTATTTCTTTAAAATGAGCAAATATGCAGATCGTCTGATTGATCATATTAATACACACCCAGAATTTATCCAGCCCGTGTCACGAAAAAATGAGATGATGAACAATTTCCTTCTCCCGGGGCTGCAGGATCTTTGTGTGTCCAGGACGTCATTTAAGTGGGGGATACCGGTGGAGTTTGACCCCAGGCATGTGGTCTACGTGTGGCTGGATGCCCTGACCAATTATATCACAGGAATCGGGTATGAGTGTGATGGGGAGAGCACAGAGCAGTTTCAGAAGAACTGGCCGGCGGATTTGCATCTGATCGGAAAGGATATCATCCGGTTCCATACCATTTACTGGCCTATATTCCTGATGGCGCTGGAGCTGCCGCTTCCAAAACAGATTTTTGGACATCCCTGGCTTTTGCAAGGGGACGGTAAAATGAGTAAGTCTAAGGGAAATGTTCTGTATGCGGATGAACTGGTGGATTTCTTTGGGGTGGATGCAGTGCGATATTTTGTGCTGCATGAGATGCCATTTGACAATGACGGGGTAATTACCTGGGAGCTGATGGTAGAACGTATGAATTCCGACCTTGCGAATACGCTGGGGAACCTGGTAAACCGTACGATTTCCATGACCAATAAGTATTTCGGCGGCGTGGTGACTGATAAGGGCGTGGCGGATACTGAGGAAGAGAGGGCTGTTGACGCTGAGCTGAAGGCCGTGGTGGAGAATACGCCGAAAGCTGTGGAGGGGAAAATGAAGGATCTGCGGGTTGCTGATGCGCTCACAGAGATTTTCAACCTGTTCAAGCGTTGTAATAAATATATTGACGAGACGATGCCATGGGCGTTAGCCAAGGATGAGGCGAAGAAAGCTCGTCTGGAAACAGTGCTTTACAATCTGATCGCAAGCATCAAGGCAGGTGCAGTCCTGATCGAGCCCTTTATGCCGGAAACTTCTGGGAAGATTCTGGCGCAGCTTGGAGAAGATAAGGTGACGGAGAAGCCGGAGATCTTATTCGCAAGGCTGGACGTGGACGAGGTAATGAAAAAGGTGGAAGAACTGCATCCGGCCGTGAAGGAAGAAGCGGGCGCGGCAGCCGGGGAGAAGGCTGTGATTGATATAGAAGCAAAGCCAGAGATTACCTTCGAGGACTTTGGAAAAATGCAGTTTCAGGTAGGGGAGATTATTGCCTGCGAGGAAGTGAAAAAGTCCAAGAAGCTGCTTTGCTCTCAAGTTAAAATTGGAAGTCAGGTGAAGCAGATAGTATCTGGGATTAAGGCCCATTATAAGCCAGAAGAGATGGTCGGGAAGAAGGTTATGGTACTTGTGAATCTGAAACCGGCGAAGTTGGCGGGGGTAATGTCTGAGGGAATGTTGCTGTGTGCGGAGGATGCAGAGGGAAATCTGGCATTGATGACACCTGAGAAGGATATGCCGGCAGGGGCAGAGATTTGCTAGCACTACATTTCGGATTATAGCTTGAACAAAATAAAAGAAAGGATAGGATATTCATGGAGAAAATCAGAATTGGTATCGTAGGATATGGAAATATCGGCAGGGGAGTTGAACTTGCTATTGCCCGCAATGAGGATATGGAGCTGAAAGCAGTTTTTACCAGGAGGGAGCCCTCCTTAGTGAAGATTCATACAGAAGGCGTGGCAGTAAAGCATATGGATGACATGATGGCCATGAAGGATGAAATTGATGTGATGGTGCTTTGCGGCGGTTCAGCTACGGATCTGCCGGAGATTGGACCAAAGCTTGCAGCTAATTTTAACACCATTGACAGCTTTGACACTCATGCAAGGATTCCGGAGTATTTCAAAAATATGGACAAGGCGGCGAAAGAAGGAGGAAAGCTTGGGATTATCTCCGTGGGATGGGACCCGGGAATGTTCTCTTTGAACCGTCTGTATGCGGAGGCAATCCTGCCCCAGGGCAGTACCTATACTTTTTGGGGGAAAGGTGTGAGTCAGGGACATTCGGATGCAATCCGCAGGGTAGAAGGCGTAAAGAATGGTATCCAGTATACGGTGCCGATTGAGGCGGCCGTGGAACGGGTAAGGAGTGGAAGCGATCCGAAACTGACCACACGGGAGAAGCATCTGAGGGAATGTTATGTGGTTTTAGAGGAAGGCGCAGACCGTCAGGCAGTTGAAAAGGCTATTAAGACAATGCCCAATTATTTTGATGAGTATGATACAACGGTAACATTTATTACAGAGGAAGAGTTAAAGGCACAGCATGGCAAGATGCCTCACGGTGGTTTTGCAATCCGCAGCGGAGAGACTGGGGAAGATGGGAATAAGCATATAATTGAGTATTCTCTGAAACTGGATTCGAATCCGGAATTTACGGCAAGTGTGCTGATCTGCTATGCGAGGGCGGCATACCGTCTGGCGAAAGCAGGACAGAGCGGGGCGAGAACGGTGTTTGATATTGCGCCGGCGCTGTTGTCTATTAAGACGCCGGAAGAACTTAGGGCAGGGCTTTTGTAGGCTTTGCCATCCATATCTGTGAAGAAGCGTTTGGCAGACAAGATAATTATAGGGAGACGGTTGTCAGTCTCCCTATAATTATCTTACGATTGGTTAGTTTATAAAATCCCATACAGCTCTTTTGCATTGGCCTCTGTCTGTGCAATTACTTCATCATAAGTGATTCCCTTAAGTTTTGCGATCTCAGCGGCCACGTACTGGATATAGATGGAATTGTTCCGTTTTCCTCTGTAAGGCGTCGGTGCAAGATAAGGGCAGTCGGTTTCAAGGACAATGGACGTAAGGGGAAGGGCTTCTACGGTTTCTTTTAGTTTTCTGGCATTCTTGAAGGTAACGACACCGCCGACTCCAATATAGAAGCCCAGCTTCACATACTCCTTTGCCATCTCCTTCGAGTAAGAATAACAGTGGATGACCCCCTTTAAGCCCTGAGCATATTCTTTCATAATCTCCATCGTATCACAGGCAGCCTCTCGGCTGTGAATTAGAACCGGAAGTCTAAGCTGTCTTGCAAGCTTTAGCTGACGGATAAACCATTCTTTTTGTAAATCGTGAGATTCCTGGTCCCAATAATAATCCAAACCGATCTCTCCAACAGCTACTACCTTGTCCCTTGTAAATAATTCCTCCATGCGGGCAAAGGCTTCTTCATCTAAATCGCCTACGTTATCCGGGTGGACGCCCACTGCGGCATACATGAAAGGGTAGTCCTGAACCATATCTACAACCCGCTTACAGGAATCGTAGGATGCGCTGACATTAACAATGTTTCCAACTCCGTTGTCTGCCATTGAGTGAAGCAGTTCTTTTCGGTCATCGCTGAATTGCATATCGTCATAATGAGCATGTGTATCGAAAATCATAGGAAGCTCCTCTTTAAATACAGATTTTATAGCTTACTCAACACCTTACTACATCTTCTGTGTTTTCGCAAGTTTCTATTTGGGAGTTTTATTGTTTGGCTGCTGTTCGCAAGCCCAGGTCAGAACTCAACCTCAGTTACAATCTCGCCAGTATCATTGCATAGGAGCGTATCGTAAACGTTTCCTAATCGGTGATGCAGTTCTGTGCGGTAGAGCTTAAGCTCAAAATATTGATTGGGCCTGCCTCCGTTTAGACGCATATGATTCTCCACAAATTTTTTTGCTAATGCTTCCTTGTCGATAGGAAGAAGGCTGTGTACCACAAGCGTAATTTTGTTTTCCGTTAGGTTTGGGGATGACATGACGGTAGAGTGCAGGACTTCATAGGGCTTCGCCTCCTCCATCCAAAACAATAGGAACAGGATAATTACGGGAATGACTATAATCCATTTCTTTTTTTTCATAGCTGTATACCTCCTTTTTTTTGTGTCAAAGAGAAACTGTGTATTTATTTACAGTGTAATTTATTACATCTATTTTTTCAAGACAAATCTGGTTATACTAATCGAAAAGGTGTAATGTGGGGTTGAAATATGAAGAAAATAGTGATTGACATTGAGAGGGTTTTGGCTGAGAAGGGTGTCAGCAAGACAACGCTCTGCTATTGGTGTAGGCTGCAGCGCACTCAGTTGAATAATTACTGTAAAAATAAGGTAGTACGTGTAGATTTGCATACGCTGGAGAAAATGTGTAATTATCTAAAGTGTGATGTATGCGATATACTCAAAATGGTAGAGTCAGACGAAGAAGACGGGGAAGAAGAAAAGGATGGCAGTGTTCTGTAAGATTACGGGATGCTGCCGTTTTTCATTCACAATTCCGTTCGATAAAATTTAACATTTTAGGAAAAAATCGTAACGAAATTGTAAATTGTATTTAAAATCCAACGGAGATATTGTACAATAGTATGATAAGATAGAAGCAAGATTAGATAAGGCATCTGTGAGAGAGGGATAGATTGATGGGGAAAGTGATATTTCTAGACATTGACGGTACAATTAGGGACTTTGACGGTACAGTTTTGGAGTCGGCAGTGGAAGCAGTCCGCAAGGCGAGACAGAATGGCCACGAGGTATTCCTAAATACAGAAAGGTTATACTGCCGTATAGAGAAAAAGATACGAGATATTGGATTTGACGGGGTAATTGCAAGTTCAGGCGGATATATAGAGTACCATGGGGAGAGGATTGGGCATAAGTATTTCACACAGCTGGCGTACATTGAGCTTATGAAGGACCTTTTAGAGCAGCATTGCGTGGTTGAGATGGGAAACAATAAGGATAGTTATGTGTTTCAGGAGAATTGGGATGACTACTGCAAGATCTATACAGACTTGTGCGAGCTGCTTGGCGTGGATGAATCAGAAGCTTTGATGGCAAGGCCGGTGGAGTCGCTGCTTGAGGTACCGGATGTGGAGCATTTGCTTGTGTTTAGCAGGAATGAAGTAAGCCGGGAGATTTTATCCAAATGGGGATATTCTTTCCACATTACACATATTTGGCTGCCTTATAAGGAAAGATGGATAGGGGAGATTACACCGAATTATATCAACAAGGCAGAGGCCATTCGTCAGATTTTAAAGGTGAAAGAATGTGGAAGAGAGGATGTTATCGCAATTGGAGACGGAGATAATGATATTGAAATGCTCCGGTTTGCCAAAACAGGGATCGCTATGGGGAATGGTTCGCCGTGGCTTAAGGAGATTGCGGATTATGTGACAGCGCCGATTAATGAAGATGGTTTATGGAAGGCGTTTCGTCATATGGGCCTTGTATAAAAGAAAGATGGGTTGTCAAGTATCTTAAATAGAGAAATCGAACAGAAAAATAGAGGCGATATTTGTTGAAAATTTTTTAAAGCTTCCTCTTCCATTTCTTGCGAGTTTAGTGTATGATAGTACGTGACCCAACATATAGTGCGGGCTCACTAGGGAGTATCAATATTTTGTGTGTATGTGAAAGCGAGGGAATATAATGGGTGTGGACGTGAAGACGAATGTAATCAAGCGGAATGGGGAAGAGGTTCTGTTCGATTTATCAAAGATTGTGAACGCGGTGAAGGCTGCCAATGGTGAGGTGGACAGGATTCATCAGATGAACGAATATCAGATTGTTGCGATTGCAGATAATATTGCATCAAAGGTAGACGAGTTGCCCCATGCCGTGAATGTAGAAGATATTCAGGATATGGTGGAACGGGGCATTATGGAGATGCGTGGTTATGAAGTGGCACAGAAGTATGTACGTTACCGCTACAGACGGGAGCTGAAGCGTAAGTCCAATACGACGGATAACGGGATTCTTTCTCTTATAGAGAATATCAACGAAGAGGTTACACAGGAAAATTCTAATAAGAATCCTGTGATTAACTCGACGCAGAGGGACTATATGGCGGGGGAGGTCAGCAAGGATTTGTCTAAGCGTGTCCTGCTTCCGGCAGAGATTGTGAATGCCCACGAGGAAGGAATCATTCATTTTCATGACTCCGACTATTTTGCCCAGAAGGAGCATAACTGTGATCTGATTAATCTGGATGATATGCTTCAAAACGGGACGGTAATCAGTGAGACGTTGATTGAGAAGCCTCACAGCTTTTTTACAGCGTGTAATGTAACGACCCAGATTGTGGCCCAGGTTGCAAGTAACCAGTACGGCGGACAGTCCTTTACACTTGCACACTTGGCTCCGTTTGTTGATATCAGCAGACAGAAGCTGCGCAAGGGCGTGATTGCTGAGCGTAAGGAGTGCGGCGAGAGTTTGGATAAGGAGATCATCGACAGAGTGACGGAGCGTCGGCTGCGGGACGAGGTCAAGAGCGGTATTCAGACGATTCAGTATCAGTTGATTACGCTGATGACGTGTAATGGACAGGCGCCGTTTGTGACCATATTTATGTACCTGGATGAAGTGGAAGAAGGGCAGATAAGGGATGATCTGGCTCTGATTATAGAAGAGGTTCTGGTTCAGAGAATGCAGGGAGTGAAGAATGAGAAGGGTGTTTGGATTACACCGGCATTTCCGAAGTTAATCTATGTACTGGACGAAGACAATGTAAAGGCAGACACCAAATACTGGCATCTGACGGAGTTGGCGGCAGAGTGTACTGCAAAGCGTATGGTTCCTGATTATATTTCTGCAAAAATTATGAAAGAACTGAAACAGGGAGATGTATATCCTTGTATGGGCTGCCGTTCTTTCCTCACCGTGGAGGATTCTCAGAAAAATGAAGATGGAAGTCATAAGTTCTACGGCAGGTTTAACCAGGGCGTGGTTACGATTAACCTGGTGGATGTGGCCTGTTCTGCCGAGGGGGACATGGATCGTTTCTGGGAGATCCTGGAGGAGCGTTTGGAACTGTGCCATCGGGGACTCCGCTGCAGGCATGAGCGTCTTCTGGGAACCGTGTCTGACGTAGCTCCGATTCTGTGGCAGTACGGTGCGCTGGCGCGGCTTAAGAAGGGGCAGGTAATTGATGAGCTGTTGTTTAATGGTTACTCAACGATTTCCCTTGGCTACGCAGGGCTTTATGAGATGTGCATGCGGATGGTTGGAAAGTCTCATACAGACCCGGAGGCTAGACCATTTGCGTTGGCGGTTATGCAGAGATTAAACGATAAGTGTAAGGAATGGAGAGAGGCGGAGCATATCAGCTATTCCGTATATGGAACTCCGATGGAGTCCACCACATACAAATTTGCCAAATGTTTACAGAAGCGTTTCGGTATTATTGAAGGTGTTACGGATAAGAATTATATTACGAACAGCTATCATGTGCATGTGTCTGAGGATATAGATGCGTTTAAGAAGCTGAAGTTTGAGGCAGATTTCCAGAAGTTGTCTCCAGGAGGTGCGATCAGCTATATTGAGGTGCCGAATATGCAGAATAATATTCCGGCGGTGCTGGCAGTGATGAAGTTTATTTACGACAATATTATGTATGCAGAATTGAATACAAAGAGCGATTACTGTGAGTGCTGCGGATATGACGGAGAGATTTCTATCAAGGAAGATGGGGCAGGGAAGTTAATCTGGGAATGCCCGAACTGCCAGAACCAGAATCAGGATAAGATGTTTGTGGCGCGGCGGACTTGTGGATATATCGGTACACAATTCTGGAATCAAGGACGGACTCAAGAGATTAAGGACAGGGTGCTTCATCTGTAAGTAAGATAGATGATAAGTCTCTTCCTGCGCATCCTGGATTTTGTCTGTGTCCTGTGAAGTGAAGGTGAGAATATGCATTATGGAAAAATAAAAGAATGTGATATTGCAGATGGCCCGGGAGTCCGGGTCAGTCTGTTTGTTTCGGGATGCAGACACCACTGTAAGGGGTGTTTTAATCCCGAAACATGGGATTTTAAATATGGGCAGCCTTATACCAGGGAGACGGAGGATGAGGTGCTGAGACTCCTTGAACCGGAGTATATTCAAGGATTTTCACTGCTGGGCGGGGAACCTTTTGAGCCGGAGAATCAGGGTGTGCTGACGGGACTTTTAAGGCGGATAAAAGAGCAGTATCCGACGAAGGATGTTTGGTGTTACACAGGATATCTGTATGACGCGGACCTTGTCAAGGGAGGAAAGGTCCATACAGAGGTGACGGAGGAGATGCTGTCCTATATAGACGTACTGGTGGACGGTGAGTTTGTGGAAGAGCTTAAGGACGTGACACTGGTATTTAAAGGGAGCAGTAACCAGAGGATTATTGAGTTGAAAAAAGAAGTTAGATAACAATCAGTCAGAAAGGCGGGAATTGATATGAAGATTGCAGTGACATATGAGGATGGACAGGTTTTCCAGCACTTTGGACATTCTGAACAGTTTAAAGTATATGATGTGGAAGATGGGAAAGTGGTTAAGAGTGAAGTGATTGGCACGAATGGACAGGGACACGGTGCGCTGGCAGGGTTTTTGCTTCAGGGAAATGTTGATGTGTTAATCTGCGGCGGCATCGGCGGCGGCGCAAGGAATGCGCTTGCTGAGGCGGGGATCAAGCTGTTCCCGGGCGCACAGGGAGATGCGGACGCACAGGTTGAGGCTTATCTGGCGGGAGAGCTGAACTATGACCCGGATACAGTTTGCAGCCATCATGGGCACCAGCAGGGAGGCGGCTGCGGCCATCATTGCGGATAAGTTGAGGGATTACTTCGATTGAATAGATATGAAAAGCGACATTGGTTTTGTACAGTGTCGCTTTTTGTAATCAAGTAAGAACGTGATATTTCTATTTGGAGGTAAGAGATGTGCAGAAGATTTTGATTGTGGAGGATGACGCGAAGAATAACCAGATGCTTAAGGAGTATCTGGAAGCCCATGAGTATGTGTGCACACAGGCATTTTCCGGCAGCGAGGCAAAGCTGTTGTTCACTATGGAGGAATATGACCTTGTGCTTTTGGATTTAATGCTTCCGGGGCTCTCCGGTGAAGAGCTGGTTTCTGTATTTTCAGAAAAATCTCCTGTTATTGTGTTGTCTGCTAAAAGCGGACTGGATAGTAAGGTTGAGGTATTGTCAGCAGGCGCAGAGGACTATCTGTGTAAACCCTTTGACTTGCCGGAGCTGCTGGTGCGGATACAAGTGCAGTTCCGCCGTCGGAAGAAACAAAACAGGGCCGGCGAGGAGAAGGCGGCTGAGCAGAAGATATATTCTTATCGAGGCTGGACTCTGAACTCGGATACACTGGAAATGACGGCAGAGGGAGAAATGGTGGAATTGACCCGGCACGAATTTTTAATTTTAGAACTGTTGATCCGCAATCCGAAACGGGTTTTTACCAAGCAAATGATCTATGAGTATGCATGGGGGGAGGAATACCTGGCAGAGGATAAGACCATCAATGTACATATCAGTAATATTCGTTCTAAATTAAAGAAGAGCGGTACGGATTCATACATTCAGACCGTGTGGGGCATGGGCTTTAAACTTTCTTAAACTTTTCTGAGCACTTTTTAAAAATTTATGTATTAGACTATTATACGTAGCAATGAATAGATACTTAGATAGGTATTGAAGAGTGCAGGAAAGGAGAGAAAGCGAAAGTGAGTGCAGAAAGAAATACATTTGCCATAGAAACAAGGTCGCTTACGAAAATCTATGGCCATAAGGCTGCTGTGAAACAGTTGGAGCTAAAGGTCAGGGAAGGAGAAATCTATGGATTTATCGGCAGAAACGGAGCCGGAAAATCGACGACGCTTAAGATGCTATGCGGAATTGCAAGTCCGACGGAGGGAGAGATTCTGCTATTTGGAAAACCCGTCAGCGATCCAGTGGTGCGTCAAAGACTGGGGGTTCTGATTGAGTCGGCAGGACTGTTTCCGAATTTGACGGCAAAGCAGAATGTGGAGTTGAAGGCAAAATGTATGGGACTTGTGGATGAGAAGAGTATCGAGGAAGTGCTGCGCGTGACAGGCCTTGGGAATGTGGGACGAAAGAAGGTGAAGCATTTCTCCATGGGGATGAAGCAGAAGCTTGGGGTTGCGCTGGCGCTCCTTGGGAACCCTGACCTGCTGATTCTTGACGAACCGATTAATGGACTCGACCCGGAAGGAATACGAGAGTTTCGGCAGCTTATTCTAAGGCTTCATGAGGAAGGAAAGACGATTATCATTAGTTCCCATATCCTGGGAGAGCTCAGCAAGATTTCTACCAACTATGGGATTATCAAAGAAGGGGAACTGATTGAGCAGCTTACCAAAGAAGAATTGGAGGGAAAATGCCAGGATTATTTCCAGATTGAGGTACAAGACGTAAAGCGTGCCTTGGCTTTGATTCAGGAGTTGTTTCCAGAGGTTACATCGGAGGTTTTGGATGCCAGGGCAATCCGGATTTATGGAGTGGAGGATGGCGCGAGGATTAATCAGATGTTGATTGAGAATCAGATCTTGGTGTATGCTTCGGGATTTCATCACTTAGATTTGGAAGAGTATTTCTTAGACCGCATGGAAGGAGGACGGAAGTATGTTTAATCTGTTGCGCATGGATTTATATCGAGTGAAAAGAAGCAAGTCTGTTTATGTCTGTTTCGGGATTCTGGTATTTGTGACCGTGTTTGGGTTTTGGCTAATGTGGCTGCTTGGGTCGGACGAGGGACATAAGATTTCGCTGGCAATGGGAATGTTGTCCACAGAAGAATTATTCGAGTCAGAGAGTATATTAGCCGGTGTGGATTTCCTGGAATTTTTCAGTCAGATTTGTCTGGACGGAGGGGCATATAATGTCATTTTTGGCGTTTGGGTCATGTTGTTTGTATGTGGGGATTTTCAAAGCGGTTTTATAAAAAATATTATGGCCCTGCACCAGAATCGGTGGAAATATATAGGAAGCAAGGTTCTTACAGTTTGGATTGTTGATTTTTGCTATCTAGGGCTGCATCTGCTGTCTGCTCTTATGTTGAACCGGATTTTTGGCAATCTGGTGCCAGATGCAATGTGGAAGGATATTTTGTTTTATCTGTCTTGGGTGTGGTTTTTGACGACTGCGTTTGGGGCGTTGATTATTTTTATCTGTGTGTTGACCAGAAGTGTGGCGGCAGCTTCATTAGCGGCAGTTCTTTTGGGAGGCGGTGTAGCCGTGATGGCGCTATATGGAATATTGAACTTGTTTCATGCGGGCGAATGGCTGAAATATTCCATTTATTTGACTTGTGCGGAAGGACCGGAGAAATATACTTCTGTAAAAAACCTCTATGTATATGTGGTGGGAATAGGATTTCTGATTTTATATACTGTGCTTTCAGGAATGATTTTGAGAAAGAAGGATATTTAATTCGGCGGCAGCGTTAGGATGGAGGTTAAGGAGGGGCTGATATGGTGATTGTACTTGTAGTATTGATTGGTATCTGTATGTTGTTGACCATGCAGTACGCTCGCAGCATTCTTGCGGTACGTTCTCTGCGCAGGCAGCTTGAAGAGATTGAGCGGGGCAGCCATATGGAGATTAGCGTAGAGTGCCGTCAGAGGGAAATGCTTTCGTTATGCAGACAGTTAAACCGGTTAAGGCAGCATTGGTTTCTGAGTCAGAGACAGTACGAGAAAGCAGAAAAAAAGTTGAAGCAGAATATCACCAGTTTGGCACATGATATCCGTACGCCCCTTACTGGGGCGGCAGGATATATCCAGCTTGCACAGGAGTGTGAAGATTTTGTGAAGCGGGAGCATTACCTTGAGACTGCCAGTGACCGGCTGAAAGAGTTAGGGGATATGTTGGAGGAGTTGTTCCTATATACAAAGCTCACAAGTGTGGAATTTGAACTGAATATGTGTGAGTTACAGGTGCTGCCGCTTCTTAGCGAATGTCTGGTGAGTCTGTATCGCCAGTTCGAAGAAAAGGGGGTTTCGCCAGAGGTAGAGTTCGAGTCAGAGAGTTTTCGGATAAAGGCGGACGAGGAATGTCTTAGGAGGATTTTTCATAATTTGATCCAAAACGGACTTATACATGGCAGGGGCGGGCTTTCTATCCGGCAGAGCAAAACTAGCGTTTTTTTTGAAAATCTGGTATCAGAGACCAGTGTGCCAGACACAGATCAGATCTTTGACCGATTCTATAAGGCAGATTCGGCCCGGCGGAAAGGCTCCTCCGGGCTTGGGATGTTCATTGTCAAAGAGTTGGCAGAAAGGATGGGAGGACAAGTAGAGGCGCAGCTTAACAGGCAAATGCTTACGATTCGTCTGGAGTTTCCAGAAGTGGAGTGACGGTTACGAGAACCTCATCGCCGGGCTGCTTGCCGATTTTATTGCGGATATCCTTGCGGATTCCGATAATGTAGCACACAGAGCCATCGGTATTCTTAACGCCCATGTTTACGATACTTCCGCGGTACGGCTCGCCGTCAAAGGTGACATGGGCTTTGACTCGGCCTTTCCCTAATTTTTTTTTGATATCATAGGGAAAGCGTATATATGCCCCGCCTTTGTCTGGCACGGCTTCTATGGTTGAATGAAATTCATAAGTTTTATTCTGCATTTCGATTCTCCTTGTTATTTTCGTAAAATTTTATCCATGGTTTTTCCTTTTGCCAGCTCGTCGATTAATTTGTCCAGATAGCGGATTTCCTGCATTAACGGTTCTTTGATATCCTCCACCCGTACTTTGCATACGACTCCCTTGATTAATTTCCTGTTGGGATTTAGCTCAGGTGCATTTTGGAAAAAGTCTCCATAGGTGACGGAGTTGGCGGCAGCTTTTTGCAAGTCTTCTATATTATAACCAGTCAGCCAGCAGATAATGTGATCGACTTCTTCTTTGGTTCTTCCCTTTTTTTCTGCTTTTGCAACTAATAGAGAATAGATTTTGGCGAAACTCATTGCATAGACTTTCTCTTGGCCCATTATTTTAAAACCTCCGTAAATTTGGTAAATGTGTTATAGAATCCATTCTACGAAAAATATATTTTTTGTCAATCATTTTACAGAAATATTTAGACTGTAACCTGTTTTAAACATGACATACATTTGTCGTGATTTTATGGTATACTTATTCTATCAGCAGGCTGCAAGATAAACAAGAGTATGGTAACATTGTACATATACAGGAAATTTCCGAAGTCTCACAAAAAAGGAAGGATGATAAAATCATGGCATTTGACTATAAGAAAGAATATAAAGAATTTTATTTGCCGAAAAGGAAACCAGAGCTTATAAAGCTTCCGTCTATGAATTTCATTGCAGTACGAGGCAAGGGGGATCCCAACGAGGAAGGCGGCGCGTACAAGCAGGCGATAGGCTTGCTCTATGGAATTGCATTTACTATAAAGATGAGCAAGAAAGGTGATCATCGGATAGAAGGATATTTTGATTATGTTGTGCCGCCGTTAGAAGGTCTTTGGTGGCAGCAGGGGATAAAAGGGATTGACTATTCCAGAAAAGAGGATTTTGAGTGGATATCCATGATTCGGCTGCCGGAGTTTGTAACGTGGGGAGATTTTGAGTGGGCCGTTGCATCGGCTTCAGAAAAAAAGGAGACGGACTTCTCCAGCGTAGAATTTTTTACCTATGATGAGGGGTTATGCGTACAGTGTATGCATATGGGTCCTTATGACGACGAACCGGCTACCGTAGAAGCGATGGATGCGTTTGCCAGTGTGCAGGGGTATCAGCCGGATATGGACGGGCAGCGTTACCACCACGAGATTTATCTAAGCGATGCACGCAGATGTAAGCCAGAGAATCTCAAAACGGTAATTCGACATCCGGTGAAAGCCCTAAAGCTATAAAAGAGGAATAATGGCGGAGCAAGGCAGGAGGGGAGGCGGAGGATGAAGCTTGATCGAATGATTGGAATATTATCTATTTTATTACAGAAGGAAAAAGTGACTGCACCGTACCTTGCAGAGAAGTTCGAGGTTTCCCGACGTACGATTAATCGGGATATTGAAGCGTTGTGCAGGGCGGGAATCCCCTTGGTTACGGAGAGGCCGCTGAAAAACCTACTGTTTTTCAGACTTAAGTTTCAAATACACACAAAA
>BLMJ01000305.1 GCA_011960625.1 Lachnospiraceae bacterium | reverse complement strand
AAGCATAGACCGATCTTTATCTTAAAAGATTCCAGTGAGGAGAAAGAGGGTGACAGGCATGAGGCGGCTTCCTTATAGAAAGTACGGCATATATCTTCTTTTGGCAAGCGCAGCCTTTGGATGCTGTATTCTATTCTGCCTGCGCTATGGAGTGTTTGGCGCTAAAGTAGACTGGATTAGTCAACATAGTGTGCTGCCGGAATATTTCCGACAGCAGCTCTATGATACAGGAAAGTTATTTCCGGAATTTGCGGCGAATATAGGAGGAGGGCAGAATATCTATAACTTTTCCTACTACGGTCTTTATAATCCTCTCTTGTTGGCATCCTACCTGCTGCCATTTGTGAAAATGTCGGATTATATGATGGCTGTTCAGTTACTTGGTTTATTAGCTTCGACTCTGCTGATGTACCAATGGCTTGAAAAGAAATGTTTTTCAGAGAAAATCTGTGTTGGCGTTGCTGTGCTGTTTCTCTTGTCTGGTCCTATGATCTTCCATTCTTATAATCAGATCATGTTTGTAAATTATATGCCTTTTCTTCTGATGGGCTTATGGGGAGTAGACCGGTATTTTGAAAAGCGACGTGCAATTCTATTGACTCTTGGCATTTTTTTGATGATTATGACCAGCTTCTATTTCAGTATCGGCGGCATGTTGGCTCTGGTACTGTATGGAATACACTGCTATCTGAAAGTCAGTTGGGAGAACAGAGAGCAAATAAGGGTCAAGTCTTTCTTGGAAGAGGGAATCAGGTTTTCTCTCCCTTTTGTGACGGCAGTGATGATGAGCGGGATACTGTTAGTACCCACAGCGTTTGCACTCTTAGGACGAAAGGGGGGAGAGGCGAAAGAAGGGGCTCTCCAGCTGAAAGAGCTGCTGCTTCCGGAGATATCAATGACTAGGCTCTGCTATTCACCCTATGGGATTGGTATGACTACGTTAGGGATGACTGCCTTGATTGCCCTTCTGTTTGGGAGGAGGTGGTATGAGCGGGTCCTGGCGATAAGCTGTATAACGGTTTTGACGGTTCCTGTTTTCTCATATCTGTTAAACGGAGGCTTATATGTGCGGGATAAGGTAATGATTCCTTTTCTGCCGCTCTTATGTTATATTCTGGCATATTATCTTGAGGAAATGGAGCATGTGGGGGCAAAGAATAGAAGGAAACGGGCTGTTCAGTTTCTTCCATATATACTGACGATTGGGTTCGTCTATTTGAACCGGCGGCAAGGGGAGTTAGGAAAATACTGGAAGCTTTTGATAATAGACGGTATATTGATGTTCATCTTTTTTTTCATATTTATCCGGTGTCAAAGGAAGTCCATGATATTGTTAGGTCCGGCAATTTTGATGCTGTTTGTGTTTAATTTTGTAAGTCACAGGCAGGCGGACAGAATGTTGAGTCAGGGCTTCTATGAAGAGATGACAGACTTAGAGATTGGAGAGTTGATTTTAAAAGCTACAAACGAAGAGAAAGGGTTTTATCGGACGGAGCAGTTAGGAACGGATGATGAGAATGCGGCAAATCTGAATCGAATCTGGAATATGAGACAATATTCGTCTTCCATCTACTCTTCCTCCTATCATGGGGGATACAGGGAGTTTCGGGAGAATATTTTCCAATTAGAAGCGCCTTTTCGAAATTTTCTCATGCAGTCTGGGGTGCATAATCCTGTGTATCAGCGGTTTATGGGTATAAAATATCTGGTGTCGAAGGAGGAGATTCCCGGTTATAAAGCTTTGTATGAAGTGGGAAATGACAGTGAATGGAAACTATATGAAAACCTACAGGTATTGCCTATGGCGTATGGAACGGATCAGGTGATTTCAGAGGAAGCGTATCAAAAATTGGAATTTCCGTATAATCAGTTAGCGCTGCTTCAACAGGCTGTAGTGGATGAGGATGCAGTATTTACCTCTGCCGAAAGCGAAGGAAAAAATCTTGAAATCAATGTGGAGGAGGAATTGGCAGAGAAGGTAGAACCGGTGGATATAAGCCTGCCCCAAAGCATAGATTCGGATACAGATAAGAGGATTAAGATAGAGCTTCCTGCTGACATGCAGGAAAAGGCAGGAGACAGGGTTTTCTTCCTACGTTTTCAGATAGAAAATAAGAAACCCTCAAAGGATGTGGCCATCTGGGTGGAAGGAAGCCGGAATAAACTGACTGCCAGAAGCCATTTCTATTATAATGAGAATATAGAATTTACTTACGGTATTCCTCTTTTGGACGGTCAGGAAAGTGTGGAAATTGTATTGGGAAAAGGAAAGTATGAGATAGGGGATGCAGAAGCTTTCACAGGAAGCCTGCCAGCCAGGGAAGAGCAGTTGGACCAGTCCGTATTTCAGGTCAATCGGGAAAAGACGAAGGGCAGCCGGATAGAAGGGACAATTGACATGGAAAACTCGGGATATTTTATCACAACCATACCATATGATGAGAATTTCCAGATTATTGTAGATGGAGAACCGGTAGATGGAAAAGAGGTAAATACATCGTTTCTGGGTTTCCGGATGGAAGCCGGAAAGCATGAAGTCAGTATGGTCTATCATGCGCCCGGCGTGAAGGTGGGAAAGATAATGTCAATAGTGGGGATGGTGATGTTTTTTTGCATTAGATTTTATCGGAACAGGGCGAAATAAGCTAAGGGAAAAATTCTTTCCATTCCCCAGGTTTTAAATTTTTGTCTAACACGATATCTTCCATAGAAATACGCTTCAAGGCGACCACACAGCAGCGGACAGCCTTCATCATCCTGCGAATCTGCCGTTTCCTGCCTTCGGTAATCGTGATTCTGCCCATGACTACCGGATGGCAGGGACGGTTTTTTTGGATGGCTCTTTGGACCTCTGGGTGGAGGGTTGGGAGAGTGTCGGATAACACGGAGGCGCCGGTAACGGTAATCTGGCAGGGCAATGTCGGTATAGGGGAGCCATTTAACAAAATTCCGTTTTGAAGCATATGAAGTTTTTCTTCATCCAATTCCCCTAGAGCAGTAAATTCATAGGTCTTGTGTTTTTTGTATGCAGGGTGGGTCATCCTCTGATTCCAGTTTCCGTCGTCGGTAATGATAAGCAATCCCTCTGTCTCCCGATCCAACCGTCCGACAAAAGAGAGCCTGCTGTTGTCAAGCTCCTTAAAGTATTCCATAACGGTTGGGAAACGAAGGTCTCGGTGAGCCGTGACACAGCCGTAGGGTTTGTTGAACATATAATAATGGTAGGTGGGGCGGAGGCGCCGCCCATTTGAAACATAATCCTTTTCTTGCATAGTCCCTCTGTTTTCCTGATAGTTTTGAATTAGTTACTGTTCACTCCGTGACCAGCAACACGCTTCGCAATGCACAGAAATCGTAAAAAGATGGGATTTCGCGCTGAAAAACTCGGGATTTCCGCACAAAATGTGCGGAAACACCTCACGGGATAGTGACGTGTGAACATTAACTTGAATTATTCTATTAACAATGCAGAAAAATGTCAAGTATTGAACCATAGAGGAGATATGATTATAATAGTGATAGTTACTGTTCACTCCGTGACCAGTAACTAGTGTACTTTTTGAAAAAGGGAGCGGATTTATGTATGAAAAGAAACGAATATTAATTGCGGATGATGAGTCGGGCATCGTCCAACTGCTGAAGGATTATTTTGAAATTCAGGATTATCAGGTGATCGAGGCAAAGAATGGACTGGAGGTTTTAGGCCAGTTGAATAAACAGCCGGATATTATCCTTTTGGACGTGAATATGCCTATGTTGGACGGATTTGAGGTATGCGAGCGGATTCGCAGCCATGTCTCCTGTCCAATCCTGTTTCTGACGGCCAAGATCGAGGAGTCCGATCGGATTCGGGGCTTGATGATAGGCGGAGATGACTATATCCTGAAACCATTTAGTATCGAAGAACTGGGGGCGAGAGTGGAAGCACACCTTCGGCGGGAGGAACGAAAGAAGTCGGACGGAGTCGTAAAGATGTTTGACCGGCTGGCGATCCATTATGGCGACCGGTGCGTATATTATGAAGAGCAGCCACTTACCCTTACAAAGACGGAGTACGGGCTGGTGGAAATTCTGTCGTTAAATGCAGGGCAGGTGTTCAGCAAGGAACAGCTATATGAGAAGGTACGGGGATTTGACGGGAACGCTGACAGCAGTATCGTCATGGAGCATATACGGAGAGTGCGGAGCAAGCTTGGAAAATATACGAAACATGCATATATAGAGACTGTGTGGGGAGTGGGATACCGATGGATTGGATAGAAGAAAAGCTGGAAAAGACAGCAAAGTATATCCGGAATATGTCCTTTCGCAAGGCGATGATAGCATACATTCTGGTGTTGGCGGTAGTTGTATTTCTTCTGTCCTATCTAACTATGATTCTGTGCTGGCAGTGGGAGCTTTCAGAGTGGGTAAAGTTTGAGAGTGAAGAGCTTCAGAGCGTCATTTACAAGAATGGTCCTTTGTGGGGATATAAATATATGTTTGCGGCAGGGACGAACAGTGAAAGGCTTTTGTTTCTGGATTTTATGCGGGTGTGGTGTCCGTATTTTTATGCATTTGCAGGAATGGTTGTGACTATACTTATTTTCTATCACAAGCGGCTGTCGGCTCCCCTTAAGATTCTGGAGGACAGTGTAAAGAGAATCCGAGAAAATAATCTTGATTTCTATGTGCATTACGACAGTGCAGACGAGCTGGGAAGCCTCTGCGATTCCGTGGAGGATATGCGGTTGGAGCTGGTACGGGGGAAGGAGGAAATGTGGCTGTTGGTGGAGCGGCAGAAGGAGTTGAATGCCGCGTTTGCCCATGATTTGCGTACGCCGCTTACAGTCCTAAAGGGGTATACGGATTTTCTGGCCCGGTATCTTCCGGAGGGGAAAATCAGTGAGGAGAAAATGAGAGATACACTGGTATTGATGTCTGACCATCTGAAACGGCTTGAGGATTACAGCCGAACCATGAAAGGGATAAGGAGCATTGACGAGGTTCCATTTTCGCCGGAGTGGATTCGGCTTGGGAGCCTGGAAAAAAAGATTCAGGAAGTGGTTTTTGCGCTTGGACAGGTTGGGGACGTCAGCATATTTTATCGAGGATGTATAATAAAAGCTGCTGACGAAAGTGCTATGGGAGACGATCTTCGGGTAGGGATGGACGAGAACATTATTATGGAGGTTCTGGAGAATCTACTCTCAAATGCTATTCGGTATGCAGGGACAGAGATTGAAGTATTGTCGGAGTATGATAAGCAGAAGAGGGAAATTCTTCTGGCTGTCAGGGACGACGGAAAGGGTTTTTCAGAAGAGCAGTTGGTGAAAGCCCTGAAACCCTACTATAAGGAACGTGAGGGTATGGAAATGGATGAGCATTTCGGGATTGGACTGCATATTTGCAGGGAGTTCTGTAAGAAACATGGGGGAACGTTAGATGTTGCCAACAGTATCCGAGGAGGGGCAGTGGTGACGGCATCGTTTTTTGCGTCTATTTTTGGAGAAAATTCAATTTATCCTTAAGGATTCTTAATTTTTTGTAGGGAAAATATAGGGATTTACGCATTATGATAGACCTAAGATAACAAAAAGCAATTTTGAAAGGAAGATGCGTATGTCTACGACAATTAAAATCAGGAATCTGAATCAATATTATGGAAAGAAGCAGGTTTTAAACGATATCAACCTTACCATACAAACGGGGATGTTCGGGCTTCTAGGCAGAAACGGCGCTGGAAAGACCACTCTGATGAAGGTAATCGCAACCCTTTTGCCTCAGACGAGGCCGCTGAAAAACCTACTGTTTTTCAGACTTAAGTTTCAAATACACACAAAA
>BLMJ01000304.1 GCA_011960625.1 Lachnospiraceae bacterium | reverse complement strand
AACGAAAACCCCACAAACCAATGGAATGTGGGGGTCTCGCCGTTGTTATAGTTATCTAAAAGGTATCTTTTGCCGTGTTTTAAGCATATTTCTAATTATTTTATGTTTTGAAACGACGTATTTCCGTTCCTTGCTGTGCTCATTTTTCTGATTGCATAGATTTTTAATATCATTTTAATATCAATTGACCTTGGTTATCTTCTGCACGATTTCCGCCTGGGAGGAAGGAAAGAGGTGCGAATAAGTCTTAAGCGTGATATCAGGGGACTCATGACCGAGCCTTTCAGCAACCAGTACTGGATTCGCGCCGAGGTGGATCAGCGTGGATGCATGGGAGTGCCTGAGATCGTGGATCCGGATCTTCTTGACGCCGGAACGCTTTACCCGGATATTGAACGCACTCCGGATATAGTTCAGTTGCTTCGGGAATAACCGGTCGTTCGGATCCGGTTTATACAGGTGTTTTATGTACTCCTTTATCTCATCTGTTAGGAAGTCAGGTATGTCAACCGTGCGTTCTCCTTTTGCGGTTTTTGGGGGTTGAATGGTATCTTTGCCGGTTAGGTGGTAGAAAGTCTTGTTAATAGTGATCTGGTTTTTCCTGAAATCAATATCGTTTAATGTCAATGCCAAAAGTTCACCGGCTCTCATCCCGGTATAATACAGTATTTCGAATATGGTATAATATTCTATATTATCCCGGCATTCATGAATGAACAAGGAGTATTCTTCCGGCGTCCAGAAATCTACATTTTGGGTCTTGGTGCTTCCGATCGGCTTCCTGCATGGGGTCCTTTCCAGACCCAAATATTCTACCGCATAAGCAAAGACGGTCTTTAAATAAGTGTTTGCACTTCTGAGATAAGTATCGCTTAATCCCTTCCCCATCATTTCAATCTGCCAGGCGGATATGTCCGCGGGCGAGATGTCGGAGATTACCCTGTCTTTGAAGAACGGAAGAATATGACGATCCATCATGTGGAATCTGGTGTGTGCTGTGCTCTCCCGGATCCGCGGTGTAATATACTCCTTATACTTCTCATACAATGATTCGAAGGTTATATCCGGATTCTTAGCGAATTGTTCCAGGAAGAGCCGTTCCCACTCCTTCGCTTCACGCTGCAGCTTAAAGCCGCGTTTGCATTTCTGCCGTTTCTGTCCCTGCCAATCAGTGTAATAAAACCGGCAGTAGTAAGTATTGCGTTCTTTGTCTTTATATACTGGCATTCTACCATCTTCCTTTCATCTGTGCGCGTGGTGGCGGTTTTGAAATGAAAGGATAATATTTGACATATTTGAAGAGATTGACTATAATATACTTAACAAGGGAGCCGTTAGTCAGATGGAGCCTGACCGCCGGCAAAATAGGTTGTAAAAAATAGCGCCTTAGTTTACCAGACGAGGGGCGCTATTTTTTGTTGCTGAGTATCTTTATAACAAGGGTGATAACAGAACAAAGCATAATTACAAACGTGAACAAGTCATAGTATGTAACCATAGCATCTAGCCCCCTTTCCATAGACCGGCGACCAGGATAGCACCTCAACAGCTCCCTGGGTAAATATATTATTGTCAATGTGCGGATGTGCACAAAACTGTGTATGCTTCGGACGAAATTCGTTGCAACAAATTGCAACGTTGCCCTAATTTTCGGGAGTATCCATTTTTGGATAGTCCTGAGCTGGCGATCTGGTGGAGCAGACGGGAATATTCCCGTGGGATATTAGGAACGGGCTTGGAAAAGTTCATGTATTTTAAAGTTTAAATACGATTTTGTAGAATGTGAGAGTTCTTTTATTTCTTCCAATGTAATTGATATCGAGTGTTCAGCAGTGTCTATAAGGGTTACGGGCGTATCGTTCTCGGTTCCCGGACGATAAATTAATTTATATCCCATAGAAGTTATTAATTGCTCAAATTCATTATCAATCCCGCCTAAAACAGTATTCATGAATTCTTGTTTTGTCCAATCAAGCAAATATAGTAAAGGGATATCCAAGACCGTTGAAATTTTTTCGAGGACACTTATAGGAACCTCAGTTTCACCTTTTTCGTATTTCTGTACAGAACTTTCGGCCTTGTCAATCAAGTCGGCTAATTGCTTTTGGGTTAATTTCTTAAATTTTCTATAGGTGTTTATATTTTCACCTATCTTTTTATTATTCAATGTGTAAAATCCCCCTTTCGGTAATTACGTTATTGAAATAATACCATAAACAATAATTAAATTCAAGTTTATATTGACATCAATAATTAAATTGTGTATTATAATAAAGAACCATAATTAAATTATGTATTTGGAAGGAGGGAAAATGGTGTTAGGTATAGATAAAGTGTTTGTGCGTGTTTCAATGGCAAAAAAAGAGATTAATCAAAAACAGCTTGCTATAGCTTCTGGAATATCAGAAAGTACATTATCTAATATTTTGACCGGTAAGAGTGACGGAAATCCTAAAACCTGGGGTAAGATTGCTAAAGCCCTGGGAGTTGATGTAACTGAGATAATCAAACAGTAAATTAAAATCGCGTGGTGGCGGTTTTGAAATGGAAGGAGGCTTTTACATGTCACAGGAGGAATTTAAGGCAATGATGGAGGATTTAGTAGCACAGGAAGAGAAATGCCTGGGAGTGGGAAGCGAAGACTTCCTGAGACGTCACCAGGAGATCATGGACCTGATCGGCGCCGCTGAGAGGGCACAGGAAGAAAGGAGGCAGAAAGTGGAAAGGCAATTCATAGGAGCGAAGGAGGTAGCGGAGATTTTAGGAGTATCAGAAAGTAAAGCTTACTCTGTGATCAGGGAACTCAACAAGGAGCTGAAGGAGAGAGGATTTATAACCGTTACTGGCAAGGTTAGCAGGGTATTTTTCCAAGAAAGAGTATATGGAATAAAAGCAGTATAAGGAGGGCAAAAAAAAGAAAGTATGCAGAATGACAAGAAACTAATCATTTCAGTGGGGCAGAGCCGTAAAGCAATGAACTGGAAAGCTGTAGAATTATACTGGTCTGAGTTCATCCGACGGCTTAGCGTCCCTCAACGATCCACAGAGACGCTTGCAGAGTACAAGAGGCTTACCAAGGCCCAGCAAGACGATCTAAAGGATGTAGGCGGCTTCGTAGGAGGGCAGTTAAACGGCAGCAGGCGTAAAAGTGAAAGTGTGGTCAGCCGAAGTTTGGTTACATTAGATATGGATAACATCCCTCCAGGTCAGACGGATGACGTATTAAAACGTGTAGAAGGGTTAGTCTGTGCCTATGTAGTGTACAGCACGCGCAAGCATGAGAATGCAGCTCCGCGGCTTCGGGTTATCCTGCCGACCGATCGGGACTTTACAGCGGATGAATATGAGCCTGTAGCGCGGAAACTTGCATCCTTGATTGGGATTGAGTTTTGTGATCCGACTACGTTTGACGTATCCCGGCTTATGTATTGGTCGAGTTGCTGCAGGGACAGCGAATACATATTTACCTATAGCGATAAGCCTTTTGTATCCGTTGACGGTATTCTGGGAATGTATGGGGATTGGCATAATGTGTCGGAATGGCCGACAGTGCCGGGAGAAACAGAACGCCTGGAGAGGAATCAGAAGAGGCAGGAAGACCCAACTACAAAGAAGGGCATCATAGGGGCATTCTGCCGGGTGTATGATGTGCCGGCGGCTATGGACAAGTTTTTGCCTGGTATATATGAAGAAACGTCCATATCTGGCAGATATACCTATACGGCGGGATCCACAGTAGGCGGTGCGGTTCTGTATGATGATGGGAAGTTCCTATACAGTCATCACGCCACGGATCCGGCGCAAGGAAGAACGTGCAATAGTTTTGACCTGGTAAGGATCCACAAGTTCGGGTATCTGGACGAAGAAGCGAAACCCGACACGCCAACAGCAAAATTACCAAGTATGAAAGAAATGAAGAACTTTGCTTCCCAAGATAAAGCAACGCGCTTGGAAGACGCAAAGGAGAAATTCGGAGCCCCAGAGAATGAAGAAGCAGTACTTGAATTAGACTACGATGGAAACAATAAATTGAAAAAAACTGCTAAAAATATAATGATTGTGATTGAAAATGATCCCGATCTGGCGGGAAAATTCTACTATGATAAGTTTTCTGAAAGGATACGAACAAAGGGCGGACTTCCTTGGAATACAGAGATAAAAGAAAGAAGTGTGAATGATGCAGATATGGCAGGGTTAAGAGTCCGCTTAGAAACAAAATACGGATTAACAGGAATCTCGAAGATTCAGGATGCTTTTGATACTTTCATGCAGAAAACAGCTATTAATACCGTTCGGGATTATTTAGACGGGCTTCACTGGGACGGGGAAAAACGGCTTGATAAAGTATTTATTGATTATCTTGGTGCGGAAGACACGGAATACACTAGGAAGGTTGCGCGCCTGTTATTTTGCTCAGGCGTTGCCCGGATATATACGCCTGGGCAGAAATACGATTACTTGGTGGTATTGATCGGTCCCCAAGGAATTGGCAAAAGCACGTTTACGCGGATTATGGGTGTAAATTGGTTTTCAGACAGCTTAAAGATCATAGACATGAAGGATAAGACTGCAGCGGAAAAGCTTTTAGGTGTATGGGTGGTCGAGATTTCGGAAATGGATGGATTCGGTAAGGTAGATTCTAATACAATAAAATCTTTCCTGTCGATATGCGAAGACCGCTTCCGGCCCGCTTATGGACGGCACGCGGTAGACAAACCGCGGCAGTTTATAGCTTTAGGCACATCTAACAAGCGTGATTTCCTGACAGATGAGACGGGGAACCGGCGGTTTTTACCGATAGATATCGGGGTGCAGAAACCAGTAAGATCGGTTTTTTCAGAAATGAGACCGGTAATAGATCAGATATGGGCCGAGGCCGTTATGCGGTGGAGACTCGGAGAAAGAACTTATCCCGATGCAGAAATGGAGAGACTGGCAGCAGCTCAGCAGGAAGACCATATGCAGGAGGATCCGCGGGAAGGAATGATAGAAGAGTTCCTTAAGATCCCGATTCCGTCAGACTGGTATACAAAGGATACTACACAGCGAAGAGCGTATATCGTCGGCGGGTATAAAACCTACCAGGGGGAGACGGCAGAGCGTAGTAAAATATGTGCTGTAGAGGTTTGGCGTGAATGCTTCGGTTATCCAATCGCTACGCTTACACAGCGGGATACTAGGGCTATTAATGCAATCCTTTCAAAGCTGCTCAAGGGGTGGAAACAGGACAGGGCACGCTTTGGAGAGGAATACGGGAGACAGAGAGGTTTTTTTAAATGTGTCCCACCGTAAAAACGGAAGTGTCCAAGTGTCCATGAATGTGTCCTTGTAAGTGTCCAACGAAAAATCCAGTAAAATCAAGGGGTTCAAGGTATTTAGGACACTATGGACAGATTATATTAGTAAAGAAAAAATAAAATACAATTATGATGTATATGGGGGATATGGGGATACATCATAAACACCATAAACACCATATTTCAATAGTATTAGTACA
>BLMJ01000303.1 GCA_011960625.1 Lachnospiraceae bacterium | reverse complement strand
CTTTAATACGTGCGACTAACTGTTCATTGTTCATATAACCGCCTCCTGGTCAAAATGCCCCGGACAATCCAAAGGAGGATAGAAAGCCCGGGACACTTTATCAAATAATTGGTTAACTGCTTAATTTATTCTGCTTCATTCTAGGAAACGTTGATGGGTCTGTAATCCGTTCTTTTTGTGTCATTTTTACTTCTTGCTATCCGTTCCCCGTTTACTTTTAGCATTATGTTCTGCTTTCATGACATCAATGTTAGTTCCATAATGATATGTCGTATTTGGATCTGAATTATGTTTAAGCGCAAGCGTAGCCTTGGGACTGTTAATTGTCAAATCATCATTTAATTCTTCCACAATCGCCGCGTATCCCGAGCCGAAATAACAAGCTTCGCGGCTGAACTTGTCTTTTTTTAATCTTGCCTTTGATTCTGCCGAAGGTCTGTATACCTGCTGTTCTGCAAGATATGACGTTACCTTGGCCTTAATCAACTGACGTATACTTTCAAATGCGTTCAGCTGCTTCTTGACGGTAAGCCGGTCTTCCAGTAAATTGCAGTAAGGGCTTTTCACCTGGTGCATAACATCTTCAACCCGGCTATAGGCGAGATCATCATCTTTATACAGCTTCAATATTGCCATAATCTCTATCTTTCCTGCATACCCCTGCTTTATCATATCAAGATTCGCTGTAAGCGCTGACTGATATCCATTCGTACTAAAACGAGTCTGAGCTACGCTTACATAATATGAGGTGTATCCTTTTTCCCTCTCATTTACAATGTCGAGCATCTGCTCCCTGTATCCTTCCATGGCCTCCGTAAACTGTCTGAAATTCTCTGCTATCTCTTGGGTTTTTCCCTTCTCTGACAATCTATCGGATTCCATAATCTCCCGTTTATCATCCTTAAACATATCAGCAGCATCCGCCGCTTTTTTAAATAACTCTAATAATTTTGTCTTTTCATTCATTACCATTTCCTCCTAATTTCACTACAGTCACATTAATCGCCTTATTCCCTTTTTCCACTGTTTCAATTTGGTAGCTAACTTTCTGTCCTGCTTCAAGTAATCTGAACCCCTTCATCAGAATATTGCTGTGGTGAACAAAATACTCTTTGCCATCACTCCCAGCGATAAAGCCAAAACCTTTCACTGGATTGAACCATTTCACTACACCATGTTCCATTACGTCATTACCCCTTTCTTTCTATTATTTCCAGATAAATAGAAAGCGCAGGAATAATTTGCGGCATTTCTGCCTGCAAACCATTCCCACGCCATTTAGCTTACATTGTCACTGAAGACAATGCGGTACTTTACTCTATTTAATCTATATCTATTATATCAAATAGAATAAATTGCAACAACCACTTTTTCAAAATCTAGAAACACAAAAAAATAACGTTACTTTTCACATTGCCCCTTTTCGTATAATCTTTATTATTTGCATGAGGCAGGGCTTATTTTCTGCCAGACACAGGTATTTGCAGATACTCAATCAAGGCAAGTTCCAAAAGCCGAGAATAGTTTACCTTTTGTTCCTCGGCAAGCCTTTTCAGCCATGCCGGAAGCGTGATATTTGTTTTAATGCGCTCGTTATCTTTTTTCATACGGAATAAATCAGGGTGGATTGTAACAGGCATTATAACATTCCCTTCTGTATCTTCTTTGGATAAGTTCACGGATGGAGTGGGTATTTCCTCATTATCACATTCCAGACTATAGACATGAAGGCTTGCCGCTTCGACAGCCATGCGGGCAGCTTCTTCCAGATTATCCCCAACACTAATACATCCGGGTAAATCTGGGAAATAAATACTATATGAACCCTCTGTTGATGGTTCAAAAACGGCCAGGTAAGTTAAATTTTGCATAAAATACTCTCCTTTCTATGAAAACTGCAGGCAGATAAGGGCTATTTAAGCCCCGCCTGCTTGTAAATACTGTTTAAAGTTCCCGCTTTCAAGTCCCCTTTGTGGTTAGGTACTGTGACTTTTCCGGGCTTTACTGGATGTTTTAGACTTATGTGGGAACCTTCCTGATTAGTTGTGTACCATCCATCTTTGCGAAGTACCTTTAGTATTTCCCGAACTGTCATATTGTGTCCTCCTTACACTATATATTATACGCATTTTTTATGCGCATGTCAACAGTTTTTACGTATAAATTATACGCATATTCCAAGTTATAGGATGTAAAGAAGACTACCGTTTAATCGCAACGTTACTTTTCAATTCAGCCTGTTTCCGTACATTTACACCGGTATTTATAAGGTTTTACTCCATCATTTTCCAACATTTGTGTGGCGATAAATCCGAGTATGTGTACTACAATAAATCTTAGTATTTCTTAGTATCCAAGGCGCACCTTTGCACTCTCATCCTGCACCCTCATTTTGCTTCGTCTCTAGATTCGTCGTTTTGGAAGCCAGGATGCAGATCGGCGTAGGCGTTCCGATACTTTCCTTCCTTCTTTCCAGATACCTTATAGGACTTTAGGGCCGGGGAGAGAAGCCGGATCACTCCGGCAAGCTCTTCATCCTCAGTGAATGAGATCCTGATCTTAACACTCATGACGCTTTCACGCCCCTCGGCTTATTGTGAATCCGGCTCTGCTCGTTCAGAATATACAACAATGTATCCTGCATCTGGTACCGTATCCCTAGGTATTGCGTATATGGAACCGGCCTGTTATCCAGAAACGCCAATTCCATGTTTACAAAATCTTTACGGCTATATTTCATGTATGTATCCGCCTTATGACTCCCCTTCTTCTGACAATCCGATATATCTCCGAGGATAACCCCAAGCTTATCTATCATTACCCGGTGTCTGTGCCTGTTATGGTTAAGCGTGATCAGCTTTGGACAGTTCAGGACGGAAACCGGAACGCCTGTATATTTACTGATCTGGAACAACTCCGCGCCTGTAAGTTCCTCCCTTCCCGCAAGAACTTCACTCAGCAATTCCGTTGTTACATGCGCAAATTCCGCAAATGTGCTTATGTGATACGGATGATACTGGATGAGATATTTTAAATTCAAATAATTATTTTTCATAAAATCCTTCCCTTCTGCCGGGATACCATGTTACTATGTAAGAGGTTTAGGACATGGCTCCGGCTGTGTGCTGCCCTGTAGGTATTGCCGTACCTATGGGGCTTTTCTTAGTTAATCGTTCAAATATTTCCGGCGCTTCAATTCCAGAGCACACAATATCCGTTCTTCCTGCTTGCTACGCAAAGAATCTTTCGTTTCTTCTATCAACTCTACCGTCTCCCTAAACTCCTGGGAGTTAGGTTCAACTCTCTGTATCTTTGCTTCTGCGGATGATATCAAATATTTATCTCGTTCTATATTCCGATCCAGATTATTCAGCGCAAACTTTAATACATCGTCACCGTAAATTCCAAACTCTTCCATCAATTTCATTTGCTTCACACCCTTTCGTGACACTTGGACGCTTTATACACTCCCTGTACTAATACTATTGAAATATGGTGTTTATGGTGTTTATGATGTATCCCCATAT
>BLMJ01000302.1 GCA_011960625.1 Lachnospiraceae bacterium | reverse complement strand
CATATATCTCTTCCTTGTGATAATGGCAAGGAAATACCAGGGGCTTGCGGAGTTGGAAGACCTGATGCAGGAAGGATACATAGGTTTGTCTGACGCTGTGGAGCACTTTGACGTCGAGCGGGGTGTTTCATTCCTCCACTATGCCGTCTTCTGGATTAGACATCGTATGAGGCGGTATGTGGACAACTGCAGCGGTACCATCCGGCTCCCGGTATATGTCAAGGAAGAGATATATGGATATAAAAGGGCGGTCAAGGAATACTGCAAAGAGTTCGGGGAAGAGCCCTCCGATTTCACTTTGTGCCGCCTTCTAGAGGTTAGTCAAGAGAAACTACAGGAGATTAAGAAAAATGCACAAATGGGGCAGGTACAAAGCCTTAGCGAGGCATTAGGCGGGGGAGAGACAGACCTTACGCTTGAGGATACTATCCCATCAGCTCAGGACGTGGAAGAAGACGCCATCAGAAGTGCGGATGCTGCTGCCATGAAGAGGGAATTATGGATTGCTGTGGACCGGCTGCCTGGGAACCTTCCGAAAGTGATACTGAGGCGGTATATTGACGGCTGGTCCCTGGATAAGGTTAGTAAAGTTTTTGGAGTGACTTGCAACGGAGTGCGTCAGCTCCAGAACAAGGCCATGCGTGCGCTCAGACAGCCGGGACTGTCTCAGAAGTACCGGAAATACTATGAGGAATACATATCTGCTGAAAGCTATCACCATGTGGGAGTGGAGTCCTTCATGCGAACAGGCTTAAGCGAGGTAGAATTGGAGGTGTTAGGATGGATACGATGAAAAACCACGAAGGGTATAAGGACCCGACGGCCGGCAGAGCAATTAGGAATGTCACCAGGAGAGAGAGGCGGGGACAAGATGAAATGCTCCAAGCCCTCACCTACAGACTGGAAGAGATTTCGGGGGTTCGAGAGTGGGTAAACCTGAAGAAAAAATAATATCATTTTAGTATCACCCAAGGCAACGAAAACCCCACAAACCAATGGAATGTGGGGGTCTCGCCGTTGTTATAGTTAT
>BLMJ01000301.1 GCA_011960625.1 Lachnospiraceae bacterium | reverse complement strand
GCACAAAATGTGCGGAAACACCTCGCGGAATAGTGGCGTGTGAACAGTAACAGCGGTTTAACCTGTAGCTGCGCACTTGCCGCGCAGTCAGGAATCCTAAAGACTGAACCATTACCATTTTCACCTCCGGACAGTTGTCGGCATATTTTACTGTACACAACATTTTTTCTCTAGTATAATATGTCTGTAAATATCTGCAAAACAACAGACAAACAACAGTATGAATGAAAGTTGAGGTATATTTAATATGATTTATAAAAATGTGTTGGAGGCCATGGGACACACTCCCATAATACAGTTGAATCGAATGGTCGGACCCGACTGCGCAAGGGTGCTGGTAAAATTCGAGGGCCTGAACGTAGGCGGTTCAGTCAAGACAAGGACCGCCTACAGCATGATTTGTAAGGCTGAGGAAGACGGCATCTTAAAAGAAGACTCCATAATCGTAGAGCCCACCAGCGGCAATCAGGGAATCGGACTTGCGCTTGTAGGGGCAGTGAAAGGGTATGAGACAATCATAATTATGCCCGATTCCGTCAGCCAGGAAAGACGTTACCTTGTAGAACATTACGGCGCGAAAGTCATTCTGGTACATGACGCCGGAAACATTGGCGACTGTATCAATGAATGTGTCAAAACCGCCGGCCGTATGGCAGAAGAGAACCCCAAAGTATTCGTACCCCAGCAGTTTGAGAACGAAGCGAATCCCATGGTACACCGCCAGCATACAGGCCGTGAGATTTTAGAGCAGGTAGAAGGCCCCATCGACGGCTTCTGTTCCGGAATCGGAACCGGCGGAACCATCACCGGCATAGGAGAAACCTTAAAAGCCGCCAACCCTGATATGACAATCTGGGCAATCGAGCCGGAAAATGCGGCAATCCTTGCGGGCGGTACAATCGGCACCCACATTCAGATGGGAATCGGAGACGGAGTGATTCCAAAAGTCCTGAACCAGCATATCTATGACGATATTGTAATTGTGACGGATGAAGAAGCCCTGCAGACTGCCAAAGAGCTTGCACGGCAGGAAGGACTGATGTGCGGAATTTCCAGCGGGACAAACGTGGCCGCCGCCCTTAAAATGGCTAAGAAGCTTGGAAAAGGAAAGACGGTCGTGACCCTGCTTCCGGATACGGCAGAGAGATATTTTTCAACGCCCTTGTTCGGATAAAAAATGGGGTTGCTGCAACAGCCCCATTTTTTACGCCTTCACATGAACCAATGATTCTAATATTTTTTTGCAGCCTTATATGTATAAAAAATATTGATAGGAAGGGAAAGCAGCAGGACGCCCAAATACCCCAAAACGCCGGCTTTTTTCCCATGTCGTCTCGTTTTTCATACTCCACTGAGTCCTCAGCCCGATGACAGAGTTCATGCCAAGCTTCGGCATAAGGCTTCCAATCACAATCATGAATATACCGAAAAGGCCGAAAACAAGCTGATATATATCAATGAAAACAGCAGACAAATCTTCTGCTTTTATAAAATCAATATACAAAAAATAACCTGTCACGGCATTGAAAATGAAAAGGAAAAAAATACCTGTAATTATACAAACTTTTTCTTGATTATTTTCTCGATTATCAGGAAACTTTGAGATTCCAAGCATAATCAAGCCAAAGATAATCGTAACCGCCGGAAAAATAAGCGTTTCGTACTTGCTGCCCCAGCGGGTCACTTGGTTATCCATATCAAAATGAGCAGGAATTTGCTCAGGCAAAAACACCAACGCCGCCAGAGTTACAGGCAAAGGCAAAAACATAAAAAAATAGAAAAGGATTTTGGAGATTTTCATGATTGACTCCTCTCAAACCGGAAGCAACCCATACCTTTGCAAGGCGGCCGGATAAGGCGGCGGCCAGCAAATAAAAAACCGCCCTTGTCTCAGCCCGCAAAGGCAAAAACAAGGGCAGACAGATAATGTTTGAATATCAAGCGTTCAACAGCTTCTCAATACTTACCAGCTTCACACTAAGAACAAAAATCTTAGAAGCAACCTCCAACTCATCAACCGTTGGGAAGGACGGCGCAATACGGATATTGCAATCTTTCGGGTCCTTCCCATATGGATAAGTGGCCCCAGCATCCGTCATCACAAGCCCAGCCTCTTTTGCTTTGGCCACAATCGCCTTGGCGCAGCCCTCCATAGAATCAAAGGAAATAAAATATCCGCCAAGAGGCTTCGTCCATGTTCCGATTCCCAGCCCCCCAAGCTCCTTGGTCAACACCTCGTCTACCTTCTCGAACTTAGGACGCAGGATTGCCGCATGCTTTCTCATATGCTCATAGACACCCAGCATATCCTTAAAATAGCGCACATGCCTAAGCTGGTTCAGCTTATCGTGTCCAATAGTCTGAAACTTCATATAACGCCTTGCATCCTCCAGATTCCCCCTGGACGCTGCCAGCGCCGCAATTCCGGACCCGGGGAAAGACACCTTCGACGTAGAAATAAACTTAATCACAATATCCGGATTCCCGACTTTGATACACTCATTCAAAAGCTCCAGAACAACGACCCGCTTGTCGTCATACAGATGATGAATGGAGTAGGCATTATCCCAGAAAATACGGAAGTCCGCAGCCGCCGGCTTAAGCCTCGCAAAACGTCTGACCGTCTCATCCGAATAGGAAATACCCGTGGGATTGGAATATTTCGGCACACACCAGATTCCCTTAATCAACGGGTCTTTCGCAACCAACTCCTCCACCATATCCATGTCCGGCCCAGTCTCAAGAAGAGGGACGTTAATCATCTCTATTCCAAAAAATTCCGTGATTGCAAAATGACGGTCATACCCCGGCACAGGGCACAAAAACTTCACATGATCCAGCTTCCCCCAAGGGGTACTCCCCATAAAACCATGGGTCATAGCCCGTGACACGGTATCAAACATAACATTCAGACTGGAATTTCCATATATAATTACACTGCGCTCCGGAACCTCCGACAAATCAGCCAGCAGCTTCCTAGCGTCGCTGATTCCGTCAAGAACACCGTAATTCCGGCAGTCTACCCCATCCGAGCTAACCAAATCCGAATCACTGGTCAGGACGTCCATCATCCCGATTCCAATATCAAGCTGCGCCTTCGAAGGCTTGCCGCGGGACATATCCAGATGCATCCCCTTCTTTTTAATTTCCTCAAACTGCTTTTCAAGGTCACTTTTCAGGTTCATTAACTTCTCTTTGCTCAACTTGCTGTACGGCGCCATATCGAAACTCCCTTCTGTTTTCATTGAAATCAAAATAAAAACCAGCTATATACAGACTCCCTGTAACAACTATATGCTATTTTACGAACAATCTTTCAAAAAGTCAAGACCCATTTTGAATTTCAATGCTATTTTTCTTTCATTTATCTCAAGTTTCACTTGTATAACTAACGCTTTGCCAACACAAAATGCAATTTATATCGCCAAATCCTGCATTTCAATCCATTTTCCTTTCCAATTTCATTCTCTATATCAAAAAAACTTTCTTATTTTATATCCTGCTTCAACAACTCAAACCGAAGCAAAACCGGATTATGGTCGCTATATCCAAAATCCGTATCCACATTCATCGCCGTCGCCTTCACATTATCGGACACCAGAAAACCGTCCACTACCGTCGTAAAATTCACTCCCTTGGTATAGGGGATATCCGCCCCGCGGCAGGTAGGCACCTCAAGCTCATTCTCCGCCCGTACAATAGAGATTCCCTCCCCCATTTCCTCCTGAGTCAAGATGGACACCCATGCAGGATACTTCTGTTCTGACGGAAAGCCTTTCGCCGCCTCTTCCCCCAGCGCATGGTTGAAATCTCCCCCGACAATCACATAATTCCCTGCCCTGTACTCCTCTTCCATCACGGAATTTAACATATCCAACTGTCGGGCACGAATCCGGCCGCCCTCGTCATAGGCCGACATATGGCTATTGATAAGCACCAGCTCCTTCCCCTCCTCAACCGGCAGACGCATGACGGCAAAGCACCTATCCAAATCAGTAAATTTCGTGACAAAACTATCGTCCACGGGATAACTTCTGCGCTCCGCCTCCACAATCTCGTAACGGCTAAGGTTCAGAAGCCCTGCCTCCACAGCACCGTGAGGGTCAGAAAAAGGATAGAAAAGATAAGCCGAGTGAAAATTATTCGCAAATACATTTCCATAGTCAGAAAACCGGCTTTTCAGCAGCTCAAGCTGGTTGATATTGAAGCTCCTGTCAGCGTCCACGTCTACCTCCTGAAGCAGCATAAAATCCGCTTTCAACTTTTCAAGCTTTGAAGCCGCGCCCTTTGTGTTCCTTTCCACAGACTCCCTGCTAACGGCCTTGCCGTATTTCCCCGCCGTCGCCGTTCCATCCGCCATCTCGCCGGTATCCATGAAAAAACTATAATCCGGCCCGTAAGCGCCGAAACCAATGTTGTAGGTTACGGCAGTATAAGTCTCTCCCGTTTTCAACGACTTCTTCTGGTTATTCTCCGCCTCCAATACGGCATGGTCCTCAATCCGGTAATAATTCGCCTGCATATAGATTACATAGCCCACTATGCAAATAACACAGAGCAGTATAAGCACCGACAATATTTTTACAACCACAGATACCTTTTTTTGATTCCTCCGGCTATCTTCCATAACTTCACGCCTCCCATATTTATTTAAGCCCAGATTATTTTGTTCATAGTATACTTAGAATCTTGGGAAATAGCAACCAAATTCTCCAATACAAGAAAACCTCTTGAATCAGCCTCTCCTTTGTGATAAGGTCAAATCATAAAGAAGGGCAAACAGCCTGAGAGGAGGTAATTCGTAAAATGGCGAAGGTTTTTAACGTGAACGGCGCCTGCCAAAAAAACATACATTACATGGTCAATTTAACCCCCCGTCTCATGGAAATCAAAGCAATGACAGACGCAGGCAAATTTTTCTCCATCAACAAGGCCCGACAATACGGAAAAACAACCATGTTACGGGCTTTTACAGAGTTCATACGAAATAGCTATATCGTCCTCAGACTGAACAACCCCTAACGTCCGCATGGCTGAGATGTTCGAATGTTTCAGCGAATGGTGTCTGCAATCAGAAAAACCGATTATCCTCATCATAGACGAAACCGATAGCGCCGCAAACAACCAAGTATTTCTCGATTTTCTTGCGCAGCTTCGGGCTGCATACCTTGACAGAGACGAAACCCCCACATTCCAGTCTGTCATACTTTCCGGAGTATACGACATACGAAGCATAAGAAGCAAAATAAGAGACGAAGACGCGCGGTAGTGTCAAATAGTTTATGAAAACAGAGCCTGAAAAATATAGGCTCAAATGA
>BLMJ01000300.1 GCA_011960625.1 Lachnospiraceae bacterium | reverse complement strand
AGGGAGATGAATATGGTACGAGAATATTTAGGTCAGAGTGTATATGAAGCATTTCAGGAGCGGATGCGATTTATCTTTGAAGAATTTGACAATATCTACGTCTCTTTTTCCGGTGGCAAGGACAGCGGGCTTCTTTTAAACCTTGTGCTGGATTATCAGCAGAAATATGCTCCCCAAAAAAAGGTGGGTGTGTTCCATCAGGATTTTGAGGCGCAGTATACCGTGACGTCTGAATACGTGGAGCGCACGTTTGAGCGGATTAAGGCTAAAGTGGAGCCGTACGGGTAGCCATTGGAAGGCACACCCAATACGGCTCTCAGCAGTTATGAAATGTACTGGTATCCATGGGATGACAAAAAGGAGGAGCTGTGGGTTCGGAAGATGCCGAAGAAGAAATATGTGGTGAACCTACGCAACAATCCGATTACGACATACCGCTATCGGATGCACCAGGAGGATTTGGCAAAGCAATTTGGCAGGTGGTACAGGATTTCCCACGGTAACAGGAAGACCGTGTGCCTGCTGGGCATGCGGGCGGACGAATCCCTGCAGCGATACAGCGGATTCCTGAATAAAAAGTTCGGATATAAGGAAAAATGCTGGATTACGAAATTTTTTAAAGATTTCTGGTGTGCGTCCCCTCTTTATGACTGGACGACGCAGGATATCTGGCATGCAAATTACATATTTGATTATGATTATAACCACCTGTACGACCTCTACTATAAGGCGGGATTAAAGATTTCACAGATGCGGGTGGCATCGCCGTTCAATGATTATTCCAAGGATTCCCTGAATCTTTATCGGGTCATTGACCCGGAGATCTGGGTGAAGCTTGTGGGCAGGGTGAAGGGGGCGAACTTTGGCGCTATTTATGGCAGGACGAAGGCGCTTGGCTATCGGAATATTACCTTGCCGGAAGGCCATACATGGAAATCCTATACCATGTTCCTTTTGGATACGCTGCCAATACGCCTGCGTAACAATTATGTTAAGAAGTTCAATACTTCGATTAAATTTTGGCATGAGACAGGCGGCGGACTGGATGAGGAAGTCATACAGGAGCTTATAGAGAATGGATATCAGATTAAACGCAACGGTGTCTCCAACTATACTTTAAGTAAAAAGTCCAGAATTGTTTTTATAGGAAAGATTCCGGACGATACGGATGACATCAAGTCCACTAAGGATATTCCGAGCTGGAAGCGGATGTGCTGCTGTATTCTGAAAAATGATCATATCTGCCGCTCTATGGGGTTTGGGATGACAAGGGAGCAGCAGAGGAGGATTGATGCCATACGGCATAAATATAAGAGTGTGGAGGGAATGAGTTATGGAGTATAGAAGTCCTGTATACCATGTGATTGCGGTTCCTGTTGAGAAAGTGGTGCCCAATTCTTACAACCCTAATACAGTTGCCCCGCCTGAGATGAAGCTGCTTTACGAGAGCATCAAGAACGACGGGTATACGATGCCTGTGGTTTGCTATTACAACAAATTGGAGGATAGGTATATAATTGTAGACGGATTCCACCGCTATCGGATTATGTTGGAGAATCAGGATATTTACAAACGGGAGAAGGGTCTGCTTCCTGTGTCTGTGATCGATAAGCCGATAGACCAGAGGATTGCCAGCACAATCCGGCATAATCGGGCGAGGGGAAACCATGATGTAGATCTGATGGGAAATATTGTGAAGGAGCTTCATGAACTGGGACGCTCAGATGCATGGATTTCCAGGCATCTGGGAATGGACAGGGATGAGATTCTCAGGCTTAAGCAGATTACGGGGCTTGCGGCGTTGTTCAGAGATGTAAAGTTTGGGCAGGCGTGGAAACCGTCGGAGGATGAGGCGGAGTAGAAATGCCAGGGCCGCCGAGAAATGGACGAGGCATTTCTCGGCGGCCGTTTTTCAGAATAATAGCGAATTGGTATTCGATAAAGTATTAATCTAATTCCTTAACCGGAATGTTCCTACCAAATCTTTCATAAGTTGAGACTGATTGGACAGTTCCTGGCTGGCTGCAGCGCTCTCTTCGGCGGTAGCAGAATTGGTCTGCACAACGTTGGAAATCTGGTCTATACCCAGCGTAATCTGGGCGATTGCCTCCGCCTGATTGCCGCTTGCTTCAGAAATCTGGCTAATGATGCCGGCAACCTCCTCGACGCCTTTTACCGTATTCAGTAAAGAAGCGGCGGTTTCATCGGCAATCAAGGTTCCGTTCTCCACAGCTCTTAATGAATTTTCAATGAGAGCAGAAGTATTCTTGGACGCCTCGGCGCTCTTTCCAGCAAGATTGCGAACTTCATCGGCCACAACTGCGAATCCTTTTCCGGCGCTTCCGGCGCGTGCGGCTTCTACAGCGGCATTCAGCGCAAGAATATTGGTTTGGAAGGCGATATCTTCGATGGTCTTAATTATCTTACTGATCTCATCTGAACATGAGCTGATATTGTTCATCGCCTGAATCATTTCCTGCATCTTTTCATTGCTTTTTTGCATTTCATTTCCTACATTGCCTGCCATATCGTTGGCTTGATGTGCATATTCGGCATTCTGCTGTACCTTCTGTGAAATCTCGTTAATGGACGCGGAGAGTTCCTCAACGGAGCTTGCCTGTTCGGTAGCGCCCTGAGAGAGCGCCTGCGCCCCGCCGGATACTTGGTTGGAGCCGCTTGCGACCTGGGCGG
>BLMJ01000299.1 GCA_011960625.1 Lachnospiraceae bacterium | reverse complement strand
GTGCATGATACTTATGATCAGCGACTGATTGAGCAGTTCCAGGAGATAACAAGAAACAGTATTCGCGAGAATCTGGATGGGGAGAAACGTGCAATTCCGTCTAATATGATTAATTGCTTCTGTATGTATTCAGACTATACCCCGCTGACACTGGACGAATGGATACTTTGCGACAGGAAAAGGAGAGAAAAATTATGTGCGGACGATTCTATGTAGATGAAGGGACAGCCTGGGAAATAGAAGGTGTAATTCGAGGCATAGATCTGCAGTTAGAGAAAATGCGTACTGGAGATATCTTTCCTTCCCAGCTTGCAGGTATTCTGACTTGTCACAGCCGGCAGCATAGTTTACCAGAAGAGGGTCCTGCAACTCGTGAAGCGCCCGCATTTGCGCTGGAGGAAATGCATTGGGGATTTCCCCAATATCAGAAGAAAGGGCTCCTTATCAATGCCAGAGCGGAAACGGCGCTGGAACGAAAGTCCTTCTGTGACAGTGTGCTGCACAGACGATGTATTATTCCGGCAAAGCATTTTTATGAGTGGGATGACCATAAGAATAAGGTAACCTTTTTCAGGGAGGACAGCTCCATCCTGTACATGGCAGGCTTCTATAATATGTTCCAAAATGAGAAACGTTTTATTATTCTCACAACACAGGCAAATAACTCAGTCATCCCTGTCCATAATCGCATGCCGCTAGTTTTGGAGAATAAGGAACTGGAGGACTGGATTTATGATGATAAGTTCACGGAATATGCGCTTCATAAGACTTCTCCAGAGCTTTACAGAGAACAGGAGTATGAGCAGCAGAGTTTATTTTTGACATAAATCCTTTTTCTGAGGTTTGATTCATGATATAATGAATCTCGAAAATATATGTTGAAAATAAATTGGAGGATTCATAAGATGAATATTTTAGTAATTACTGGAAGCCCACATAAAAATGGCACCTCATCCTATTTGGCAGATTCCTTTATCAAGGGTGCGAAAGAGTCAGGACATATGGTCAGCCGTTTTGACGCGGCATTTAAGAACGTGCATCCTTGTATTGGGTGTAATTCTTGTCTGGAGAATGACGGGACCTGCGTATTTAAAGACGATATGCAGGAATTGAATCCTGACCTTTTAAAAGCGGAAGCAGTTGTATTTGTTTCACCAATTTACTATTATGATATAAATGCACAGATAAAAGCTGTGATTGACCGATTTTATGCAAATAATTCTACATTAAAGGGTACGGTTAAAAAAGCAGCCCTGCTGCTTACATATGGCGATGAAACAGAAGAATCTGCAGAGGGAGCCATTGCCTCCTATAAGGGCATGATAAAATATTTAGAATGGGAAAATGTAGGAATCGTCTCTGCAAAAGCCTGTTATATACTTGATGATGTCATAAATTCAGTATATCCCAAGCAGGCGTATGAGTTGGGAAAGAATTTATAAAACCAGCAAATAAAAAGGAAAAATTTATTTTGGTATGATTAGTACGACTTTGAATCCACCGTATTCGCTATGGTCTATTAAAATTTTTCCATTATGCCCTTTTATAATCTGCTTCACAATAAGCAATCCTAAACCATGACGCTGTTCGGTCGTATTCGTATCACAAATCATATAATGCGGTGTATAGTTTAGTCTGTCAATCTGTTCGTCGGACGCTCCTATACCGTTATCTTCAATACAAATCTTACAAGTATTGTTATCATCATCGACAGACGCATAAATCACACACCCGTTTTCATTGTGGTTTATGCTATTCTGAATAAGGTTTGATATTGCACGTTTCAGTAAATCCTTATCAGCGTTAATGCAGCAGGCAGACAGAGTATCGGCGGTTTTCCATTCAATCGGATATTTATCATCAATATTCGTATTCATAAAATCCACAATAACCTGCCGAATAATAGATATTGCATTTTCCTGTTTCAT
>BLMJ01000298.1 GCA_011960625.1 Lachnospiraceae bacterium | reverse complement strand
AGGCAGCGCCATAAACAATAAACATAAAAGTACGACAACAATTAATGGTATAATCATCGTTGACCAATCTAATCTTTTTCTTAATCTCTCTTCCATCCTATGGTTCCTCCACGATTATGCTTCCCTAATTTTTAAGCACTCCGTTTCAAAATCAAAGCTGTAACTTTGATTTCTATGCTGAAAAATGCATCCCTTGAGCACACCACACTTTAACATGGGCTGAAATTTTTCCAATTCATCCTCCTCACTCCCCAACAATTTACTCAACTTTTGTAAAATTTTACTTCCACTATTTTTACGATACCAGCTGTCAAATTCTCTCAATTCCTCAATACAGTCAAATTCCTCAACAATTCCACTTCTATATTTATGAATATACATATCAAGCTCATCTATATGTTCCCTATATATATCTTCCCAGAACTTATCCTTGCTTTCCATATCCATGTATGCGTTCTCAAGATATGGAAGAAACTTCTCTGAAAAATCTTTGGTAAAATAGGCATGACCTTTCATTATCCATGCATCTTTTCCCCCTATAACCACCTCTCTAATCTTTCCGTCGCAATCTACACTCAAACACCACTCTTTGGTATCGCCTTCTTCAAAAACTGCTGAATAGTAGGAGACACTGCTTTTCTCTAAAAATACATTTTCCACAAAATAATTGTCTCCGGAACAGATAAAAGTCTCTCCGAGATATTCTCTGGCCGCATACAGCGTCGAATGATTGTTTCTAGTTTGATATACGGGATTTTCTACCAAAACCACCCCATATTTCTTCTGCAGGTATGAAAACTTCTCTTTCATATATCCTATTACAATTACGATTTCTTTCACTCCTGCTTCCCGTAACTGTTCAATCTGTCTTTCTATTAGCACCTCCCCCTTAACTCTTAGCAATGCTTTAGGCACCTCTAATGATATCGGTGTGAAACGTGTTGACATTCCAGCCGCCATAATAATTGCATTTTTACTCATTTTTCATTCTCTCTTTCGCTATTTTATAATATTCTTTGGAAAATCGATACTGTCTTAGAGAATATTCTCCAAATTCTACTCCACACATTCGTTTGTATTCACACCAGTTACTCCATAAAAAACCGCATATCGCAATATAGCAATAAATCTTAGTCCTGACATTTTCATCCGGCTCAGCTTGAAAATAAGCCAAAATCAACTCATCCACTTTTTCTCTTCCATACATGGCGTAAACCGCAAACATTGCAATATCAACATGTACATCCTGCATCCCTGCATATTCCCAGTCAATCAAATAAATCCTCTCTTTAGTCATCAAAAAATTGTCGCATACAGCGTCAATATGGGTCAATGCCATCTGCTTCGGCTGTTTGTCAATATATTCTTTCAAACTATACATCTTTTCTTTTGTCTCAGCATAATCACGATAAACGGAAGGCGTTCCATTCCGCAGTTTTTCATAAAATTCAATCTGTTCAAAAATATCGAAGGTATGCTCTACATGAAGATTCAGACTATGAAAATTTTTTAAATAGAGCATACATGCTGCAATATCCTTTGAATCCTCAATATTACAAACTCTAGTATCCGGAATATATCTTGTAATTTTATAACCATTGTCAGATGAAATATACAGAACAGGGTCGGTAATACCCTTCCCTGTTAAGGCCTGATAGACCCTGTATTCATTCTTTCGGTTTATCATTTTATCTGTGCCTTCACCCGGTATCCTCATAATATAAGAATCATCCTTACACGTAAATTTAAACGATCGATTTGTCATTCCTTTTTTCAAAGAATGTATATTTTTAATATCTTCTATGTCACATTCTAAAACATTTGAAATCAATTCCATTACCTCTGATTTCAGTTGATTAGAGCCTTCATCCAATTCTCGCAATTCTTCATAGGTATTTACCTCAAATACTTCCGTATCCTTTACCTTTTTTGCGCCTACCCTTATCTTCTCTTCCTCAAACAACGCTGTTTCCCAGAATGCATGATTGTATTCCTTTCTGGTACTGTAAGCCTGAATTGTCCGATTCAAAACCTGTGCATCCTCTTCCAAAACATAAGCAATTCCTATCATTCTATTTCCATTTTCATTTTTTCTCACATTTACTAATTCTTTTTTTCGATTAATCCTAACGGAACTATCCTCTGACTCTTGGTCCGTTACCATATACCAGGAATACCATTCCTGCTTCGAAAAAGGATTGTTTTTACACCATATATCACAAGGAATGATATAAGTGTTTCTAATTTTATCTACTACGCATTGAAGAGAATGCAGATTATTTCTTGAAGAATATTTTTTATTGTAAACTAAATTCACATGATATTTGTCAATCAAATATTCATACTGTTCTTTCATAAACCCGACTATAATATCAATCTCTTCAACATTTACTTCTCGTAACTGTTTGATAATTCGTTCAATTAAGGGTTCCTTTTGCACTTCCAATAACCCTTTGGGTACTTCTACGTTAATGGGGACCATCCGCATTCCATAGCCTGCAGCAAGAACAATTGCATTTTGGGGCCTCTTCCTCTCCAACTCCTGCAAGGCTTTTTCGGATAACTTCATATTTTCATCAATGTATTTCTCTTTCATCAGCTCTTTTAACGAACTATTTACTTTTCCCACAGAATAACCTGAATATTCTGCAAGTTTTCTTTGATTTGTATATACATTCCCTATCATTTTGTTCATAATATCATATTCTTGTATATTCATGTATTTATACTCCTTAATTTTCGTGAACACAATGATTATATATCATTAGGGGCAAAATTGCAAGAGGAATCGAAATATCCGAAAGGAATCTAAAAGGAATGAAAGATACTTGATGCTGTTTTTGCAAACACCTTAAATAGACAGGAATATACCCATATATCAAACACAGGTATATTCCAAATGCTTTACCAAAATAAATTAATAGAATTACTCAGAACTATCCTCACATTCAAAAAATGGAGTAATCGGCAATAACGGCAATACCAGCACTAAAATATACATATACCTTAAACTAATTGCTATTGGCGTCGCAATCATCATGGTTATCCACGCTCCAATTACTGAACTCCATATAGTTATACTCCTTTCTCCCCTAAGGATTACCATAACCGTCATATTCAGCAATACAAGCCAAAACAAAAAACCACAACTAAGATAGTGCCTTGGCAATACCAGCTTTTCAAATGAAAAATGAAAAAACTTTTCAAATAAATCTTTTCTTTCCACCCCAAACGAATTTTCCCATACCCCAGGTTGAATGTATGCTACCTTCCCACTTACAGACAAATGCCAAAATCCCAAATTTTCCATAAAAAATGCATCTGTTACAATCTTAGGATTTTGAATACAGACTTGAATCCATGTTTTCAAAAATTCTTTTTTATGATTCTCTATAAATTCTCCATTGAATTTATCTACACGTCCTTTGGGAGTATCAGCCAAACAAGGCGTATACTTCTTTCCAAGTTCCTCCAAATCCCAAATCTGTCCCAAAAAGTCTTCTTGTTCTTGCGTCAATTCTCCATCATATGCAGCTACCGCCGATATCTGCTGCATAGGTATTCCCAAATTTTCTACAAATTCTGTAGACAAATCCATAGATTCATATACTGGATTTTGTATAATAAATGTGGCTGTCATCATAACGGCAGCACAAATCACAAATTTTTTTAAGGTTTTAAGCATTCTAAAATTAATCAACAGATGTATCACGATTGAAAATGCAATAATATAAATACCATTATTCCTTAAAAACATAACCCCTATTGCCAGAATACTATAATGAACTAATCCTTTTACAGTATTTAAGAGCATCCCTTTCGAAACTACTACATCAATCTGAAGTAAAATGAAAAGGAATAAGACCAACGAAAACAAGGTATCTTTCCATAATGCAATAGCATAATAGGGAAATAGGGGATAAAAAGCGAAAAACAGCCCGCATAAAATAATATATAATTTATTTATATTCTTGTTATGCATCCACAGTAATGTATACGCTAAAACTAAAGCCATAATCACTGTCTGCCCTAATGTATATAATGCAATTCCCATATTCAAACTTCCAAAGTGTAAGCCAAATCTAATAAAAAGACCCACAAATTTCGTATAAAATATAGGGTGATGATTGTTTAAATAATTTTTTAATATCTGATCAATGGACACAAATCCATCTGAATATACAGCCCCAGGATAGTAGGTTAATATATAAGGACTCCAACATAGTATTAAAGATGTAACGATACCCAAAAAGAAAAAGAGTTTCTTTCTTTTCGTCCACATATTCTGAACAAACAGTTTATTTCCCAGCTTCTCATACACTCTACATATACACAATGTCAACAAGCCGCACACAACTGTACAGATCGGAATGAATATTAATCTTATTACTAAACCATCGATTTGAACATAATTATACTCAATACTTCCGAATACACTTCCACAAAAATGGAATGAATCATAAAACACGATTAAACAAGCGCTGTATACAGAGAATATGCTTAAAACAAACGCTTTCCACTTATTACGAACCACTTTCTCTTTCATTCAACAAGTCCTCTTTACCTCTCGCCTATTTCTTAATCTGATTCAGAAAAAGCTCGTACAATTGGCGATGTTTTTTCGCTATTACATGGAGTATCACCCCGCAAATCCACAACAATATTGCAATCAGCGCGAAAACTCCTGATACAATTAATGAAGGAAAACGCAAAACCACTCCGCTGGCGAAATATTCAAGCAATACTGGAACAAAAAGAACCATTGCTCCAATCATACACACCATAGCTATTGTTGAAAAAAATAGCAATGGCTTATAATCCCTAAATAACGTGGCAATCGTTTTTAAGACCTTAACCCCGTCGCTCACTGTATTCAGCTTTGATTGACTTCCCTCCGGTCTGTCACGATAGGAAACAGGTATCTCCTCAATCAAAAAATTCTTGTCTAACGCATGGATGGTCATTTCTGTCTCTATCTCAAAGCCTTTTGACAATACCGGGAAACTTTTGACAAACATTCTGCTGAATGCCCTGTATCCCGTCATAATGTCCTTGATATCGCTTCGGAACAATCGGTTAATTAGCCCTCTTACCATACGATTTCCAGAATTATGAAACCTCCGTTTATTTTCGGTGAAATATGTGGATGACAATCTGTCTCCAATAACCATATCAACACCTTTCTGAAGTACCAAGTCAATCATTGCGGGCGCAGACTCCGCAGGATAAGTATCGTCTCCGTCAATCATTAGATAACATTCCGCCTCAATGTCACGAAACATACTTCTAATAACATTCCCTTTTCCCTGACGATATTCATACCGAACGATTGCTCCTGCCTGCTTTGCAATACCATCTGTCCCATCAGAGGAATTATTGTCATACACATATATAGAAGCTTCCGGCAAAACCCTTTTATAATCTCTTACTACCTTCTCAATCGTTACACTTTCATTGTAACAAGGGATTAATACTGCAACCTTGTCCATCTTCTTTCCTCCCACTAACTAATCACAAAAAATTTTATTTCTTATCCTTGCTGACTATAAAATTTCCAGGTGTTGCTATTATCATAACGTCCATAGGTCTCCATATCGCTCATCTTTGGTACAGGCAGATAAAACAATATTTCCTGTTCATTGCTTAAATATAATACCTCATCCTTATTTAAACTAAAATTACAGATATACTCACCTATGGACTCATGATTTTTACTTCCATATATAACGACAGACCCGCCTGCCTCCAACATCATATCCGGTAATTGGAATTTTCTTATATTTTTATCATCATCAGAAATATAATATTGCTTCAAATATGCAGGCTCTCCCCCTACGTTGCTTATACGTATCCAGTCTGACGTTCCCTTTGCCGAAATTTCGCTTACGATAATCTCGCAAGTATCATTTTTTTCTGCAACCGCCAGAATATCTATCTTGCCTTCCTGAATCATACTGTCTTTAATCACCAAACTGGGGGTGTATACCTTTTGTCCATTTACCTGCCAATATTGAAAGGTATATCCAGGATATGCATCTTGATTCATTGTCCATTCCACACCTTTATAACACTGGCTTCTATAAATATCATCGCCAAATATACTCATATGATTCCATACAACGGCAATCCCCTCTGATGTTTTAATCTCTAATCCATATTTTTCTACTAAACCAAAATAATATGCAAACGAGTTTTCCATTTCCTCTGAGCGATTCTGTACCTCCTGCATCATCTCCGTCACATACTGCTCCGCTGCTTCCACTTCTTCCTTACTATAAAATTTTTTTCTGATTGCAGATATCTTCTCATTTTCTTCATAGATAATCTTCAATACATTTTCTTTTGAAAATGATGTATTCAATAAGTCTGTCACTATCATGATAAATTTATTTCGATAATATGCAGAATTTATAACATTAGAAAACATGGAGCCAGAGGCCTGATACCTGTTTTCCATCAAAGCTACAAACGTATCTGCCTGACATCCTGCAAAAAAACGGAGGAGTTGATTCCGTATTAAACATCAAATCTGTATCATATATTAAAAAACGATACCGATTGTCACTATATAAATTATTTTGTTCAAAATCTCCCGTATATCTCCAAATTTCAAAATTATTACCAGGCCAATCCGTATTATTGCACAATATATTGATGGCATAATACAATAAAAAATTATCCATATCCACATATTTTTCCAACAGCTTACGATTTTTGATATCATTCAAATCTCTTTGAAAATATTCTGAAATTCCTGCTTCTGAATATGTTTTAGTTTCAGAGCCTTTATACTTTTCGATACATTCTGAATCTGCCAGATCAAAACGATTAGCCAAATATGAATTGGAATAGTTCTGCTGCATGTCAAATATACCGTAAAACTTTCCATTCAAACAAACAATACATCTCTTCGTTGCCGTAGCGCAATCCGCCCCGCTTAACTGGGCAAGCCTGCTAGCGACAGAAGAACGAATATTTCCAAAATCAATATCCTGACTTCCGGATCTTAAACGAAAACTATTGTATTTGTTTACAAATGAATATTGGAAATTTTGAATCTCTTCTGAATTAATATCCATATAAAAATCATCGTATTTTTTATCATAAGCATAACCGGCATACACTTTCAAAGACTTCACATCGAAAGCTGATGAACTGCCGCCTGAAACCCCCAGTCCAATATTCTGCTCTAAACTCACCCTGCCGTCTCTGTCAAATATTGCCATATGTGCATTGCGTACCCATTCCTCTCCACGATTACTATAATTACCTTCTATATATGAAATGTTTCCATACTTCGCAAGGTTATCATAATAGGTTTTCCCTTTGGTCAAAATTCCTGTTTTATAATCGTAAAGATTGTTCCTGTCACTGGTAATACTCACAACCTCTACATCAAATTCATTGTGAATATCGTCGCACAACACGTATGTCTTTTCGTATATCTCACTATACTCTCCGTCATAATAGACGACTGCCTTTAACGGATATACTACAAAATCACTGTTTTTTTCCAAATGTATGGCCCCTGTATACTTTAGCCTTTCCACAGTAGGGTCATCTCCATTCAGCGTATAATAAATACTGGCTGCACTTGGAATTTCTATGTTTTTATTCAATGAAACCGTTATTGTTTCATCATAAAAACCACTATCCTCACTAAAAATAATCATATCCCCATTCACATGGGCCTCTACCGTATCCATCGACTGATAATCTTCCATATAGTAATATCTGACACTGGCTGCAAACGCCGCGACAACAAAAAGCAGATATACTATCGTATTTCTAGATTTCTTTGTCATCATCTTTTATCCTACGTTTTCTCCCGCTTCCGCTACCCAATTAACAGCCTTCACACCTTCCACAGAAGAAATCAGTTCTACATTCTCCATCTCCATTTGACCGCGGACTTTCAGCTCAAAAATCATCTCCTGATGGCTCTCGTCTTTATTAATTGAACGCAATTTGAAGTGTGAAGCCACACCCCGCATCACCTTCTTAAGCTCTGCAAAATCAATCTGCTCTTCACCGCCGCGTACGATCACCAGATATTTGTTCCTT
>BLMJ01000297.1 GCA_011960625.1 Lachnospiraceae bacterium | reverse complement strand
ATATGTCACATATTCCGGAAGTCCCGCTCTCATTCCCATGAATAAGTATATAATCTGTATTCCACAGTATACTAAATAAATCAGACTAACAATACTCGTAAAAGTTATCCCTATGACAGGGTCAAAAAATTTCATCCTTCTTTCTTTTCCTTCTGGAAAATTATAACGGCAAAGAGCAATAAAAAAGGAGTATGGAAGAGTAAATCCTATAATAAATGTTAAGCTTATCCAAAATAGGGTGGAAAAATTAATATAATCCAGTATCTCTCCAAACAGTTTTGAAAACATAATATCAGAGCTTAGCAAAAGAGGAAGGGTCACGCATAGGATTCCCAACGCCACGATAAACCCAATTACTATGGCAATGAATGTATTATTTCTTCTAATATTCTTATTCTTGCTGAAAAACCACCCTCCATGCCAGTAAGGATAAGGAAATGCTTGAATCGTCGTCCCAAGCAGTATAAAAATTCTCTTTAAATACGCAGGAAAATTCCATAAATAATCATTATAAAACTGATGTATCATAAAAACCATAAACAATAATAAGATACCGACGATGTTAAAAATGTGTACGAACGTTGAAGTCGTAAACGCCGAGGAGATTCCAAGAAGCCCCATTCCTACCATATAAGGAACTGATTTCTTCATTATCCTATAGTTAATCTTCTTCATAAACAATATTGAAAAAGCGATCGTTACACCTACACATATCGGAAATGTCACGCCTGATATATTTTTATATAGACAGAAGGTAAATATCAACCCATAAATCAAGCTCAAGCCACCAAAATATTTGTAATTGTCGCGTATCTTCATAATCAACATATTTTCTTTCATTTAAATTGCACCTCCATAATTCTGCTAAACTTCTATAAAGCTCCACAGACTGAAATATTATCACAGATTCTAATCTTTACTCCTCCGGCTGATATTCTATAATATCTCCAGGCTGGCACTCAAGCTCTCTGCATATTGCCTCTAATGTGGAAAATCTCACCGCCTTTGCCTTGTTATTCTTCAATATGGAAAGATTCGCTGGAGTAATGTCAATCTTGCCTGCAAGCTCCGTAAGCCCAATCTTACGCCGTGCCATCATAACGTCAATATGAATCTTTATCCCCACTGCATCACCCCCTATATAGTCAAATCGTTCTCTTCTTTATAATTCACTGCCTTGTCAAATACATAGGCAAGTACTTCACAAAACAGAGAAGCAATAAAGAATACAAGAACAATCACTCCTGTCGCCGGAGTCGGAAGAACACAAATCTTGATAAAGAACATTACGACAATACAAAGGCTTAAAACAGACATCGTATTCAGACTTTTCACATTCTCATAGACAAAACAGGACTCCTGTATCACCGTCTTT
>BLMJ01000296.1 GCA_011960625.1 Lachnospiraceae bacterium | reverse complement strand
CCTTCGGCATCACCATACTGATATCCCGGTTGACAGACGGGAACCTTGCGATTCCGGTATACTTCCGGTCAAAGGTCGCCCGCTTTACAATCTCCGGCATATCCAGCACCGCAACATAGGCCTTCGTCCCGATTCCATAGGCGTCCGCAATATCCGGATGAACCTCGCCCAGATAACCGACCACAACGCCGTCATAGATAATATTCGCCTGACGTCCCGGATGAAGATAAGGCTTATTAGAATTAGGGTCATAGACCTCCTTTTCATTCATCCCTATTTTCTCAAAAAACTCCTCCACAACGCCCTTCATGCTAAAGAAATCCCCGTCCCCGTACATTCCAAGGGTAAACTGCATCCTCTCCTCCGGAAGCTCTTTAATCGGAAGCTCCTTCGGCAGATAAATATTTCCCAGCTCATAGAGCCTGACATTTTTGTTCCTTCTATTATAATTAGTCGCCAGAGAAGTCAGCATTCCGTTCAGAGACGTGGTGCGCATAATACTGTAATCCTCACCCAGAGGATTCATAATCTCCACCGTCCGGCGAAGAGGAGAATCCTTTGGAATCCGCAGCTTATCAAACACCTTCGGGCTTTCAAAAGAATAAGTCATGCCCTGACTGAAACCGCAAAATTCCGCAATATCCCTTGCCACCTCTTCCACACGCAGCTTAAAGGACAGCTTTCCGGTGGTAGCCTCCCCTCTTGGGAGCGTGGTGGGGATATTGTCATACCCATAGAACCTAGCCACCTCCTCCGCAAGGTCCGCAAGACGGAACAAATCCTGCCGGAAGGTAGGCGCAATCACCTCACTGGCTGCCTCGTCAAAACCAAGGCCAATCTTCTCGAAATATCCAAGCATTTCCTCTTTAGAAATGTCCGTCCCCAGAAGGCGGTTGATTTCCTCCGCATCAAACGGAACTCTCACAGGCTCCTTCTTCTTACCATAGACATCCACGATACCGCCTACGACCTCTCCGGCGCCCAGCTCTTCCACCAACTGGCAGGCGCGGTCAATAGCCGCCTTCGCATTATTGGGGTCCAGCCCCTTTTCAAACTTACCCGAAGCGTCGGTACGCAGACCGATTTTCTTACTGGACTTGCGGATATTCGTCCCGTCAAAACACGCCGCCTCAAACAGCATCGTCTGAACCTCGTCCGTAATCATGGAATTTTCGCCTCCCATGATTCCCGCAATACC
>BLMJ01000295.1 GCA_011960625.1 Lachnospiraceae bacterium | reverse complement strand
CAAGAAACTGGTTGAGTATGGTATTCAGACAGGGCTTGTTAAAGAGACAGAGCGTATCTATACGACAAACCTCCTGCTGGAGATGTTCCATGAAGATGATTACGAGGACACAGAGGTTGACACAGCTTCCATCGAGTTGGAAGCCGTATTGAAGGAGTTGCTTGATGAAGCCGTAAAACGCGGTATTATTGAGGACAGCATCGGTTACAGGGACTTATTTGACACAAAACTAATGAACTGTCTGCTTCCAAGACCGGCGCAGGTACAGGAAACCTTTGCAAGGAAATATGAGAAGTCTCCGAAGGAGGCGACGGACTTTTATTACAAGTTCAGTCAGGACAGCGACTATATCCGCCGGTATCGTGTGAAGAAGGACATGAAGTGGAAGGTAGCTTCTCCTTATGGCGAGATTGACATCACGATTAACCTTTCCAAGCCGGAGAAGGATCCCAAGGCAATCGCAGCGGCCAGGAACGCAAAGTCAAGCGCTTATCCCAAGTGTCTGCTTTGCATGGAAAATGAAGGCTATGCAGGGCGGTTAAACCACCCGGCGCGCCAGAACCACAGGATCATTCCGATTACCGTCAACGACAGTCAGTGGGGCTTCCAGTATTCGCCTTATGTGTATTATAATGAGCATTGTATCGTATTCAACGGACAGCACGTGCCTATGAAGATAGAGCGGGCGGCATTTATTAAGTTGTTTGATTTTATCAAGCTGTTCCCCCATTATTTCCTGGGGTCCAACGCGGATCTGCCGATTGTGGGAGGCTCCATCTTAAGCCACGATCATTTCCAGGGCGGCAATTATACCTTTGCCATGGCGAAGGCGCCGATTGAGAAGGCGGTGACGATTCCGGGCTACGAGGATGTAGAGGCAGGCATTGTAAAATGGCCGCTATCCGTTCTCCGTATCAGAAGCAAGGACGAGAAGCGTTTGATTGACCTGGCAGACCATGTTTTGACAGCGTGGAGAGGGTATACGGACGAGGAAGCCTTTATCTTCGCGGAGACAGACGGGGAGCCTCACAACACAATCACACCGATTGCAAGAAAAGTAGGCGATACATATGAGCTTGATTTGACTTTGAGAAATAATATTACAACAGAAGAGCATCCGTTGGGCGTCTATCATCCCCACGCACAGTACCATAACATTAAGAAAGAAAACATTGGCTTGATTGAGGTCATGGGACTTGCAGTTTTGCCCTCCCGCCTGAAGGAAGAGATGGAGATTCTGGCAGATTATCTGGTGGAAGGAAAAGATGTTAAGAGCAATGAGAAGATTGAGAAGCATGCTCAGTGGGTAGAGGAGTTCTTGCCTAAGTACGGCAGCATTACAAGGGAAAATGTAATGGAGGTGCTGAAAGAGGAGATTGGCGTTACATTTACCCATGTGCTTGAGGATGCGGGCGTGTATAAATGTACAGAGGAAGGGCGCAGGGCGTTCCTGAAATTCATTGAGACACTTTAGAAAATCATTTTAGTGAGGGTTGACAATGTAGGGTCAGCCCTCTATACTTAATATAGCAGTTAGAAATCACAGATTCATTCATGAAAGGGGGACAATTATGAGTTATTCAGAGTATTTTTTCAGTAGCTTAACAACAATTTTCACGGAGAGCGGGTTGTCCGAATTTCATTCTAGTGTTGGTACACTAGTGTGCTGACACATTTAAGTATTCTTTTGAAGCCATAGATATGATTCAGTCAATCCGTCGTCTCTGGTCTTATTTTGGAGGCGTATTTTTTGTACCCATTTTGCGAAAAAAGTATCCTTCAGAATATGGCGTATAAAAGAGAAAGGATTATATGAAGACAGTAAGTGGAGTCTATACTTCAGCAAAAATATTCACAGATCAGATTGAAGATTATGCATTGGCCCAGATCCGGCTGCTGTGCGACAATGCGGCATTTGAGGGCTGTAAAATTAGGATAATGCCTGACGTTCACCCAGGAAAGGTGGGGACCATCGGGTTTACTTCCAGTGTGGGAGATAAGATACTGCCGAATGTTGTCGGCATCGATATCGGCTGCGGCGTCACACTTGCAAGATTAAAACAGAAAAAGACGGAATTTCAAAAATTAGATAAGGTTATTCAAAGGTGTGTGCCCGCAGGATTTCAGATTCGTCAGGAGCCCCATCGGTTTATTGAAGACTTTGATTACTTGGCTTTGAACTGCATCGAGCATGTGAAGCTTACCAAGTTAGAACAAAGCCTTGGAACACTGGGCGGAGGGAATCATTTTATTGAGCTTGATCAGGACGAAGAAGGATATCTGTGGGTTGCGATTCATTCCGGCAGCCGCCGGCTGGGGAAAGAGGTGACGGAATACTATCTGACCAAGGGGCAGAAGGAGATAAAGGCGAAGGCAAAATCCGTTCCCTATGAATTGACTTACCTGGAAGGAAGCTTAATGGAGGAATATCTCCATGACGTACAAGTGGTACAGGAGTATGCAAAGCTTAACAGGAAGGCGATTTTGGATGAGATGGTGAAAGGAATGAAATGGAAAGTGCAGGAACAGATTTCTTCTGTCCATAATTATATTGATGCTTCCGGGGATGAGATGCTTCTGCGCAAAGGCGCCGTCTCTGCAAAAGAGGGGGAGACGGTGGTAATACCGGTCAATGGACGCGACGGTATTTTACTTGGCGTGGGAAAGGGAAATGCAGACTGGAATTACTCTGCACCTCACGGCGCAGGGCGGAAGCTTAAGAGGGAAGAGGTGGCTAAGAGGTATACTGTGCCCCAGTTTAGAGCACAGATGAAGGGAATTTACAGCACTTGTATCGGTAAGGAAACGTTGGATGAGGCGCCCTTTGCCTATCGGGAGCTTGGAGAGCTTGAAGGGTGGATTGGGGATACCGTAGATATCGGCAGACGGCTTCGTCCTGTATATAATTATAAAGCCGGAAGAGAGAAGTGGTAGTATAGGGGACGTGGGAAAAGGTCATAAAACATTCTTTTCCCACATCCCTATAAATTTGACAGTACACTAGTGATACCGATATCTAAAGTATCCGACGAACATTCCGGCGACGCCTACAACAAACGCAATAGACAGATGCAGAAGCATCTGGTTTACGGAAAAACCAAAGCCTGTACTCATTGGAAGGTAGACTGGCATAGAGGTCATAAAATGGTTGATGCTTCTTGTCAGAACTATGTTTAAGGGAAACATATACCCTAGGAGCTTAACCCATAATACAGGGAAAAGATATCCTGAAAGTGCAAAGAGCAGGGCGAGGAAAGAGCTTTGGCATAGGGCGGAGATTCCTGTCACGATGCCGGTCAGAAGCAGGGAGCCAATGATACCAAGGCATGTGATATACAGGAAAAAGCCAAGGACGCTTTCCGGACAGTAGCCAAAACCTGTGGCAAAATTCAGAAGGAGGGAGGAAGCGTTTAGTCCCTGTACTCCGTATACAGTAAGGTAGATGCCCCACATATAGGCGCTTGCAGCGCAGGTTAAGGCAACGGCAAAGCACGCGGCTGCAAGGAGTTTCATCCAGATTCCGCTGCCTCTGCCCCGACGCGTGGTACGCAGGAGGTCTGCCGTCTTTAGCTGGTACTCCTCCGCAAAGACAGGGGACAGACCTAAGATTAATATGACGAACAGTGCAAGAATGATTAAGATATACATTTCAGCGAAATCATTCCACCCGTACACGTAGTCGAACCGTACATTATTTCTCAGAAGATATGCGGAATTATTTTCCCAGTCACTCCCTTCGTAGAAATGGATTTCATCCAGGTTATTTCCGTCTGTCTGTCTAAAGTTGGTAAACTCTTCCGTTACAAAACGGTTTAGGTAGTTTCCGATTGCATTTCCCTTTGCGTCATAATAGAAGAAGCCGTAGTCTTTGTAGATTTGGGCCACTGTTTCTTCAGTCAGAAGTCCCAAATAACGGCTGGCTAACGCTTGGTCTTTTTGGATTGCCTCTTTTCCATGATAAACAGTTCCCTCTATGGTCGTCGTATAGTGGCAGCGTTCATCATATAGGCGTGTGGTTGCGAAAGCCAGCAGAAGAAATAAGCTAAGCCAGATGATTTTTCGGGATGTAATTTTATAAAGTTCTTCTTTCCAGATTGTCCACATGTTCTGATACCTCCTCAAAATGATATAGATATACGTCCTCCAGGCCAGGTTTTGCCAAAACTGCACCTTCACAGGGACGCTTATCCGATACAAGGCGGAGGCGCACCAGGTCTCCTTCATTTTTCAGGTTGCTGACTGCAAAACAGTCATTCATTTGGATGGCGGCGGCTGGTTCTGCCAGATATTCCCACACTTTACCTTTTACGCTCTCAGTAACCTCTGCGACGGTTCCCTGTTGGATGATTCGTCCCTGTTTCATGAGCAGGATTTTATCTGCAATAAATTCTACGTCAGAGACGATATGGGTGGACAGAAGGATGATTCGTCCTTTGGACAGGGAACTGATGATGTTGCGGAAACGGATGCGTTCCTTAGGGTCAAGACCCGAGGTGGGTTCGTCAAGGATTAATATTTCCGGATCGTTAAGGAGCGCCTGGGCAATACCAAGCCTCCTTAACATTCCGCCGGAAAATGTACGGATTTTATTTTTTTGATCGCCGGAAAGTCCGGTAAGGCTTAGCATTTCCTGGACTTTTTCCCTCGCAAGGGATTGGGGGACTGCCTTACATGCCGCCAGATATTCCAGATACCGTCTGGCGGTGAAGTCGGGGTAGTAGCCGAAGTCCTGGGGCAGATAGCCTAGAAGATAGCGGTAGTCGCCGTCCAGCTTGCCGATTTCTATGCCGTTGCATCGAATTTCTCCGGCGGTTGGCTTCAGTACGCCGCAGATCATGCGCAGCAGGGTTGTTTTTCCGGCGCCGTTTGCGCCGAGAAAGCCGTATACACCTTCGCTAAGGCTTAGGGACACGTTGTCCACGGCGATTTTATTCTTGAAATGTTTGCTAATGCGGTCTAATGTTAGTTCAGGCATAGGTTACCTCCTCTTTCTGTTCTGATGTTTTGACGCAGGAAGTATGGTTTCAGGTGCGAAGATTTAATTCAGGCATATATTTTCACCCTTGTCAATACTGCCAAGCAGACGGTGGATCTGTACAACAAGCATAAGCGCTCCAAAAGCAGCCAAAAGCAGCCAGATAATCAAGTATCCCGGCTGGTAAACGTCTTCCCATAATAGGGGGAAGAGTGCGAAAGCCCCGCAGAGTAGGCCAAGGGCAAATGAGCGGAAACCGGAAGAAACGTTTCTAAGGCTTACCAGCATGTGCAGATACAGGGTGTCTGACCACAGGAACGGAACCAGCATATAGGTCAGGGAACCTAGGATTCCCCCAGGGTTTTTGCCGCCTGTGATGATTAAAAATAATGACAGTATGGCGAAATCGGCAATCCCTGCCTCCAGCATCCGGATACATATCATCTGCCTTAGGTTGAGGTACAAGGTCTGCTCCAGCTCTGCCATATGCCAGGAGAACAGATTCGCTACATTGGTCAGGCAGATATTTCCAGCAAATACAAAGAATACGGAGCAGGCGGTGAGGGTTTCGAAGCCCTCTGTCGGTCGTTTGCGTAAGGCAAGCCCAAGAAACAGGGCGGCCAGCAGGAGGACGCCTTGAAGTATCCAATGTTTCCACGACTGGAAACGGAGGTGGTTCCATAGATGTTCCCAAAATGTTGGATAATGCCGGATATGTTTTCGGGCGCTTTCCAGCCGGATTAAGGAAAGGCTTTGTGCTCTTTTTGCTTCATCCAGCGGAAATTTCCAGTCTGAGGGAAACCCGCGGGTTGGATCTTTTTGTATCATGCCAATCAAGTCTCCTTTCTGTGGTTATTGAGTAAAATCGCTTTGGCGAAGCAGCTCTTTCAGCCGGTAGAGTCCCTGCCGGATGCGGGATTTCACCGCGTCGTAAGAGGCTCCGGTCATGTGGGCGATTTCTCGGTTTTTGTATCCGTAAAAATGATGGAGGAGTACGGCTTCCCGCTGTGTTTCTGGAATTTTTGTGAGCGCATCCAATAGAAGCAGGGTGTTCTCCGATGCCTCCATATTGTCGGTTGCGCCCTGTGAACCCTGTCTTTCCGGGCGGTAGGATGCAGGGGTGTTAAGGTATTCCAGCGGTTCTGGTTTCCTATGAGCCTGTGAAGATACCCGCAGATATTCCCGGCACAGGTTCATAGCAATGGTCAGGAGATATCCCTTTAGATTGCGGTACTGATAATGCTCCACATATTTTATGAAACGCAGGAAGGTATCCTGTGCAAGGTCATAGGCATCTTCTCGGCTGCCGGTCTGGTAACAGCAGAAATAATAGATGTCGTCATAGTATTTGCCGGCAATTTCGTTCAAGTATTCAGTTTGTCCGTTTTGAATCCGCCGAATCAGTTCCCTGTCCTCCACAATCGGTATCCTCCCTCCTATGATGGTGTAAAACGTCTTACAATAAATATAACTCTTTTTGACCGAAAAAGGAGTCAGAAAAGTATAGGAAAATTTAGTTATAAAAACAAACATTTGTTCTATGCGCGGTTGACACATCCAGGAGATGCGTGATATAATTTTTAGAAGTTTTGTGTGTACAATGAAAGAAAGGGGAAAATATGGTATTAAAGAACGTCTTACTCATCGTGAAAGATATAGAACGGTCACGCCAGTTCTATCAGGAGGTCTTAGGACTTACGGTTACGGCTGACCTGGGAAAAAAAGTAATGTTCGCCGGAGGGCTTGTTCTGGAAGAAAGTTCGCCCTGGGAAGATGCCTTACAGCTTTTTGCAGTCTATGGAGGCAATGATATGGAACTGTACTTCGAGGCTTTGGACATGGAATTGCTTCGTGAAAGGATAGCAAAATCAGCTTTTGAAGTAGAGTATTTGGAAGGACGTAAGAAGGACGCAAGGGATGTGCTTCGGTTCTATGACTTGGACAGGCATATAATAGAGGTGGGAAAAGGTTAATCCCACCAGAAATACCATACGTCTGATTCTGTAAGCCCGGCCGCCAGCTCTGACACTTGATAAGTAGAGGTGCCCTGCTCGACTCTGTCTGTGCAGAAGGCATAGTGTTCCTTTGCGGCTTCAAGGCTGTCAACTCCGTTCAGTTTCGAAGGTGCATAAAATTCCAGCACGTCGCTGGTAAACGCTGCATGGACAACCTGTTAAATAAAAACGTATTTGGCAATGATACATTGTCCGTTCTCCCCTCTTAATTCTGCAAATATTTTTCTGATGACTGCGACCTTCCGTGTCGGCACACGAAACTAATAGCTACGCATTATATACTACATATTGTATCAACTGTCAAATTCCATGTCAATACGCTTTGTCGGGGTAATTCAGGGGTAATTCATCTGGTTATGACCGCCTCTAAAGAAGCGATCATACAGGTATAAATTGATTGTTTTCCTATTCCTGCGTGATATAATATATACATACACACATTGGGCTTCCCGACCTGACGGGAAACCAGAATAAAAACAACGTTTTCAAAGAAAGGATGAGGAATGGACTATGAATGAGTCAACCAGACAGCTTGCAGAAGGATTTCAGTGTAAATACACCATTTTTGAAAAGGGCTCCGCACCTGAACCGCTGGAGCAGGCCTACCGCGCAGCATTCGAAGCCGGCAAAAAAGACGGGTTCTTCCCAGCTATCCTCCTGTTGGAGGACAACGCTATTGAATGGCTTCGTTACGCCGCAAAGGAGAATTGCAGCAGAGACGAACTGATTGCCGGATGCAAAGATGACGGCGAGGATATTCTTAAGGAACGATTCCAGGGTTATATGGATGATTATGAAATTGAGGATGTGGACGATTTCGTGGGAAACGAGACAGACGGAGAAATTATAAACCATTTTTCCAGTTACATCTCTTTTGGCGCCGAAAAACTGGCGGAAGACGTACTTCTCCTTGAAATTCCGGTGAAAAATCCCTGGGAAATCATCGCCTACCTGCCCATGGGCGGCTGGAATGACTGCCCCGCTCCCGACGAAATGATATCTATCTGTAAATATTGGTACAAGAAATATCAGGCAGTTCCCGCAGCGTTTAC
>BLMJ01000294.1 GCA_011960625.1 Lachnospiraceae bacterium | reverse complement strand
CATAATGCCAATCTGACCAAGACCCAAAAAATGATAGCCAAATATATTCTGGACCATTCCGCCGACGCCTGTTTTATGACCTCTACCGAGATCGCCCTGAAGTTGAACGTCAGCGAATCCTCCGTCATCCGTTTTAGCAGATCCTTAGGATTTGGCGGGTTTATGGATTTTCAGAAGATGCTGCGCAAAGAATATCAGGACAAGGTTCTCAGTATATCCAATACCATCACCGTACCCGCCCAGCGAGTCGCCAAGCGTGCAAAGCTGGAACGAAATTCGGATTACATCAATCGTCATTTTAAGAATGCCCTTCAAAATCTGGAAACCTTATTTACCACCAATACATTAGACGCATTTGAGGATGCCGCCGACATCATCGTTGCCGGTAAGCGTAAGTACATCGCGGCTTCCCGCGGCAACGCCTGTCTGGGAGACTACTTTCTTTTATACCTGAAACATATCCTGCCACATGTAACCTCCACCAACACGGCTGCCATAAGCCCCATTGACCACATGTGCAACATTACGAAAGAGGACTGCCTGATTGTTTTCAGTTTTCCGCGGTATTCCTCCTTAGACCGAGTGACTACGGAGATGGCCAAAGAAGCGGGAGCAAGTATTGTTGTGATTACAGATAAGCCCAGCGCTTTGCTGGCACAGTATGCAACCGTTCTGATTACGGTTCCGGTTGACAGCAACGCCTTTTTTAATTCCCTGATTGGACCCCAGTTTGTGGCGGAGATACTGCTGGATACCATCAGCCATAAGGTTAATGGTATTGAGAAGCGGTTGAAGAAAATTGATAAATATCTGGATAAGCTTGGGATATACTAACTGAAGCAAAGATAAAGGACGCTGGAAATAACCAACGTCCTCTTTTCTTGAATCCTAAATTCCGATTTTAACTGTGCAGATGGCAGGCAACTCTATGCCCTTTTTCCACTTCCCTAAGTTCAGGCGCCACTTTCCTGCATTTCTCCGTAGCCTTTGGACACCGCGTGCAGAATGCGCACCCCTGAAAGGTTTCTGTCCTCACAGGCTGCTCTCCCGTAAGGGAAGCCACTTCACGACGCTTAATAAATGGATCCGGCGCAGCGGCAAAAAGAGCCTTTGTGTACGGATGAAGCGGATGTGCAAATAACTGTTCCGTCTCTGCTTCTTCCATCAGCGCCCCAAGATACATGACGCCTACCCTGTCCGAGATAAATCGTACGACTCCGATATCATGGGAGATAAACAACAGGCTGATACCTAATTCCTTCTGTAAATCCATCAGCATATTTAAAATCTGCGCCTGAATTGACACATCTAACGCTGAGACAGGTTCATCACAGACAATCAGACGGGGCTTAATGATCAAAGCGCCCGCTATCCCAAGACGCTGAACCTGCCCTCCGGACAATTCATGGGGAAACCGAAAATAATGTTCTTCGGAAAGCCCCACGCGCTGCAGTATTTCCATCACCTGTTCCCTGCGCTCAGATGCATTTCCTATGCCATGGATAGTAAGAGTCTCCTCCAAAGTCTCGCCGATTCGCCGACGGGGATTCAATGCTGACAGCGTGTCCTGAAATACCATCTGCAGCTCTTTGCGTAAAGGTCTAAATTCCCTGTCGCTTAACTGACACAGATCCTTTCCGCCATAAATAATCGATCCGCTGTCAACTTTCGTCAAACCTACGACGGCACGTCCGGTAGTAGATTTTCCACAGCCCGATTCGCCCACAAGGCCGTATGTCTCTCCTTCATTGATACCAAAGGACATATGGTCCACGGCGCACATACGCTCCTTGGACGCAAATAGCTTTCTCCCTGTCCCGCGTACAGAATATGTCTTTTTCAGATCTTTTATTTCAAGCAAATGTGTACTCATGCTTCTACCTCCTGTGCTTTATCCGGATTCCCTGCATATTTCCAGCATTTCACAAGATGTCCTTTTGACACCTCAAAGAGCGGGGGCTGCGTTTTCATACATCTTTCGTCTGCGTCGCTGCATCTGGTACAAAAATGGCAGCCTTCGGG
>BLMJ01000293.1 GCA_011960625.1 Lachnospiraceae bacterium | reverse complement strand
TCATTTGAGCCTATATTTTTCAGGCTCTGTTTTCATAAACTATTTGACACTACCGATTAATAGCTTCCTTTGTCATACAGGTATTTTTTCTTATATCCCAACACATTCACCTTAGAATCATTGATCACATAATACTCTCCCCGGTATCTTCCCCACACCTTTTCGATAATCTTGGATAACAGGATGGAACCGCCGCCCACAAAGACTGTGACAGACAGCCGTAGGTCAATCCCGCATTCCCGGAGCATACCAAGCGCATCTGACATATGGTTTTCTGCAAGCTCTGTTACTCTGTCTTCTATCCCCTGGTCATACATGGAAGCTTCCCCCAGAATAATCGCGTCCATATCATTTTCCTTCAGATCCAGGTCGTATTTCTCACGAATCCCCTTATTGATACGCTGGTACATGGAAATCACCCCTCTGTCGGTAGAATCTGTATATTTCCATGCGATCATCCCCTTTTCCAGAAGCATATAATCAAGCGTAAACCCGCCAATATCCAGCAGCAGGACTTTCTTTTTAAACAGGTTTAGCTCCCTTGCCACATATAACATATGGACATATACCTGTGAGAAAGAAATCCGGTAAGTCATCCCCATATACTCAAACTCTACAACTTCCCCGCCCCGGTAGAAATATTCCCTGAATTTTTTATACTGCCCCCGGTAATACAACGGCGGAAGCCCTACCACCAGATCTATTTCCAAAATCTCCCCCGGCAGGAACAGTCTCGGCGGCTTTAATTCCCGCAGTTCCTTGGCAACGGCAAACAGCGTCAGGATATAATAGCGCTCATCTATGGATTTGTCCGGAAGATATACATTTCTCTCCGAACTCAGCCGGTAATATTTGCCCTGGTAATTTACTGCTTCTTCCCCTTCTCCTGGGATATCCTCCAATACGGATATCCCTGAATGGAACTCAAAATGTTCCGTCTTAATTGCTTTGTTTCCTGTATCAATCGGCACCATCAACATCATAAATCTCCTTTCCGGTCTTAAAAGTTTGTCTAATTTCATATCGCCTACAGAACCTGCCACTGGCAGCTTCCTTCGGATGCATGGCAACTCATTTTATGCACATGAATGGTTAGCACCTACTATAAAATTTTTGCGTTTTGCAAGTCAACAGTATTTCTAGCCAGATTCATAATTATTTTTAAAATATTCCATAATTTTTTTACTTTCCTCTTCATAACCCCATAAAATCCCACTGACTGCCTCAAATGCCTGATCCCGCCAGCGAAAGTACGTTGCCCGGTGGATACGTGTAATCTTGGGGAAATGAGGCTCCAGCTTGTCCAGGATCTCCTCGATATTCTCCGCCCGATAAGCCGACAGATAGCTGTAATACAGAACCCAGTACAGTCGTTCCCCCTGGGGATGGAATTTCCGCATAAGCTCCACCGCTTCATCAATCAGTTTCAGGAACTTGTTAGAACGGTTGATGATTTCAATCCGCTCTTTCATATCTCCCAGATCCTGATTAATGTCCATGCCTGCCAGATAAAGGCTGTCGAGAAACGTGTCTATGTCCGTACCATACTCCCACTGTATCCGGTGCTTCACCTGGTTTACTTTAATCTGCATCCTCCAGTTTACGGAACGGTAAATCTTAAAAAGCGCTATAATGTCATGATAGGCTTCATTTTCTTCTCCGTTAAATTGCTTGTTTATGACTCCTGTTCTTCCCATTCGTCCTTGTCCTCAACTTTCTGCTCCTGAAAATGTTTCATTTCCCATAAGCGCTTTTCTTCTTCAGCACTGTGTTTCCCTATGAGAATACAACAGTACATAATTCCTGCACAAAATAGCATTGCTATTACTTCTGCAATTCCTAAAACTATCATATAATCCCTTTCTATTTCCTGTGTATTTGTATTGCGTCTTCCATGTACACCGCCCGAATCATCCGGTTTCCATATTTTGCTGTCAATGTGCCGAACTTCACTTAATAAGAAGCAGGGCTTGTCAGGGATTCTGTAAAATTGGGAAATTATTTTAGAAAATAGAAAGATTCAATATTTTAGATTATGATTACTATGATTTTTAACTATGTTTCGATATTTTCATTTCCATACAAAGAAAAGGCTGCCAACTGTGACAACCTTACCTCTTTATCCTTGTGAAAAACCTTGTAGATTAAAATATTACTTTTTAAGCTGCAAGCCATCTTTGAAGGCTTCCCCCACTCTTTCTCCCACTTTGTAATAGCCATGAGTGTAAGGATCAAAAGCGATGGCATTTACCAAAGCCATGTCAACCTTATCTTCAACCATGATACGCTCATCCGCCGTAACATTTACAACTTTACCAATCACACCGCAGCCATATTCATTCTTCTGATATTCGATAAATTCACACTCTAAGCAGAGCGGAAATTCATTGATAACCGGGGCGTCCACCAGTTCGGCTTTTGATGCAGTAAGTCCGCTGTTTTCAAATTTATCTGCCACCCGGTTACCGGACTCGACACCGAAATAGTCCGCTTCAACTACATGAGCCGCGTCAGCAATACTTACTGTAAAGGCGCCCCTTGCCTTGATATTTTTTACTGTTTTGTGCGTTTCAGTCAAATTGAGCGCCACATTTCCCCTCTCCTGCATGGTTCCCCAGGCAGCGTTCATAACATTGACGCTGCCATCTTCGTTGTAAGTCGCTACCATTAAAACAGGCATCGGGAAAATACCCTCGGTTATATTCAGTTTCTTTCTCATTATCGCTACCTCATTTCTTTCATAAAATTGACAGGACCTGTATTCTAATATATAATTATAGTCGGTAACAGCAAAAGCGCAAGTACTATTTTATTTGTAAGGTACTATCTTTGAGGAAAGTATAAAATGATAAAGAACTATATTGAAAAAGCAAATTTTGAAGATACCGGATTCAGTTATACATTATCGCTGATCTCCGGCAAGCATAAGATGGTGATCCTCTACTGTCTGATGGAATTTGAAGTTGTAAGATTCAACGAATTAAAGCGATATCTGAAAAATGTGTCGGACAAGACTCTCAGCAACAATTTAAAAGAGCTGGAGAAAGACCGGCTTATTATCCGAAAAGAATATCCCCAGATCCCTCCAAAGGTGGAATACCGTCTTAGTGACAAGGGAAAATCTTTGATGGTAATTTTAGACCAGTTATGTATCTGGGGCGAAAACAACAGGGCACATTCATAATCGATCCAAATATTTTATAAATTCTTTTACGGCTTTAGAACTTCCCTTTTTATCAGGCATGGCAATGCCAATCTTCCGATATGCCGGCATTTCCAGACTTTTTATCACGATATGATAAGGAATCCTTTGAAGAACCAGACTTGGCAGTATACTGATGCCGAGTCCGGCTTCAACCATAGACATGATGGCATAGTCATCCCATGTTGTAAACCTTATATCTGGTTTCAGGTGGTTTTTTCTAAATATATCAGAGACTACAATATTCTGATCTTTTTCAAGCAGCAAAAAGGGTTCTCTGCACAACGCATCCATAGGAAACACATCGCAGTCCGCCAATGGATGATTTTCCGGCAGTACGGCCATAAGTTCATCCTGGGCAAGAAACATTGTCTCAAGCTGCGGCAGGGCAGGCAGCCTTAAAAAGCCAAAATCCACACGTCTCTCAATAATCCATTTTTCAATTTCCGTATAATCTCCCAGAAGGAGTTCATACTCAATCTGCGGATAATCAGTCTGAAAAGCTTTGATCATCTTAGGTAGCCAGTGAGTCGCCACACTGGAAAATGTGCCAATACGAATGATACCGGACTTTAAACCATGCAAATCGTCTACCTTCATCTGCAATTTTTCATATTCTGCACAGAGGCTTGCCGCATAAGGCAATAACTCCAATCCGTCAGAGGTCAGATGGATGCCGGATCGTTTTCGCTCCAACAGTATCATATCCCACTCCTTTTCCAAGTCGGAAATCATACGGCTAATCCCTGACTGAGAATAGTTCAGTGCCAAGGCGGCCTTTGTGAAGCTTTTATATTCTACGGCTTTTACAAATGCCAAATATTTTTGCAGATTTGCATCCATAAAAAACGACTTTCCTTTCATCAAGAGTAACAGTAAGATTCGAAATCCTCATATATAATATGAGATATATTCGTTTTTATTATTCCTTAGATTATGATACACTATTAGCAGGTCATAGCGCAATGGCAAATTTTGATGTTTATATGGAGATGAGCAGATGTTTTATATTAGTGAGATTATGACAAGCGAGCCGCAGGAATATAAGAATCAGCTGCAGAAAGAAACCTATAAGGCATTGGCACAGCTTAAGATTCCTTTTGAACGGGTAGATACAGATGAAGCGGTTACCATGGACGACTGTGTATTGATTGATCAAAAATTAAATATGAAAATGGTAAAGACATTATTTTTATGTAATCGCAAGAAGACGATTTTTTACCTGTTTGTCACTACAGGAGAGAAAGCGTTTGATACTAAAAATTTCAGCAATGCATTGGGAATTTCCAGAGTATCTTTTGGTCCGGCGGAACTGATGGAAGAGATGTTAGGCAACAAGATTGGGGCGGCAACGGTATTCGGAACGCTTTTGGACCTGGACAGGGATGTACAGGTAATCATTGACAAAGAGGTGGCAGACGAGGAATACTATGGCTGCAGCGATGGAACAACAACCTGCTACATGAAGATCCGGACTACGGATATCATTGACAAATTTTTACCATTTGCAAAACATAAACCAGTGCTTATAGACATATAGTTAATACTAAGTTTACAATAAAAACGGGCAATCTGGAAATAAATATTGTCTTTCTCTAACTTAAAGGGGACCGTAAAAATCCTATCTACTTTTTGTTAATATCTATCCAGATATTTTTTTAACCCATCAGGACGGCGGACTTCCGTCCGCCTGTCCGCACCTGGTAATTAACTAAACAATATTTACAGCCACATACCCATTCTCAGTTTTTACAATCTGCTTTTCCTCCAAAAGCTCATTGGTACTGCTTCCATAATCATAAATATTTTCCTGCTCCTCATAAGCCAGGAACAACTCCTGCTCTGTCAAAATAATCTTCTTTCCTTCTCTATAAATCTCCATTTTCACATTCTCCTTAACATTAAAACTACATTGCATGCGTTTTTAAGGATGTCTGAAACACTCTGAAAGTCCGCATGAATCTAACCCACAAAATTCCCTGTTTCCTTCCTCTTCCTGTATAAACGGGTGGCATACCCTATACTGATTTTCGTTCAGAATCTGAATTACTGATTCTTTTATCTCTTCCACTATGCCTATATTCCAGGGAAACCTTTTTGCGTAATCTTCTTCGTTTTCCAGCTCCAAAAGCGTAAGGCACATCTGATATACTGCCTGATCCATCTCATCCATACGCTCAATCATAGAGTCAGTAAATTCGAGATATTCGTCCTCATGATTCGCTTTTTTCACCGAAGCCGTTTTTGCTGCTCTTTTAATAATTTCAGAAAAATAAATCCTCTGCATTTCTAATGAGCCATATTCTCTCCAGTCAAAATATTCCGCATCTTTATCCGCCAGAATCCCTCTGTTTGCGATGACCTTCAATCTGCGTATGATTTCTTTGACTGAAGGAAATGGTACCTTTCTGTCATTTGTATAAACCAGATACATATACCCTCTTGAGTTAGATTTTTTTGTATTGCCAATAATAATGGCTTTAAATCCCGCATCATTCTCTACCAAAATTTCCGCTGTTCCTAATTTCTGATTCCAGGTAATATTATAATACTTAAATATTGGCTCCCTTTTTAAACTGTTATATCCATCCTTAATCTTTCTTGCAAGTTCTTTATAATCCATAGCTGGTCTCCTTTAAAAATTAAAAAAGGCACCGACTATTCCGTAAAATAATCAATGCCTTTCTGCTTTTACCTATTGTTCCTTGCTTTACCTATGCGATCATATCTAAAAATTCTGTTTCTGAAAGAATTTTTATTCCTAATGACCGTGCCTTTGCCAGTTTACTTCCGGCCTTTTCGCCGCAGATCAGATAATCCGTATTCCTGCTGACCGAGCTGCCCGGTTTCCCGCCAAGCTCCCATATCTTTGTATTGATTCCATCACGGGTAAAATTCATGAGCTTTCCCGTAGCAACAATCGTACATCCCTGAAATGGATTGCTGGAAGTAACAAGTTCCTCCTCTGTCGCTTTGATCTCCACAGGTCTGAAGTTCATTTCCATCTGCAAATCCCTCCATAAGTTCAGATTATCTTCATCCGCAAACCATGTGTGAATGTTCCGGTTCAGAGTATCCCCAAAATCTTCCAGCTTCGAAAAATCATAGTTTCCGATAGCTGCCTTCTCGAACCTATTAAGACTCCCTTCAAATACTTCACACAATACCCTGCTCTTTGTCCTTCCGACCATCGGGATATCCATTGCAGTCAGATAATGGATAAAATCCGTATTCCTGCTCTCATTGATCGCCGTCCAGAGCTTTTCATAAGATTTTTCTCCATATCCTTCCAAAGCAATCATCTCTTTCCGATATCTGTCCAAATGGTAAATGTCCTGGAATGAGGTAAGCCATCCACACTCCAGAAAGCGCCGCAGAGTTGACTCGGAAAGCCCGGATATATCCATTGTTTTTTTCGCTACAAAGTGGACGTATTTCTTCAGAATCTGGCTGTCGCATTCCGGATTATCACAATGCAGCGTCTCCAAAATCTTTCCTTTATTCGTTCTCCCTTTCCGTATTCTTGTAGGACTGCCGCAGCAGGGACACTGAACCGGATACGTGTCATAGTAGAATCCCCGGTCAAGGTTATCCTCTATATGTGGAATGATCATATTCCGCTTTGAAACCAAGATACGGCAACCGGGAACCAGCTCCAGATTCTTGATGAAAGACAGGTTATGAAGCGATGCCCTTGAAACATCTGCGCCATCAATCTCCACAGAATTAAATACTGCAACTGGAGCCAAGTCTCCGGAACGGGAAGGCGTCCATTCGATTTCCTGTAGCGAAGTTTCGTAAGTTTCATCTTCAAATTTGTAAGCAAGCCCGTCCTTATAGTGATGCCCTGTTTTTCCGCATTTTGAAGAATAGCTGAGACTGTCATAAATGAGAACCAGACCGTCTATAGGAAGTTCCTTTTCTCCTGCAATATCCTCTAACCTCTCAATCTGTTCTTTAAGCTCTTTCTCGCTGTATCTTCCTGCTTCCAGCCATACATAAGGGCATATATCAAATCCCAAAGCCGCAAGCTGCATCAGCTTAAACTCCCGGCTGTCAACGCCCTCTCCTCCATCCAGTCCTTCTAATACATTGAACGGGATAAAATTGATATGCCTTCCTTTGCACACTTCCGGATTCAGATTGCGGACGGATCCGGAAGCCAGGTTACGAGCGTTTTTATATGGTTCTCCATTTCCATCCCGGATCGTATCCTTTAGCTGCCGGAAAACATCCTTGTAGATAAATGCCTCCCCAACCGCAACAAGTCTTTCCTTATAGCTGATTGTAAGAGGAATATTTTCAAATGCAGGGATATTGTGGGTTATATCTTCCCCAATATCTCCGTCACCGCGCGTAGATGCCTGTACCAGTCTGCCTTCTTCATAAACAAGCTTAACAGTCAGTCCATCCAGTTTCAGCATCAGCAATGTATCCTGGTTTTCCATAAAATCAGCTAACTCCTGGATTTGCTTTGTCTTTTCAAGAGAAAGCAATGCCCTTGGATGCCTTACTTTCTTCAAGTCACTGACCGGATAATAACCGACGCTCTGTGTTGGGGAATTGGAAAATACAATGCCAGATTCCTTCTCCAGTTCTGCCAGACGATCAAAGAGGCAGTCGTACTCCTTATCTGTCATCGCTGGAGAATTCCGATTGTAATAAGCATCCCTCTGTTTATTCAGTGTCTGTACTAATGTTTTGATTTCCTGTAACATATTTTTTGCAGCTCCTTTCTTTTGGTTTGAGTGAAAACTTCCCCTCCCTATTTAGTCAAGTCTTTTTTCCTTATTTTTCAAGGATTTTTTAGTTATA
>BLMJ01000292.1 GCA_011960625.1 Lachnospiraceae bacterium | reverse complement strand
GACTGCAAGGCGGCTGAACGAGGCGATGCGGTGGCATCGTTGAGTGAAGCCAACGATGCAGATGGAAATCCAGGCAAGTCATTTGTCGAAATGTAAATGTGTCGGTACACTAGCATTGCACCGGCTAAAATATAGCCGGTGTGCCTATAAACAACTTCCTTATTCATATTCAGTATGGTTCACTAATCTCCATTACCTGACGAATCTCTTCATACCGAAATCCCTTGCGCATCAGATAACCCGCTATCTTTTGCCTCTCAAAATAGTCTGCCACAGCTGGTTCAAACTTTTTCTTTCTAAGAAGCGCTTCCATGGCCGCCCTGGAATCCTCGCCGTCATAGTATTCCTCCAAAGCCTGTTCAGCCGTTTCCCTGTCGATTCCTTTTCGGCATAGAGCGGCGTAGAGCTCTCTTTGACTCTTCTTACCTTTGCGCCCCTCAATAAAGCAGCGTGCGTACTTTGCGTCGTTTAGATAGCCGAAAGACTTCACATAAGCAATCGCTTCCTCCGTAATCTGGGCGGGATATCCACCCTGCTCTAATTTCCCGCGCAACTGCGCCTCTGTGCGCCCCATATCGTTCAATAGATGCAGCGCTCTCGCCTTCGCCCTTTTCAGGAGTACTGTTTTAAGAATCTCCTCGTACACCTCTTGGACCAGTTCCTCCCCCACCTCAATATGGTATCTGGATAATTCTCCCTTATACAAAATGAACGCTGACTGCTCGTCCAAATAAATCCGGAATCTCGTCTTTGTCACAGGCTCAATCTTCGTTACCGTCATACTGTCTTCCATCCTCTGCCATGATACTGCCGTCCCCTATATCTACATCTCAGGCGTCTACATCTACTCTTCAGAATCTCCTTTATCTGCTTCGGAAGCTTCCGGCGCCTCGCTGACCTCTGCAGCCGCCTCTGACGCATCTTCTGTTCGCTCCGCCTCTTTCGGCTTTGTCGACTTCCTTCCGCCCTTCTTGCCGCCGTCCTTTAGCATGGGCTTCACATTCTTATCCTCAAGAGGTGCGTCTGCTGTGATATCATAGTGGCTGCGAATCTTCGCCTCTAGCTCAGCCATCACCTCCGGATGCTCTTTTAAATATGTCTTGGCATTCTCGCGTCCCTGTCCAATCTTATCCCCATTATAAGCAAACCAGGCGCCGCTCTTGCTCACAAGCTTTAGGTCCACGGCAAGATCCAGAATATCCCCTTCTCTGGAGATTCCCTTACCAAACATGATATCGAATTCCGCCTCCTTAAAGGGCGGCGCAATCTTATTCTTCACAATCTTCACACGCGTCCTGTTCCCCACCATGTCACCGCTCTGCTTCAACGTTTCAACCCTTCTGACATCCATACGAATCGACGCATAGAACTTAAGAGCGCGTCCTCCTGTGGTCGTCTCCGGATTCCCGAACATCACACCCACCTTCTCACGAAGCTGGTTGATAAAGATTACCACACAGTTGGACTTACTGATTACCGGCGTCAGCTTACGGAGAGCCTGGGACATCAGCCTCGCCTGCAGTCCCACATGGCTGTCTCCCATATCTCCTTCTATCTCCTGCTTCGGCACCAACGCCGCCACGGAATCCACGACGATAATATCCATGGCGCCGGAGCGCACCATAGTCTCTGTAATCTCAAGAGCCTGATCCCCGCTGTCTGGCTGTGAGATATACAACTCATCAATGTCAACGCCGATATTCTTGGCATAAACCGGATCCAGCGCGTGCTCCGCGTCAATAAACCCTGCAATTCCTCCCCTCTTCTGCACCTCTGCAATCATATGTAATGCAACTGTGGTCTTACCGCTGGATTCCGGCCCGTATACCTCCACAATCCTTCCTCTTGGCACTCCGCCAAGCCCTAAGGCCAGGTCAAGGCTTAAAGACCCTGTCGGAATCGTCTCCACAGCTACTTGTGCTTTCGGATCTCCAAGCTTCATAACCGTTCCTTTTCCAAAATCCTTCTCAAGCTTCGCTATTGCAGCATCCAATGCCTTTTTCTTATCTTCATTCGCCATCTTACAATCTCCTTTTCGCCAAACGAACGAATGTTCGCTTTCTGATTAATATAGTAGTATACTTGCTACAAAATGTCAACACCAAATTCAGGAAAATACATGAAAATATTTGGACTTATCCAGATGTACCTCTTAGAAACTGTTCAGAAAAATATAAATGTATCAGACCGATCTAAACCATTTAACTGTTCTTAAAATAACACATTTTCTCTCTTTTTGTCAACTGCTTATCACAATAAAGCCAGTTGCGTAATCCACCGAAACGCCCAGGCCAGATCCCTTTCTTTCATCCCCTCTTTGGTCACTACCTGATAGGCTGCAATCTCCTCCCCTTGAAGAAAATACCGTATACTTCCCACCACGTCCCCCGCTCGCACCGGCGCCGTCAGAGAATCCTTAAGCTTTGTTTTTATTTCCACCTCTTCGTCCCCGCGAAGCAGCACAGAAAGTTCCTCCTTCCCCTCTACATAGACAGGAAGCGCAAGCTTTGTCTCATAGGGCATCTCCTCTTCTACTCCATTTTTTACCTTTATATCCGGCAAAACCATGTCCTCCCACACATCCCGATACTGATAATTATCAATCCCGTACTCCATCAGTTTTCGGGTATCCGTCCACTTATAACTCTTATTGTTCGGCCATCCGCATGCCAGAAGGGCCACAATGAAGGTCCTGCCGTCACGCTCCAGGGCCCCCACATAGCAGTAGCCTGCATCTGAGGTAAACCCAGTCTTTCCGGTCAGCGCCCCGTCCATCATATCCAGAAATGCATTATGGTTGACACATGAGAAACTCCGTCCTCCCTCCACATCGCTGAACTGATAATTCTTTGTCCGCGTAATCTCCAAAAATTCTTCCCGACAGGGAGACTGCTTGATACAATACCGCATAATTGCTGCCAAATCTCTTGCCGTCGTAGCGTGTATTCCGCCCCCGTCGCTGTCATCCAGCCCGTTAGGGGTTACAAAATGCGTATCCTTGCATCCTAACTCCTTTGCTTTCTGATTCATCAGACCTGCAAATTCCTCCACGGAGCCTGAGATTCCTTCCGCAATTACCACCGCACTGTCATTGTGTGATTCCAACATTAAGGAATACAAAAGATCCTTAAGATAGAATTGTTCCTGGTCATGGACACCAAGCTTAACCTTGGGTCTGCCCGCCGCATAAGAGGATGCTGTAACAATCTGCCCTTCTTTTTGATTCTCAAGAGCCAGAATACAGGTCATGATTTTGGTGGTACTGGCCATTGGACGTATTTCCGACTCTTCTTTTCCAAATAAAACACGCCCACTGTCAGCATCCATCAACACCGCTGACCGGGCGTATAACTGTTCCGGCGCCTCTGCGCTTTCCTCTGCCCGGACCTGAAAACTTCCGAACATAGATAACAACAAACAAATCATGAGACTGCACACTATCATTTTCTTTTTCATCGCCACACCACATATCACTACGTTACTGAAATATATGTAGCCAGCCTCCCACCTATTCCTACAAAATTCTATCGTCCCAGCAAAGCTGCCTGACAGATCATGCCTGCCTAAATATCCAGCTTTAACTGGGCTTCTTCCTCCGCTTCCTCCTTAAAGCTCTCCATCTGCTCTGCATTCAGGCTAGGCAAATCTTCCACAGACTGAACGCTGAAGCGTCTTAAAAATTCCTCTGTAGTCCCGAATAGAATCGGTTTTCCCGGCGCATCCAATCTTCCGCACTCACACACCAGATTATACTCCACTAACTTATTGACCGCATGGTCTGACTTCACCCCACGGATTTTCTCCACTTCCAGCTTCGTAACAGGCTGCTTATATGCGATAATTGATAAGGTCTCAAGAAGAACCTCTGTAAGCGCAAACTTCTTCGGCTGCTTCGCCACACGAATCAGATACTCGTACGTCTCCTTCTTCGTGCACATCTGAAATGCGTCCGCAAGCTCAATCACCC
>BLMJ01000291.1 GCA_011960625.1 Lachnospiraceae bacterium | reverse complement strand
ACGCCCATGGAGGTGGCCACTCCCTGGCGCAGATGATTATAATCGGATTGTGACAGGAGATTTGGGATATGTGGGACAGAGTATCCTGTTTGATCTGATGAGGGGCAAGGGGTACGATATCAAGAAAAACCATATGGATTGTGGGATGACCATATTCGATCAAGTATCCCAGGATACCCATGCGGGAGGAAGCGGCTGCGGCTGCGCTGCTACAACATTATCGGCGTATATTTTACCCAAGCTGAATCGCGGGGAGTGGAAACGGGTGCTGTTCGTGCCGACGGGGGCGTTGATGTCCACGGTAAGTTATAATGAAGGTTCAAGTGTGCCGGGAATCGCACACGGAATCGTGTTAGAGCATTGTTAGAGGAGTGAAGTTATGGATTATATAAATGCATTTTGGGTCGGAGGCGTTATCTGTGCTTTGGTGCAGATTCTCCTTGACAGGACAAAGCTGATGCCAGGGCGGGTCATGGTGCTTCTGGTATGCAGCGGCGCGGTGCTTGGAGCATTGCATATCTATCAGCCATTCCAGGATTTTGCAGGCGCAGGTGCAAGCGTGCCGCTGACAGGATTTGGAAATCTCTTGTGGAAGGGAGTTAAGGAGGGGGTAGATAACGAAGGGTTCATCGGAATCTTCATGGGCGGTTTTAAGGCGAGCGCGGTGGGGATATCTGCAGCTCTTGTGTTCAGCTATCTTGCATCCCTTGTATTTGAGCCAAAGATGAAGAAGTAGCTGTTAAGATTTGGTAAGGTTCATGCACATCCACAAAATAGTAGTTGTTTTCTTTGAAGAGAGATGTTAATGTAAAAGAGAATGTGAGTCATGTATTTCCGGAATTATTTTATTGTGATTCCGGAGTTACATAGAAAAAAGAGCTGCCCCCAAGCCGCAGGCGTGGAGGCAAAACCTTACGAGGGAGGAAGAAAATGAATTACTTAGATATCATCATACCATTTGTCGGTGGACTTGGAATGTTCATATATGGTATGCAAATCATGGCGCAAGGTTTGGAAAATGCTGCCGGCAACAAGATGAAGTCCTTGCTGGAAGTCTTGACCAAGAATAAGCTGATGGGTGTCCTTTTAGGCGCGGTTATTACAGCCGTTATTCAGAGTTCATCCGCGACGACGGTCATGGTAGTCGGATTTGTCAATGCAGGAATCATGAACCTGACACAGGCGATGGGCGTTATTATGGGAGCGAATATCGGTACGACGGTGACCGGATGGTTGGTGTCTGCGGTAGAGTGGGCGAAATTCCTAAGCCCCTCCAAGTTGGCGCCCATTGCAGTCATGCTCGGAGTTATTATCATGCTGACAGGAAAACGCCGTTCTTCCAAGGAAGTGGCGAGTATCATCGTTGGTTTCGGACTGCTTTTTATCGGCATTACAACCATGTCTTCGGCAGTCGCGCCCCTGCAGGAGTCGGAGAGCTTCTGTAATCTTTTCGTAACCCTTGGGGATAATCCGTTGCTGGGAATCCTTGCGGGCGCTTTCGTGACCGCTGTAATACAGAGCTCCTCGGCGTCAGTGGGTATTCTGCAGAGCCTTGCGGCGGCGGGGCTGGTTCCATTCAGCGCAGCAGTTTACATTATCATGGGACAGAACATCGGTACTTGCGTTACTGCAATCCTTTCAAGTCTTGGAGCGAAGAAGAACGCCAAGACTGCCGCGCTGATGCATCTATTGTTTAATGTTATCGGTACGGTATTGTTCAGCGCAGCTGCAATTATTTACTATGAGTTTGTGAACCCGGAGATTGGATTTGGATATATTACACAGACACAGATCAGTATGGTGCATACGGCATTCAATATCGGTACGACGGTACTTTTGTTCCCTGTATCTGGTTGGATTATCAAACTGGCGAAGAAAATCGGCAGGGTGGACGAGGATGCGCAGGACAAGAGCATCGTACTGTTGGACGACCG
>BLMJ01000290.1 GCA_011960625.1 Lachnospiraceae bacterium | reverse complement strand
AAATAGCAGCAAGTCCCAGCATCAAAGGACACATGACAAAGGAACTAAACCTTATAGAATTTCTAGTGGTTTCTTTTATTCTCGGCAGGTTTGATTGTTCAATAGACATCTTAGGAAATAAAACAGCGCCTAAGGATGAGTCAATATTAGTCACAATTAGTTTAGGAAACTGGCGTCCTTTTTCATAATAAGCCAGCTCTGAACTACTATACATCTTCCCAATAATCAAAGCTCTTAACTCCTGATACCCAGTAATAAGAAGCTTAGCAAGTAATATTCCGCTGCCATATTTTAACATCCCTTTGAGCCTTACAAATGAAAACATTAATTTAGGTTTAAGCTTTAATGAGCGATTCAAAACAAACGTATCTACCGTTGTATTGGTAAGGTATTGAAAAACCAACGCCCAGACGCCATACCCCTTATAGGCCATTGTGATTCCTACAACCGCCGAACACACGGTACCTAATAATGTAGCCCAGAAAAATTTTCTAAAAATCATATGTTTTGAAACATATGCCTGTTGGACAGAGTTTATTGCGGACAGAATAAGTCTTAGCCCAAGTACTCGTAATACAGGCGTAATCTCTTCATAACCAGCTCCGTAAAATCGTGAAATAGACGGCGCTATTAGATACAACAGTATATACAGCAAAACAGAAAAAGAAATATTAAAATATAGAACAGAACAAAAATCCAATGAATCCGCATCTTTTTTTTGAATTAAAGCGCTTCCAAAACCGTCGCTCACAAAGACATTCGCAAATGTAATAAATATCTCAACAATGGCTACAAGTCCATAATGCGTAGGACTTAAAATTCTTGCCAGAATGATTGAAACGATTGCTGTGACAAACTGTGCCGTTATTCTTTCAGCAAATTTCCAAGCCATGTTTGCTATCACTTTGTTCTTTACACCCATACCCAGCACCAACTATTTCAAAATGTTATAATTATATCTTAAACAATTCCAGTTCTTTCATTATCGTTGAATTGTATCCACATTTGTCCACAATGTAATCAGAACATTTTTTAGAGATTTTGGAAAATTCGATTGGATTTTCAATAATCTGTTTTACTAAAATTTCCATTTCGTCTAAATTTTTGCATGCAAGCCTCCTATCCGGAAGAAATTCTGGGATAGCAGTATTATCCAGCGTTATGGGAATCAGGCCGCTGCACATAGCTTCACACATTGAAACTCCTTGCGCATCCTGTCTGGTTGGACATAAAAATACACCATACTCCTGATGATATTTCTGTATATCCTCCTGGGCAAGAAAACTTTTTTCAACAATTATGTTATCTTTTTTTTGTAATTTACGAATTAAACCATCGAAGAGAACACCATCTCCGATTATTTTAATATTTAATTTATGAAACCATCCATACTTCTGGAGCCGGTTAATTAATTCAATGGTAATGTCATTTGCATACTTAGGCGTAGCAAATGACCGGATCGTCAAAAGATTAAAACGCTGCCCTACTGGTTTGGGGACATATTGATATAGTTCTTCATCGATGAAATTGGGAATAACACTCCAAAGTCTTGAATCCACTTTCCAATTCTTAGCCGCTTTATCCCTCATCCAATCAGACACCGTTATGAATCTATACTCGGGATGCATCTTTATTAAGCTTCTTGTTCGTC
>BLMJ01000289.1 GCA_011960625.1 Lachnospiraceae bacterium | reverse complement strand
GCCCTGCTTCTCAAACTGATATATTATGTTGTTTTTTATGTTTGGGTTTGCAGTGTATTGTGTTATAATGGATTCGTTAAGAGATGGGATATTTAGAATGAATATAGGGGAGGGAATAAATAATGCTTAAATGTTGTATATGTGGACGAAAAATAGGTGTATTTGGGGAAGACAGGTATAAAATCACGGAAGAATATATTACTTGTTATCAATGCACTTCATTTATTCGAGGAATGAAAGAAGCAAAGAATGTAGATCAAATAATAAAAAATGAAAATGGTCTGAAAGAGAAAATGAGGGAGTATAGAGTTCCTCTTGAAGTACAGAATGCTATTGAAAACGAATTGCAGAAAATAAAAGATTTGAAGCAGGAAATATATAACAAAGAAAAAATACAAGTATTAAGATATGAAGAAATAAAAGAAAAACGTAAAAACTTTTTGGTAAATACAGGATATAATTTTGAAGGATATAAGATTACAAAGTATTTAGATTTAGTACATGGAGAGATTGTTCTTGGTACAGGTTTTTACAGTGAATTATCTGCGAGTATATCAGATATATTTGGTATTTCTTCCAAGGCTTTTGAAGGAAAAATATCACAAGCAAAGCGGCTTGCGCAAGAACAGATGATTGTAAATGCTTTAGCAATTACTGCGAATGCGATAATTGGGATAGATTTTGATATTACAACATTTTCTAATAATATGATTGGAGTATCTGTAAATGGAACAGCGGTAGTAGTTGAGGAAATAGGCTAGTAAAAAGCTAACCGACAGCTCCATAACAATAGCACTTTTTTATGAAAGAGTAAATATCAGCTGTGTAAGAGTAAATTTTACCGTATAAACAAAACGGTGGAATTTAAAAATTTTAGGTAAGTTAAAACAATAATATTAGCTTTATATGGTAAAATATTATAAAATCTAAAATAGATATATTATATTTAAGAAAAGAATTATAGTAATGTCATTAATAAAATGTATTGAATGTAATCATGAAGTAAGCGGATTTGCAGAAAGTTGTCCGAACTGCGGTTGTCCCATATCTATGTCTACAAATAGGAAAAAAGATAATAATATATATTCTGTTATCTTAGTTTCTTGCGGCGAAAGAAAAGTAAAAATTATTAAGCAGATTAGAGAAATAGTAGGATGCGACTTCGTAACAGCAAAAAACATAGTAGATAATATATATTGTGTAAAGACAAATTGTTCAGTAGAAGAAGCAAATCAAATAAAAATTTTGTTAGAAAAAATGGTGAAAGTGTAGACATAGTTCCATTCAATCTTTCTCAAGAAAAAATCATTGAAATTAAACGTATGCACCAAGGCCCCGAAAGCCCCAAATGCCCTAAATGTGATTCAACTGCGATAGAAGCAATTCAAAGAGGATATTCCAGATTATCAGGTTTTATAGGTTCTGGTGATACAATGAATTATTGTAAAAACTGTGGACATAAGTGGAAACCTAGACGTTAGCTCCATACTGACTTTATTTATGAGAAATTCCTTCCATTCCCTATTGTATTCGTCAAAAGATTGTGATTAAAGCCATTCTGCAGCCTTACCGGGATATGGAAAGATTTGCTGCAAATATCTCGTCAGGCAAGCTGGATGTTCCGCTGCAAATGGACAGGTCAAACATTTTTGGTGTATTTACAGAAAGCTTTGACATCATACGCGAGGAATTATGCTATGCGCGAGAAAATGAGCGCAGGGCGAACCAGTCAAAAAAGAATTGATTGCATCATTAAGCCACGATATCAACACACCGCTTGCGTCAATAAAGGCCGTGTCAGAAGTTATGTCAGTGGAAAACAGAAGTGATCATCTATGAACACCGTTCATTTAATTGGAGATTCTCTGCCCTTAAAAAAGGGATCTTGAAAAATTTGCAGAAATCTATTTGAGTTTGTTAATTTTAGAAAGGATAGACTTGCAATCAATTAAAAAAGGAGCTTTATTATGAACAGAATTGAGAGCGGACAAAAACCTACAGAAGAACAATTAAAAGAGAAGGTTGTAAAATATTACGATATTGGTTTAAATCTGTTTTGTAAACAGTTTCCAAAGCCAGAAAAAGTAGTGGAAGAAGCTTGGAATAACAAAGTGTGTTGTATTTTGACAGGAACAGATACTAAAGAGAATAGAAAAATAAATGATTTTGTTAAAAGTCATAATGTTTTTGGAACTGCAGGAATACATCCTCATAATGCGGATCGTGCAAAGCAGGAAGACTTTCAGTTTATCGAGCAGGTTATCTCAGAGAATAACAAAATGGTTGCGGTAGGAGAATGTGGTTTAGATTACGACAGGATGTTTTCTACAAAAGAGAATCAGATAAGATGCCTAGAAAAGCATATTGTTCTGGCGGAAAAACTTAACAAGCCATTATTTCTGCATGAACGTAGTGCATCGGATGATTTTATAAAGAGATTTAAAAAGCATTCTGATATTTGCAGAAAATCTGTAGTTCATTGTTTTACAGGTGATAAAGAAACATTGGATAAGTACCTTTCAATGGGATTTTCGATTGGTATTACTGGATGGATTTGTGATGACCGTCGTGGGAAAGAATTAAGAGAAGCTGTGCATATCATTCCGTTGGATCGGATTCTTGTGGAGACTGATGCACCATATCTGGTTCCTAAAAATGTTCCGGGACTTGCGAGGACTAATGTACCACAAAATATAAAATATGTAGTAAAAGATTTAGCCAGATATATGAGAGTAGAGGAGGATATATTGATTAAAAATGCAAAGAAAAATACAGAAAGAATTTTTCAAATTGGTCTTAAGACAAGGACAAATTACGTTCCTAATAGATAAGGTCATTAAGTGAAAGTGACCGAAAACACTGATGTCACAGGGATTAGTTTATCAGGCAGAAGAAGAAAAATGCAATACAATGGAAGAAAAATTCAGTTCACTTTCTAGTCTTACTAATACGTTTACGACAAATTTATGCCCATTTAAGAAAAAAACGAGAATGGGAATCGAAAATGATTATAATGAGATTAAATCGAAAGGAGAATTGAAGTTATGAAAAGGATTATCAACATTACACTGCTGGAATTAACCAAATTATTGAAAAAAAGAGAGTTTCTATTAGGACTGATTATGGTGTTGGTCATGGGAGCAGGAATGACATACGGTGCATATGCGTTTCCGGATAGTTTTGGGGTACACAACGTAATCGCATTTTTGGGAAACTTTTCCAGTATCTTAATCATGTTTTTGGCGGCAAAGAGTTTAGGGGAAGAATTTGATTTAAAAACAGCGACATTTGTTTTTACCTCACGAAGCAGCAGAGTCCAAATTATCACGGCAAAAATTGTGAGCGTAGCCCTTGCCAATATGTTGATAGGTTTATGCGGAGGAATTTTATATGACATTGCTTTGATACTCTGTAAACAGCCTTGGACAGTACCTATGCTATTTGGGACCATAGGAAAAGAAATACTAATTTATATGATTTATGGTTTTGCCATAGGCGCGACAGCAGTGATGGTCACATGCTTTTATAATACAACAATTATACCTTTTATTTATCTGATCGTACTGTTTTGGGTAATGCCAGGCATTTTACAGATGATTGGACAGAAAATAAGTGCGCTGGAAAAAGTGATGGATTATGTGCTGTTTTGCGTGTCTGACCAATTCCTGATGTATCAGGTTTGGAATATCAAAAATATCACAGTATTTCTGGTCACGGGTATTGTATTTTCAGTCTTTGGTATATCCATTTTACAGAAAAAAGATTTATAAGAAGCAGGAATATTAACAATGGACTCATTCATAAAAGGGGAAACGTCGGTATTAATCGGCGTCTCCCCGCCTTGGACGAACTATTTTCTGACAGTCCCTTTTGATATCTGAACTTGTTGTATAAACAATCCGTCTTTCATCAAGGTTTCATGGTAAATATTATCATAACGGTTCAATATTTCAGACACATTGCAAAGGCCGACTCCATGACCGTTCCCCTTTGTGGTTACTCCCTTTTTGTGCATTTGCGCAACGGAAAGGCCTTTGTCAATAAACGTATTTGATATAATAAATACGATATCCTGATTCATCTTGCCCAGATGAAGATTCACGACCGGATGACTTGTTTCCAGACACGCCTCTATGGCATTATCCAGATAAATCCCAAACATTCTGGTCATGTCAACGGGGTCCATGTGAACAGAATCAATTTCATCCGGAATATCAATATTCACTTCAATATCCTGATTGACGGCCAGAAGCAGTTTGGTATACAAGATACTTTTCAATTCCAATATATGGATATGTAATAAGTTGTTTAATTCGCTGTTCTTTTGCGTAAGATTTTTTTGCATAGGAAAAATATGTTCATAAAAAAAGGCTTCAAGTTCATCATACTTTTTCTCATCAATATATGCGGAGAGGGAAGCCATAATATTGATATAATCATGCCGGAAAGAACGAAGATTATTATATACCATCTCAAGATTTTGGGTGTACTCATTCAGGTTTTCCAGATACTCCACTTTTTTCTGAGCTTCATAACTTTTTTTAGCTGTGTAAAGTACGAAAAGAATCATACTGATTGTGAACACAGAATAGAGGACAATCGAAGAAACCATTAAAAAGAACTCCCTGCGCGTAATTTCCAGGGTATCAAAAAAGGAAGCCAGCGTAAGAATCATAGTAGCGCAAAGAAAAAGGGTTATAGCGATCAAAGCAGTTAGTTTCTTGTTCATTTTTTCAAAAATACTGTTCAGGTATCTTTCGAACAACAGCCTGACCAGATAAAGGACAGGGCAGGAGGCGACTATCGTACAGAGGAGAACTAGGATGACACGATATATATTTGCATTTAATTCTTTAACGGAGAGTCCCCATAACATATTGGCTGCAAGCCCTATTAGATTATCTAAAACGCAGTTTATAACATAACCGATAGGAATAAAAAAAATCGAATATAATTTCTTTGTGAAGCTGGCTAACAGAATGGAATTTACTCCCAGTATAACAAACAGCATAGCGTTAAAATTAAAATATATTAATATGTAAAAAAGCGAAAAAAATGATAAAAAGAAAATGGGGTATTTATTTACGGAAAGACGGGGGTAAGTCAATATAAAAATGTCGCAGACCAGCATAAGCGCAATAAGTATGGAAGCTGTCAAATACAGTGTAATCATAAAAAACTCCTTATATCAGTATACTTTTTGATATCTGAACTTGTTGTATGAATAACCCTTCTCTCATCAAGGTTTCATGGTAAATATTATTATAGCGGTTCAATATTTCAGACACATTGTGAAGACCGATACCATGTCCGTCCCCCTTTGTGGTAACTCCCTTCTTATACATCTGTGTTACGGAAAGACCATTGTCAATAAACGTATTTGAAATAATAAATACGATATCCTGCTTCATTTTACCCACATGAAGATTCACCACCGGACGCTCTGTTTGAAGACACGCCTCTATGGCATTATCCAGATAAATTCCAAACATTCGGGTCATGTCGACGGGGTCCATGGCAACAGAATCGATTTCGTCCGGAATATCAATATTCACTTCGATATCCTGATTGACGGCTAAGAGCAGCTTGGTATATAGAATACTTTTCAGTTCCAATATATGGATATGAAGCAGGTTGTTTAACGCGCTGTTTTTTAGCGTAAGGTTCTTCTGCATAGGTAAAATATGCCTATAGAAAAAGGTTTCTAATTCATCATAGTTTTTGGCGTCAATATATGCGGCAAGGGAAGCCATAATATTGAAATAGTCATGCCGGAAAGAACGTAAGTTTTGATATACCATTTCCAGATTTTTCGTGTATTCATTTAGGTTTTTCAGATATTCTACTCGTTCCTGAGCTTCAAAGCTCTTTTTTTCTGTGCGCAGTACAAAAATGATGATACTAATTGTAAACACAGAATAAAGGAGGACCGAAGAAGACATTAAAAAATATTCTCTGTGGGTAATTTCCAAGGTATCAAAAAAGGAAGCCAGCATAAAAATCAAAAAGGCACAGAGCAGAAGGATGAATACAAGTAAAGCAATAAGTTTTTTGTTCATTGTCTCAAATATACGAATAAGATATTTCTGAAACAATAGCCTGACCAGATAAAGAACGGGACAGGACGCCGCAATCGTACAAAGAGAGTTCATGATAAGAAGAAATTTATCTGAGTTTAAATCTTTGACGGAGATATCCCACAATATATTGCCTGCAAGCCCGATTACATTGACTAAAACGCAGTTTATGATATAACCCAGCGGTATATAAAAAATAGTATATAATTTTTTAGAGAATTTTACTAACAGGAGAGAATTTACCCCCAGGGTAATAAATAACACAAGAGGAAGGTTAAAATTGGTTTGCAGAAAAGCAAGGGAAGACAAGGATAGAAAGAAAATAAGGTATTTATTTGCGGAAAGAAGCGGATGGGTCAATATAAAAACGTCGCAGGTCAACATAAGCCCAACAAGTATGGAAGAGAACAAAATTAGTGTCATCATAAAAACTCCTTCAAGCCGTACAATTTCGCTCTATTATTATAGTTTATTGCAGATAAATAGGCAAGGGAAAACGCATTTACGATTTGAAAATCGGCGTTTGCGACAAAAAAGACAGAATAGTGATTTTATGTTTTATAATAAAGTTGTTAAGAAAAAAGGAAGACCTGAGCGGCAGGAGTAGGAGGAGAAGATATGAACAGTGTATTAAGAGTTAATAATGTCAGTAAGAAAGCAAAAGATTTTCAGATTTTAAATAAAGTATCCTTTGAACTTGGGAGCGGAGAGATTACCGGGTTGATTGGGCCAAATGGAGCCGGAAAAACCAGTATCATGAAAATCTTAGTAGGGCTGACCAGAAATTATACCGGGGAAGTGGACTTAAGCGGCGTCAGAGATATAGGCTGCATGATTGAAACTCCTAATTTCTATCCATACAACACGGGATATCAGAATCTAATGTACTTTGCCGGATTAAACGGCGTGGGAAAAAAGAAAGTAGAAGAATTGCTGGAATTGTTAGGCCTTAAGGGGGCGGCAAATAAAAATGTCAAGGCATACTCCCTTGGAATGAGGCAAAGATTGGGAATCGCCCAGGCGTTATTGAAGGATCCCGATGTTTTAGTATTGGATGAACCAACCAACGGACTGGATCCGGAAGGTATACATGAAGTCCGCGAGTATATCCGGAAAATCGCAGATGAAAAGAATATTACGGTATTGATTTCAAGCCACTTGTTGGGGGAATTGGAAAAGATGTGCGACAGGGCGATTATAATCAAAAAAGGTGAAGTCATTCAGTTTATGGATCTTAGCAGCGATAGTAAGGAGAAAAAGATTACTTATGTAATTGAAAGTCCGGATATAGAAGCCGCGCAAAAGGTTCTTTTGGAAAATGGATACCATATAGTTCCACAGAATGAGCAGGAGGTACGGATCATGATTGGTGCAAACGAAAAGATGTCTGTCGCAAAATTACTGGCGTCCCGCAATGTGGTGATGACAGGACTTTATGAGGCAGCCGAGACTTTGGAAGACACCTTCTTAGATCTTATGAAAGACTAAACTGGAGTTTTAACGTAACAGTTTGGCCTTTAGGCTTTACTGTTACGTTTTAACATCTGTTTGTATTCTTTTTTATTGACAAATTCCAAGGGTTTCGTGATAATGATATCAAACAAGAAATGTCCCTGGTACAGCTGGAAAGATTTGTTTTTCGCTATGGTAAGGAGGCAACTGTAAGGAGAAATGCAGTATGTTAAAAATATATATATGTGAAGATATAGAAGTGCAAAGGAATAAGATACAGCAAGTGATCGAAAATATAGTTCTTATGGAAGATCTGGACATGGAACTTAGCTGTGTTTCTGAAGACCCCCATAGAATCCTGGAAAAAGTGAAAGAAACAGAGGAGGTTGGAATATATTTTCTGGATATTGCTCTTGGTTCAGATATGACAGGGTTGACCTTGGCGCAGGAAATCAGAAAATACGATCCAAGAGGATTTATTATCTTTGTTACAACCCATTCGGAAATGAGTTACATGACATTCATTTACAAATTAGAGGCGTTGGATTTCATTTTGAAGGATGCCCCTGAAGATTTGGGGAAAAGAATCTACGAGTGTATTCTCAAAGCGAATCAGAGATTTGCGTCGATTAATAATAAAGTACATGCAAATTTTTCTGTGAAAGTAAACGAAAAGGTATTCACAGTAGATTATGACGATATTCTCTTTTTTGAAACATCGACCAATGTGCATAAGATTATTTTACATTGCAAAAATCGTCAGATGGAATTTTTAGGGAAAATCAAAGAGATTGAAAAGGAGGTAGACGAGCGATTTTATCGCTGTCACCGGTCCTTTTTGGTGAACAAGGACAATATCAAGGAAATTGATTTTCAGAATCGGGTGATCTATATGGTTAATGGAGATGAATGTCTGATTTCGTCCCGTATGATGAAAGGATTAAAATAGAAATAAATACTCACGCCTGTAAATACTGCTGTTAAAAAAGGAACCGCTGTTCCATGGATGATTGCTCATCTGTGAAGCAGCGGTTCTTATAACATCTTCTTATGACTCCTTCTCCAATGCATCCAGTTTACCGCTGCATGCCCAAAGAATCAGACCAAATACGATTACGACTGCACCAACCACGCCATATGCGATGAACGGAAGTGTAGCCAGCCAAGAGTATACTTTTGGGTAAATCTGCTGTGCCAGGAATACTGCGATTGGCCAGAAGCCAAGCAGCAGACCAAGAACCTTAGCAGGAGCCAGCTTAGATACGAAAGAGTTGCCAAGTGGGGAGAATACCATCTCGCCTACGGACATTAACAGGCAGACAAGCGCCAGCCAGAATACAGAACATTGTCCGTCGCCTCTAATCATATCAGCAAGAACCATAACAAGGTAAGACACACCTACCAGCATAGTACCAAGAGCCGTCTTCTTAAACATACTCATATCTCCCTGAGGTCTTGCAGCCATCTTAGTCCAAACGCCCGCAAGAACAGGTCCTAAAATGATACAAACAAGGGCGTTGATAGAGTCAAACCAAGAGGTAGGAATTTGGAAGCTTCCAATATACCAATTCGCATGGTTCAAGAAGTCTGAGCCATTACCCCATCCAAAGTAATAGTATGCCGGCATGTAAGCCATATACCATACCATCCAGAAAATAGCTGAGAAAATTGTTACAAGAATAATTGCAATAATCTTCTTTTTATCGCTTGCCGTAAGCGGTGCGGATTCTGCGGCCGCCTTCTTCTCAGCAGATACAAATTCTCTCTGGTCATTCTTGAATGGCTTCTTACCTGCCTCGCCAAGAGCCTTAC
>BLMJ01000288.1 GCA_011960625.1 Lachnospiraceae bacterium | reverse complement strand
ATATTTTAAAAACATAATAGTGCGAGTTTGCTTTTCCATCATCAAAATATATGTTTTCAGGAACGCTCGCAATATCTTTTTCAACTAGTTTATACTCTGGTGTAAAAAAATCAATAATTTCCTTTTCAGTAAAGATTATAACCGGATAACTGCTTTCATATATTTTCTTTGGCACTGTTTCTTTACATATTCGTGTTCTGTCACTAATCAAAACTCTATCAAGAATGATATACCGTGGTCTTGCCTTTATTATTTTGTTAATAATACTTTTATAGTTACAAATGTACTGCAAACTTGCAGACATTAAGGCAATATCAAATCTTCCATGATCCCCATATTTTTCTTCACTATTCATAAATTTCAAATTTTTATTTTCTATATTTTCATGCCCATAATCAGCAAACCCCTTTTGTTCTGCAACCACATACTCTAACTTTTCTACATCTATCAAATAATCTTTGTTTTGGAAATAACTACTTCCTAACGCCCCTCCTATATCCAGTATACGAACGCCTTGATTGCCATTCTGAACCGCACATCTTAAGATTGCCGAACATAAATAGTAATTATATTTTTTTTCATAAAACAAATACCCGTCTCTTTCCCACACAGCTTCGCAATTCAATACTTTTTTTGTCGATCTAATCACTTTTTCCAAAATAGCATTATCATCATACCCTTTACAATCCTCATATGCATTATTCCAGTTATCATATTCTCCAAAATAACATATCTCTTCTACATTAATATCACCTAATAGATAAAAAGGCATGCATTTCTTTTCTTCGTATAAAGAGATAATAATTCCCTCATATCCCCACTCCTCCCTCAATATATCCGAAATTTGATTATCTTTTCCTGGAACTGAAATGACCACAGCTCCCATCCCCCGCCACTTTATCTCTTCCGGCGACTTTATATTAAACCCAAAATATCGCTCTTGCTGTTTCTTTTTATCTATATCTATAATTCTCTTTATATCATAAGAAAGTAAATTTGTCTTTTCGAAAAGCTTTGCTGTATGTATACCTGCGCCCCATACGGCTATATCTTTTATATTCTTCAATACTTCAAATTTTTTATTAAATTCCCTAACCTTTTCCTGCAAAAACATTAATTTAACTCCTACAATTCTATGTTATTTTATTAATTCTAACTATATTATATTTGCGATATTTCATCCATTTTTTCAATCCATCTATTATCCCATCGTCTTTACAAAATTGCATCAAAGAGTAATCTTTTTCTAAAAATATATCTTTACTAATTAACATATGTTCAAAGGTAACTCCATATTTTTTGTCCAAAAATGTGCGGATATCTCTTATCTCTCTTAAATATTCACCATACAAAATCTTAATTTTCTTGCCTGTTTTTTCAACACAAGGATTCCAAATATTTAGACATATATCATCTCTGCCTAAATATTTCATTCCTTCAAAGTGATAAAAAACCACTTTAAATATTTTTGCTTTGCTTTTCATCCATATTTCTCTATTTCTGCTAGAAATATATGTAAATAAATGCAAATTCCAAGGTGCTACTCCTGCCCCCAAATTCCGAGATTCATATATACCTTCATACCTCTGTCTCCACTTATCAGGATATTTTTGATCCCCAAGCTTCCCGTCCTCCAATCGGTGATAACACCACTTCAAACAATTCTCTTTCCAGTCTCGTAAAACCTGCAAACCAATCTGGTTATTCAAAAAAGTATTAAATTGTATACAATATTTCCCCACTTCAAATACATGTTTTCCATATTCGCAGTCTCTTTCAAAATTATGTTTCACTAATCCTACTGAACAATTATTATCAATAATTTCCTGAATAATATTTGAAGGACTCGAGAAAAAATAAATATCGGCATCAATATATGTACATATTGCTTCATTAAACTCTGTCAGTACATGTTCAATTACAAGCGGTGTACATGTCCAGCAAAACTCAGCACATGTTCTTT
>BLMJ01000287.1 GCA_011960625.1 Lachnospiraceae bacterium | reverse complement strand
GGCAGTTGTGTCCATTACGATGGACGAGGAGTTTGTGGTACATGATATCAAAGTCATCGAGGGTGAGAAGGGACTCTTTATCGCTATGCCGAGCAAGAAAGCAGTGGACGGAGAGTATCGAGATATTGCACATCCGATTAACTCAGGAACACGAGAGCGCATACAGAGTATTATCCTTGAGAAGTACGAAGAAGCATTGGAGGAAGAGGGCGAGTAGATGCCCTCTTTTTTCTGTGGGAAAGGATCAGTCGCCCAGGTGAAAATGAAGGAGTTTGTGGGTTTTAGGATGGTAGAAGTCCAGGCGGCAGGCGCTAAGGCAGATGTTTCTCCATAAGGGGGCGGCCGTACAGTTGGGATTGTACTTGGCGTCGCCGATGATGGGACAGCCGACGTAGGATAATTGTACACGGATCTGATGGTGGCGTCCGGTGTCTAGTTTGATTTCTAATTCGGTGACATTTGGCAGGGAGGCATATTCACCGGAAAAATATCTGTGGTTTTTTTGGACGGTAAAATAGCGAAGCCTAGCAAGTTTGGCACCGCGGGTTTCCGGAGGGCATACGCGAGATAGGTTGGTGCGAGGGTCTTTGGCAAGATAGTGCTCTAGGATTCCTTCAGGCTCTTTGGGGCGCCCTTCTACAAGGGCGCGGTAGTATTTGCCGAAACCTTGGCTTGTGAGTTGGCGGCTTAATTCTCTGGCGGCAAAAGGGGTCTTTGCGAAGACCAGGATTCCGGTAACGGGCTGGTCAAGGCGGTGGATGACAGCGAGATAGGGTTCCCCTTTGGAAAGGGAGGTCTTGTGAATGTGATTTTTGAGAAGATTTACCATGTCAGGGCTGCCAAGCCTTCGGCTTTGGGTTGCAATGCCGTGAGGTTTGACGCATACTATGATATGATTATCTTCGTATAATATTTCTAATGTGTTTGTTATCATATAATAATTCTCCTTGACTTTCATTCAATCTACTCTTATCATTTAATCATAGCGCATGAAAATATGCAAATACAAATTGGGGATAGGTCAGGATGGATTATATATTATTGATGCTTGGGTTTGTGTTTTTGATTAAGGGGGCGGATTATTTTGTGGACGGGAGTTCCAGCGTGGCCAGGCTTTTGAAGGTGCCGGCGATTGTGATTGGACTTACTGTGGTGGCGTTTGGAACAAGTATGCCGGAATTTTCCGTCAGTTTTACGGCTGCAATGCAAGGGGATAACGACCTTGCGGT
>BLMJ01000286.1 GCA_011960625.1 Lachnospiraceae bacterium | reverse complement strand
ATTGAGGAAATGGAGATTCACGATGCAGCTGCAAACAGAAAAAGATCAGAAAGAAATCAAGAAACATGGAAATTATGAATTTCCGGTCCATATAAGCCTTGAGAAGATACAGGCATACGAGCAGGACTCTTTTCCCTGGCACTGGCACCCAGAGATTGAGCTTACTTGGATTATGTCCGGGCAGATTGAATATCTCGTGAACGATAGAAAATACCTGCTAAGAGCTGGGGAGGGATTATTCTGCAACAGCAACTCTCTTCATTCCGGATACATGGTGGAGGGCGCGGACTGTAATTATCTGTCTATTACTTTTCATCCAAGGTTTATTTACGGATATGAAAACAGCCTGCTTCAGACAAAATACGTAGACTTCATTACCACAAACGAGGCATGGCACTCTCTAAAACTTCAAGAGGCTGCCGACTGGCATCAGGAAATTATTGGCCAGCTTCAACAGATTTATCACAGCTTTCTGACCTCACCGCCAGACTACGAAATGCAGGTACACCTGATACTCACTAGTATCTGGCAGAAGCTCTACTTATATTATTGCTCACTTCCTGTCAGTGAGCAGCAGCCTCAAAAACATCTGGCGCGATTAAAGGAAATCTTATCCTATATTCAGGAACATTCTGCTCAGGAGCTTACGTTGGATGAAATTGCGGAGCATGTAAATATTTGCAAAAGTGAATGCTGCAGATTTTTTAAGAAATATATGAAAATGACCATCTTTGAATATATTCTGTTTCTGAGAATACAGAACAGCCTTCCGCTTCTTAAGGAGGGTGAGAGCGTTACAAAAATCGCAAGTATGACAGGGTTCTCTACGCCAGCATATTATGGGCAAATCTTTAAACGGTACATGGGCTGCTCCCCCATCCATTATCGAAAAGACCATATGGGAAAAAATTAGGAACTGTACAAACTACCCTGTACAGCTCCTATCTTCATGCCTAAATTCTATGAACCTGACGGCAGATATGGTCTTAATATGCCTGCCACATTGCTAATCGGCATGGTCTGCAGCCATACCTTACCCGGCCCGCTTATCACCGTATTAAAGAGGCCCTCACCTCCGAACAGCATGTTCTTAACTCCAGGTACACTCTTAATCTCCATCTTACAGGTGGCTGTCATCGCCGCAAGGTGCCCTGTGTCGACAACAATCTGCTGTCCCGGCTGCAGCTCATATTCTACAATATGCCCGTCAAACTCTGCAAATACGGTGCCGTAACCGCTTATCTTCTGCATAATGAATCCCTCGCCGCCGAACAGACCTGAGCTGAACTTCTTATTGAAAAATACGGATAACTCCACCCCTGCTTCTCCTGCCAGAAATGCACTTTTCTGAAAGATCATCTCCTGGCCTGGTGCAATCTCATATGCTTTAATGGAGCCTGGAAAGCTGGAAGCAAATGCAATCATTCCAGTTCCGCCCTCAGCAGTGTAGACATTCTGAAACATCTTCTCTCCTGAAAACATCCTTCCGAATGCTTTCCCGATTCCTCCGTTTGTCGTCGTCTCCATCTTCATGTTCGGTGACATCCATGACATGCCGCCGCCTTCTGTGATCATCTTCTCGCCGCCTTCAAGGTGGCAAATCACTACCGGGAGAGTTTCTCCCTGAATCTCATATCTCATAGTCCTATACCTCCTGGCTATCTTGACAAATTCCCCTAGGACATTTATGTATATTTTTCTACACATTTCTAAGAGTTCTCTGTCTTTTCTCTTTATCATATACTTTTTTGAGGAATGTGTCAATTAATTCCACTGCATCCCTATCCCGGCTTTCACGGCCCTTTCGTAAATCTCTCTTGCCGCTACTAAATCCTGAGCTGCAACCCCCACGGATTTAAACACAATAATCTCATCCTCCTTCGTGCGGCCTGTCACTTCACCCTTAAGCACATTTCCCAAATCTCCGGTAAAATCCTCCTTTGTGATTATCCCTTCCTCCAGCGGTATCAGAATATCGCCTGCCTCTGACAGTACGGCCTCCTGTGAATCAAAATAGATCTTGGAGGCTCGGGTAAGGAGAGTTGGAGACATCTCCTGCATATGATGCTGATAAGAGCCGATGCAGCTGACAGTCGCCCCCTTCTTTATCTTTTCTCCGTCAAACACTGGCTTTTCTGCCGGTGTTGCCGTAATCACCAGGTCTGCGTCTTCGATTGCTTCCTCTGAGGACATAACTGGGATGAGCTTAGCTCCGTAATGGGCCATCTCCTTTTGCATCCGCTCCACGAATACTTTCGTTCGGTCATAGTGTAATCCACATATCCTTACTTCCTCCAGCCTTCGGGCTTCCAGCATCGCCTCAAGCTGTGCCTCTCCCTGACCGCCGGTTCCGATAAGCGCACCAATCTTACATTCCTTTTTCGCCAGAACATCAAAAGCGGCTCCGGATGCTGCACCGGTGCGAAGCTGCGTTACATAGTTGCCGTCCATAAGGGCCTGCACTACTCCTGTTTTCCCGTCAATCAACATCACTTGAGCAGGTAAGGCAGGAAGCCCTTGTTCAATATTGTGGGGGAACACATTGACAATCTTTAAAGACGCTGTATCCATCTCTTCCACATAAGCAGGCATAAAAAGGAAACATCCCTCTTGCTTCGGCGCCTGGATGTTGGTGCGAAGCGGTGCGTTGCATTTTCCATCCACCAGTAATTGAAAGGCTTTTTTGTTGGCCTCTATTGCATCTCTCATTGTAAATACTTTTTTGATATCTTCTCTTGACAGCAGTAACATATTCTTCCTCCTCGTAATAACTGAAAATTCTCTATCTATATTTTGCAGATATATCCCAGGGCTGCATCGCCCCGCCTTCCTCTGCCGGCCGGCACATTCTTGCAAAGATGTTCAGACATCCCTTCTCGTCTTTAAGCGGCGGACACACCCAGTTCTCTCTTCGTAGAGCCAATTCTTCTTCCGATACCAACAGCGATACCTCCCCGTTTGGGATATCAATAACAATCTCATCTCCGTCCTCCACAAGGGCAATATTTCCTCCGTCATATGCCTCCGGTGACACATGGCCGATGATTGCGCCGTAATTAAAACCGGAAAACCGCGCATCTGAAATCAATCCTACGCTCTTATGCAGGCCCAGCCCAATCAGTGCGTCTATGCTTAGCATCAACTCCTTCATACCAGGCGCTCCCTTACATCCTTCATATCGGATCACAAGAATATCTCCCGGTACAATCTTTCCAGATTGAAGGGCCTCAAACGCCGCCCGATCTCCGTCATATACCTTTGCTTTTCCTTTCATATATTTCACTTCATCGTACACTGCCGTCGGCCTTACGATGGCGCCGTTCGGAGAGAGATTTCCTCTCAAAATCTTAAGCCCAGGCTCGTTAAACAGAGGATTCTCCAAAGAATGAATCACCTGATTCTCCTGAGCCTTAACTTTTGAAAGAATCTCTGACCAGGGGCATCCATACATACTTGGCGCCTCTGTGTAAAGCTTCCCCTCCAACATTTTCATCACGTTAAGGACTCCGCCGGCATAGTGAAAATCTACTACCGTATAAGGCCCGCTTGGTATCACGGCATTGATGCATTTGATCTCATCAGCGTATTTTTCAAAATCTTCTAATGTAAGTCTGATTCCCAGTTCATATGCATAGGCCAGAAGATGAAGCACCGCATTGGTAGAGCCTGCAACCGCCATATCGAACATAATAGCGTTGTGAAGCGTCTCCTTTGTGATTAACTTTGACGGCTTTCTTCCTGCTTTTGTAATCTCTACTGCATATTTTCCTGCTTCCCTCGCTTTTCTAAGCTTTCCGTTGTCAGATGCAGGAATGGTGGACGTCCCAGGCTGCACCAGATTCAGCACTTCACCAAGCATCTGCATGGTATTGGCTGTTCCCATAGAGGGACACGCCCCAAAGGAGGGACATACATTGTCCTCCATCTCCATCAATTCCTCTTCCTTTGCGCCGGAAAATCTTGCAGAATCTAAGTCAGCTTCCACCACAGTCTTTCCACAGTATTGACCAGGCTGCATGGAGCCGCCTGTGATGACCATGGACGGAATATCAAGGCGCATTGCCGCAAGATAGCAGCCGGCAATAATATTGTCACAGGTCGCGATCATTGCAAGTCCGTCAAAATTATGTACCCGTGTGACAAACTCGATGGACATGGCTACTATATCGCGTCCCACCTGCTCGTATTTTAGCTCCTCTGCTCCGTTTGCTATATTTCCGCAGGTCGCAGGGATGCCAAATTCGACCGGTATACCACCCGCCGCCCAGATTCCCTCCTTAACTGCCTCTGCAATCTGCCGCAGATGGGCTGAGCCTGGCGAACCTGCCATATATGAATTAGGTACGCCGATATGCGGCTTCTTACGGATGTCCTGATCCGAGTATCCGGCGGCTTTCATCATTACTCGCCTGTGAGCGGCTTGAGCGCCGTTCCAATAGTCTGTTCCCATAACTGATTTCTCCTTCTATGATAAATTTTTAGTATATAAAATACTGTATTCTTCAAACAGCAGAACTAACGCAAGTAGTCTGATACAGAGAAACGACCTTTAGACTTACTATAGCAAAAAATAGTAAGCCAGACAATGGAATTACGGCTAAAATTTGCCATATATAAAAACATTATTACCAAAATATCCCATTAAAATTGTTAATCCAATAAATGTAAAAAATATAATTAGCGACGACACTTTCGATAAATCCATAATTACATAATACCCATTCACTATTTCCTCATGTTTCCTTTTGGAACGAAGTACCGCCGCCGCACTAGCAGCTATCAGACAAGCTCCGGAAAAGAACGTCCAGCTATACATCTGTGAAATTCCTGTATGCAAAGTAAACATACCTCTCCAAATTTTGATTGCCGTTTCAATACTGTCAGCTCTGAATATTACCCAAAAAATAGTAACCATCGCAAAATTCATGATCTGGCCTCCTATCGTTAAAAAAACGTGATTTGTATACTCAGCCACAATTTTTTTACTCCAAAATCTATAGAAGCAATTTACAATTCCATACAGCACTCCCCAGATAATAAATGTCCAGCCAGAGCCATGCCAGAAACCACTAATTCCCATTACTATCATCAAATTCAAATATGTCCTTATATTACCTTTTCTACTTCCTCCAAGGGGTATATAAAGATATTCCTGAAACCAAGAGGAAAGACTTATATGCCATCTTTTCCAAAATTCAGATACATTTTTAGAAATATAAGGAAGATTAAAATTAGGGGTAAAATCAAATCCTAAAATTTTAGAAATTCCAATCGCCATGTCAGAATATCCTGAAAAGTCGAAATAAATCTGAAAGGAATAACTTATAGCCGCAAGTATTACCGTTGCCGTATCAAACGCCGAAGGTGAAAAAAATACATCGTCCACAAAAATACTCAAGTGATCAGCAAGAACGATTTTCTTAAATAAACCAAAAACAAATATTTGTAGACCTTCCGCACATTTATCCAGACATATCCCTCTATACCTTCTAACCTGCACAAGAAATTCCCCCGCCCTGACAATTGGACCTGCCGCCAATTTTGAAAACATCCCGATATAAAGTGAAAAGTTAAGGAAATTATATTCTGCCTCATATCGCTTCCAATAAATATCTATCAGATATGAAAGACCTGAAAAAACGTAAAAAGAAAGACCTATAGGCAGCAAGACCTCTGCTTCTACGCTTTTCTCTCCAAAAATCGCTGAAAAACTATGTCGAAAAAATTCAGCGTATTTGAAATAGCATAAAATTAAAATCGATATTATACCCCCCCCCCCCACAAAAAAATTCGCCTTTTTTTCAAAGAAGCTTCACGAGAAATTGCTATTCCAAATAAATATGCGAGAACAGTATATATGAAAATGCACATGAAAAAGCGCCAATCTGATTGAAATATAAAGAAATAACTGTAAAAAAGTATACCTGTAAGCTGTATTCTTTTTGCTGCATTTTCTTTTAAACTTTGTCCCATTCTTTCAAAGCATAGTAAGAATATCATCAAGAAAACAAAATAAAAAATGAATGAAAAACTATTTAAAGACATCTTTGTTTTCCTCCTGCGCCGCACAATCGTTTTGAATGGCAGATGCTATTTTTTTTGAGACGGCCTTATGTCCTGCAGCATTTAAATGCCCTTCTCCTATAGCTGTGTTAGAGAAGCCATGTGCAAGAATATGCTCCTTTGCATAGAGTCTCTGAAATGTTTCTGTCATATCAATGAACATAATTCCGTTCATATCACAGGTAGTTTGAAACGCCTCTAAAGCTGTTGAATCCGTGGTATTTATCATATTTCCAGCTTCATCTATCATCGTATCTGGATGATAAAAGATAATAAGCTTTACGCCCTTATTCTTAACTGAATCAGCGGCTTTATATCAATATCGTTATCCTGCAAAAAAACATTGTTATATCCGTTTTTATCCATCTTAAACCAGGAAAAACCCTCAACCATAGTAGTTTTTAACTGTTTTGGCTCCCACATATAATCTGTGGCACGCGTAGGATTCTCAATGTGAACTCCTGTAAAGTTATATATGATTGTCATCATAGAAAGCAAAACTATTGATACTCCTCCCGCTAGGGCTGCCTTTCCAAACCAAAGCAGAGTTTTACTTGATTTCATTATATTTTCTCCTCTTTCATTCTATCTTTCCTTTATTTCTTTTACTTTTCCATGCAAGAATACGAAACTTCTTGACGCCGACCATATCCATAAGCGCCTTACCTTCTCCCGTAATCACCAGTGTAATGAAATAGACCATTCCCAGATAGCAAACCCCCGCAAAAAGATTTAAAATATTATTTTCAATGCAGAAAAACCGAATATTACCAAACACAAACAAGATGATTGCCATAAGCCATTCCTTCCAAAATGAAAGTACAAATTGAAATACACTTTTCTTGATTATTAACTTTACTAAAATATAATTGATAATAAAAAAATGAATAAAATACGCGGCCGAAACCATTTGTGATAGAATCAAAATATGTTTGCTGTATATCCCCAGTATAATGCATAACATACTGATACCTGCATTAAAGCTGCCCGCCATGAATAATTTTTTTGTATCTCCCAAACTCTGATAAATAGCAGAACTGCAGGATACGGAAAGCTGAGCCCACAGAGATACTCCAAGCCACTTTAAACACGGCGCGCTTCCCGCCCATCTCTCGCCATAGAGAACCATGATAATATCCTCTGAATAAAAAAACAATATTCCACTTACAAAAAAACCAAATATGAGAAAAATCCGTACAATATCTATATGTTTTTTATAAATATACTCTTTCTCTTTTGAATGTTCCGATAAAAAAGGATGTAATACAGGCGCCACCACGTTTGCTAATGCGGATATGGGATGTTGGGTAAGCGTAAATGCTTTGTCATAATACCCCAACTTTTTTGCCCCCATATATCTTCCAGTCAAAATGTTATCCATATTTTTTGAAAAATAATTTACGAAATTAAAAGCAAACTGAAATAATGAAAATGAAAAGATTTTCTTTATACTTTGCATTGACAATACTTTTTTAAAGTGCAAATTAACATACATTTTATTCCAAATATAGATGAAACATGAGCCAAATATATTAGATACTACTAATGCATAATATTTCCACCCAAACGCTGCCAGAATAACGGTTATAATACCGCTTAGTATTGCAGAAATGACTGCTCTGACCGCAAGCGCCCCTAACTTTTTTTCTTTCATCAGCAAAGCATTCGGAACCATATTTAAAGTTGTAAATAATAGCGAAACAGACAACATAAATCCAATGGGAATATAGATGTTATTCTGGTAAAATCTTGCCATAAGAAAAGAAAACAATGCGAATATAGCACTTAATACTATACCAAAATACACAGAAAAAGAATAAATATTATTGTTATCCTCATCCGTCAGTTCCTTATTTTGTATCACTCCTACGGAAATTCCCATATCAGAAAAAACAGCAAAAAAATTAATAAATACATTTGTTACCGCTACAATCCCATAATCTTCGGGTGTTAGTAATCGTGCCAAAATAATCGTAAACACCAAATTAATTATAATTCTCGAATATTTTGACATAGCAGTAACCATAAATGCACTTCTTAGAGTCAATTTTCTATTTTTTATCATAAAACATGTTTCACCTATACCTTATGCCTTTTTTTCTTTAACAGTCTATAGAGCGCCAATTGCTTCCCAAGTATTCTCTCTTTAAGCCTGAACCAAGCTGGAAACAGATTGTTCTGTACACATAAAAGAAGAAACGAATTGCTGTTTAATATTCTATAGATTGGACTATCTGTCGGAACCGTTACAGAATCTTTTATACTGCCTTTCGGATTGTGCATGATCCTATCTAAGTCCTCTGTAATCACATAATGCTTCTTCCTATATTCTTCAAATAAGGACTTATTGGCTATTTCATGCATTAAATAACTCAGACTTCCGATTGCTTTATTTGTCTCATATTGAAGTCCCAAATAATGTATCACTCTTGCATCATGTAGATATTTAACGCCTCTATCCATCTGACAATTAAATTTTCCGTCAATTTCTGTAATCACACATTTTCTTTTGATATTAACAAAATGAAGCGGCGGCTGATCCTGTAAATTGCCGTATTGATTCGACTTCTTATACTCTTTGTTCCATTCATCAAAAAAGTCGTGTGCTTCCTTACAATCTCGGCAAAATATTACGCCGCTGTTAAAGTATCTGTCATATAACGAGCGAAATGACGGTTCGAAAATCTTTACTTTCTTTTCAATATCTTTACTTCTCTCTTCCTTCTGCAATTTCCTATGTTCGTCTAACACCATATTAACCGGTGTCTTTAACTCAAAAACTTCTTCTAAGGAACCCGAAATCAAGGTATCGCAATCAAGATATAAAAAATCTCCGCTTACAATCTCTCTTATCGAAGTCTTTATGTAACGGGATCTCAGTCTGGGCGATATGGATGAAGCAAAATCAATACTAACCTTATGAACATCCACATTTAATATATTTAAAAACTTTTCTATTCTCTGTGAAGTAACGTCATCTGTAATAAGCCATACATCTGTTTTAGGATTATACATTTTAAGAGAATAGTAAGAAATCAAAAATTCCTCAAAATAATAATCTTTTTCAGAGCTTACTAATACATATACTATCTTCCTATTGGCTTCATCACTCAATTTTAGCCCCTCCCTCGCTCAATTCCACATTACTGAAAATCATATCAATTACCTTAAAATTTTTCTTTTTATATTATATCTCCAAGCTCCTAAACTTGCCGCTCTTTTTATTCCCAATACATTACTAACCAGTCTAAATATCTTAACCTTTTTCATAACGTCATATCTCAAAATATCTTTTGTTTCCTTAAGCATTTTAAATCCTAATTCTCGTTCCTCTTTCTTATCTAGCTTTGCCACATTACTACCTGCCACACACCAATGATATGATATATACGACAATATTAATCTACTAAGCAAATCATCTCTTACTGCCAATTCTTTGTAGTAATAATTAATAAATGATATAATTTTTCTTTCCTTCTCCCATTTGATTTTTTGAGAATTACACGTTGATTCAGGCCGATTCCAGCGGTAACAATAAAATTGATAATCTCTAAACTCAATCTTAGGCTCAGTTTGCATAATACGAATGATCCATTCTATATCCTCAGAGAATATACCCAATGGAAAATACAATTCATGTTTTAGCAAATAGCTTCTTTTCAACATTTGTTCATACGGTGAAGAAAGAAGCAACCCCTTTTTTAGCATTAGTTTTAACACAGAAGTAAAATCTTGTACTTCACCAAAAATTTCTTCATACTTAATAGTTGAAGCATGAACCATCATGTCATCATTTGAAGCATGTTGAACCGGGTATACTAGAATATCAAAATCTTTCTCTGCATATTTAGCTAATGTACTTAAGGCTGTTTTTTCTGTAATGAAATCATCTCCATCAAAAAAAAGAATATATTCTCCTCTTGCTACATTAATCCCTGTGTTGCGGGCTGCTCCCGGTCCTTGATTCTCCTGATTTATCAAGTGAAACCTCTCATCAGCGCAGATAATTTCTTTTATTACTTCAACCGAACGATCCGTTGATCCATCATTAACTAAAATCACTTCGTAATCCTCATAATCCTGAGCTTGTATTGAATATAATAATTTGCCTATATATTGTTCAAGGTTATATACCGGAATTATAATACTAATCTTCATCTTTTCCTCCAACTACTAAACCGTCTGGCAAAAACATACATAAAAATGGGAAACCCCAGCAATGAACAGAGTACATCCCTTTTATATTCACTTTTCGTACTAATCCTTAAACCTTTGTAAACATTATAGTACTTTACCCTTTTTAACCCTTTTGTTTTTTCATATTTTTGCAAAAAATAAGTAGAATATCCTTTGGGATTATTCCATATAGTTTGACTATTTGTTTTTGTCAAACCATCCTCCCGATATTTACAAATCTCCAATACTTTATGTATAATAATTAATTTTCCATATTTATCCAGTTCATTCCAAAGCCACACTTCCGGTACAAATTTTTCCTCTGACGTTATAGGGAAAAGTGTTCTTTTCAAAATATCTGTTTTATATATCTGTGTAGTATCAAAATATTGCCCTGATGGAAATATTTCTTGTATGCGCCCATATCTTTTCTTAGGAAAATGACAATCATTTAAAGGAGTCTCCTCCTTCGTTCCTCGGTATCCTATCAAACCAATAGTATCGTCTTGCAGAAACTCTTTCCAGGTATCAACAACAATTTTTAATGCATCTTTTACGAAATAATCGTCATCGTCACAGATGATTGTTAAATCGGAATCTGCAAGCATAACCCCTTCATTGTGAGCGCTTGGTTTACCTCCGTTTATCTTTTTTTTATATTTTATAGAAATAATCCCTTCATTTATAAAATTTGATACGATTTCATCTGTATTGTCAGTCGCTCCATCATTAATTATGACCCATTCGAAGTTACGATATGTCTGCTTTAAAAGACTTTCATATAATCTTTTCAATACTACTCCTCTATTGTAGGTGGGAGTTAATATTGTTAATTTATACTCTTTCATACTCTATTCGTTTCTTCCATCCTTCTTAACTATAATTTTCAACAATATATATATTATTTTCAAAAATTGTCATAACAGAATCCCATCCTACGAATCTAATAAATTCTGCATACATCCAAATTGCCATTACTGCAAAAGATAGTATTAAAATATATTTTCTCATTAAGCTTTTCTTTGCAACTTTCTTAAGATTAGAAATTTCACAATAATTTAACATATTAAGATTTCGAATGATTCTATACCATTGAAATGACATAAAACAAAAAGGAATAGCAAAAAGTGATATATAATCTATTTTTAATATAACTTTATACTCATATCGGTCACTTCTGTTTGAAAAAAATCTAAATATGTATATATAATAGATTAAAGTAAATACAGGCAACAGAAAAGCAAATGAGCTTATTCCATCTACATACGCATCTATTCCCATATCCAACCATTTCATGAATGTATGTATAAATGGGACTCTCATATTATTCAACGCGGTCGCTCCTATAAACAGCACGCTAATCCCTATAGCAATGCGATAAACATATTTATTATCTTTCAACAAAAACAATAAATACCAACACATTACAAAATGAAAGCTTCCGGCAATCACAATCAAAATAGCATAAATAATATGTGATTTTTTATTCTCTTTGAACAAAAAAGGAAGTGCAAACATTAAAACACAAAATCCCAAAAAATTTCGGAATTGGATCGTATCCATAACAACCTGATATAATAAATATGTCGCATATACATAACATGGATTATAGGATAACCTACTTACTCCTATGAAAAAAAGTAATAGACCTGCAAAGGTCAAAACTTTTTTAAATACAAAAAAATCTACTCCGTTTCTTGCAAAAAGTATTTCCAACATATGATATCCTACATCTGTCTTAAAATTTCCATCATATCCAGAACCTACACGGAAGTAACTATATCTGTAATTAAATATGTCTACGCCTTCAAAATACCCCGATATAAGTACAAACATCAAAATAAAATTTAATAATATTATAATCTTCGGTTTTTTTCCATAATAAGAGGCAATATAATTAATCAAAATTAAACCAATACAGTATGATATTAGCATCTAAAAACCTTCACCTTTTTATTTTTTTAATCCAAATCTATCTAACCAATTTTCAAATGTATAATACTTCAACTGCCAAGCATCATATTCATCCTCATCCATAATAAAACTCTTGATCTTTTCCATATCTGATAGTGGTATAATCATCTTTTTATGATACAATTTGTATTTACAGATATTACGATTGTCTGACAAAATCTTTTTATTAAAGTATAAGGATTCCATACATCTCTGTGATAATCCACTTTGATTAGACTGATTAATATCAACCAAACATCTGCTCTTCTTAACAATTTCTAAAATCTCTTCGTAAGTAATTACTTTCTTAAGTCTCCTTGCATTCAGACTATACGGCTTCGTCGGTACAATATAAAAAAGCGTTCTTAAATCATTTTTTTCAAATTTTTCTTTTAACTTATTCAATTGTTCAAGTCTTCCCTTATCTCTTCCAATGAAAACTATATCCCATTTTATTTCGCATTTTTCCGCTGAAGCTGAGTCAAAGACATAATATGTATCGTTAAATCTCATATTATATTTTTGACAATCACGGTAATCAAATGACCATAATTCACATACTTCTCTATTCATTCTTTCTGGCGAAACACATCTGCTGACAGGATCCCAATACCAATAGATAACCCTGCCTTTAAAATTTTTCTTTCTGAGAAAATCAGGAATATACGCCGTTATTTTACTTGCCTGTACGATGATAACATCATAGCTGTCTATTTTTTTCTTCCAATTACCTAAGAAAACATCCAGAAATATTCCATGTGAAGCAAATATTTTTCTAACTGCGCCATATGCTAGTCCATGATTATAAAATGCATCATCTATATCCACAATTCTTCTTTTTTCAATCTGTTTCGGCCAATAGTCTTTTTTATTCGGCCACAGCATAAGTATTCTATCTTTCATAAATCACTTTCTTTCCCGAGTATATAATTTGACCAATCTGCGAATATTATCCCTTACGTCATACCCCGCCCCACTCATTCTATCTAAAATATCTTCTCTCTTACATTTCCCCTCATTCTTACTTCTTTCAATCAAATCAATCCAACATCCCATATGCTCCAACGGCGCAAAATACACATGATTCGTAATCCTAACTTCACGATTCACCCGATCACTGACAATACATGGAACTCCCGCTGCCTGCGCTTCTATTACTGTCAATGGAATCCCTTCATAAAAAGAAGGAAGGAGGAAACACGTCGCATTAGCAAGATAATACTCCACGTCCCTTACCTCTCCCAAAAACTCGACTTTTTCATCTAAGTTCAACCTCCTGACTTTTTCCATAATCTTTTCCTTTAACGGCCCTTCTCCCGCCAATATCAGCCGTGAAGAAGGGTGAAGCATCTGAAACTTATAGAATAAGTCAATTAAAAAAGAATGATTCTTCACCTCTAAAAAGCGCGCTACGTTGCATAAAACGTATTCTTCCGTATACTCCTTTGTCTCTTTTGGAAAAGCATATTTTTTGACATCGATTGCATTCGGAACAACCGTAAAATTCGACTGAAACATCCATTTTCCAGCCTCTTTCGAACAGGCCAAACATACATCCGCCATACGATGAATATAAATTCTATTCCATTTATGTACAATCTCATATATTTTCTTTGCACATTTCGTACTGTGACTATGCATGATGATATTATTTAAGTGCAGTCTTTTTGCAATAATCAAAGGAATTACGTATATCAATGCATTGCCGTGTATCTCGATTGCACTATAACAATTATGCTTGCTTAAAAACCGTTTCGTCTCGATATAATTGCTTAAAAAATGTCTCGGAAAGGAAGGAACAAAGAAAACTTTTCCTCCTAAACTTTTGATTTCATTAATATAAAAGCTATCTCCATGATTATCTCTTAACAGAAAGTCAAACTGAATCTTCTCTCTATCCATATTTCTGTACATATTCATTATGTAACTTTCAGCGCCGCCGCAAGTCATACCATTAATAATATGTAAGATTCTAAATTCCGACATTTCTTGCCTCTTTCTCATCCTCAATCTCAAGTTTCCAAATGCATATTTTTATAGATATTCGACATATTATTTGACACATTTCCTATTTCAAATGCCGCGAGCCCTTCAAAATTCCTTTCCACAGCATCTCTCGTTCTTTCATGAAGTTGGTCTCTGCCGGTAACGATTGGCTTTAAAACATTTTGTAAACTTTCCACACTATCGTTGGCAAAAAGATACTCCTGCACAAGATCTGTATTCCCCCTGATCCGTGAACATACTACCGGAGTCTTACTTGCAATCGCTTCCATTAATGCCACCGGAAGTCCTTCCTGACGAGAAGGAAATACAAACAAATCCGAGCTTCTGCACAAATCTGATACATCTGTGCGATATCCTAATAACCGAACCTGCTTCCTAAGACCAAGCTGATGAATCAAATCCGTAAGATATTGTCTCAATTCTCCTTCCCCGCATATGAAATACTTTAGATGGGGATTATTCAACTTTTTCAGTGTCCGGACAACCAGCTCATGGTTCTTTCTGACGCTAAGCTCCCCTACTGACAGCAGCATTATATCTGTATTTTTCACTCCAAGTTCTTTTCGCTTTTGTTCTGTATCCGTAAAATTATCAGAAAACTTAGACCTGTCAATTCCTACTCCGGCAATATATTCCACTTTCTTTGCATGAAATTTATTTTTTGCTATATTAAAATCTTCTCGATTAATTGTAATCAACACATCCGTCCAACGAGAAAGAGCTCTTTCAATAGGATAAAATAGAAGCCAGTTCTTTAAAGGCGATCCTTTATAGAAATGAAATCCATGTGCCGTATAGATGCATTTTACCTGTAATTTATGTGCCGCCATTCGACAAATCACAGAGGCTATGGGTGTATGGCAGTGCACAAATTCGTAATTATTTTTACTCATTAACCTAAGAACTTGCTCATAGGATTTCTTATGTTTCTTAAACTCCACAGGAGCTCTTGAAAAATCAATCTGATAATAACGAACTTTTCTATTTTTCAACTGGCTTTTGAACTTCTCTATTCTTTCCTCTGTCCAGAAACTATTGTCAGTGAAATCACACGCTACGTCTACTTCATATCCCAGCTCTTGAAGAATACGTATGTTGTTCATATTGAACTGCCCTATCATGGAGGCAACTGTGGCAGCCATAAGCATTTTCCTCATTATTTTTTACTCCTTTTGGCAGGAACTCCTGTGTAGACTCCTGCTTCACTTATGGTCTTTACGACGACTGCTCCCGTTCCCACCATGCACCCCTCACAAATATCTATATTATTACTGACCATTACACCTGCGCCTACCCAAGTCCCTTCTCCTATAGTTACCGTTCCGCACAAGTGCGCCCCCACCGAAACATGTACATAATTCCCAATCCGGCAATCGTGGTCCACAGACGCGCATGTATTGATAATGCATCCCCTCCCAATCCTGCTGTCAGGGTTGATTACCGCGCCTGCCATAATGACTGTCCCCTCGCCAATTCGGACATTTTTTCCTATAACTACATTAGGATGGATTAAGGTTGGTATGACCGCTCCTCTTTCCATCAACTGGCTTTGGATATTCTTTCTTATCTCTGCATTGCCAACTGCCACAAAAATATCTGCTGCTTCTATATGCTCTAACGCCTTTTCGCTTTTTCCTTCTACTCTTATTCCCAATATATCCTGCAAGGTCTCATCATCATCGAGAAACCCTATCTTTTTATACCGTTTCGTCTGAAGCGCTATATCTGCAACTACTTTTCCATGCCCGCCGGCCCCTATGATCAACAGCTTCTCATGGCTCTCTTTTCCCCTATCCTTTACTCCCATGAAATTCCTCCATTGTCACAGAAGTATCAGAGCTGATTCCTTCTCTCTTTAATACGGCAAATATAGTCTTTAGGATAATCTTCCAATCCTCCGAAAACCGAACGTGCTCCACATACTCTACATCAAGCTCAAATTTTTTCTCCCATGAGATTGCGTTTCTCCCATTAACCTGCGCATATCCGGTGATCCCCGGACGAACCTCATGCCGCCTATTCTGCCGCTCGTTATAAAGCGGAAGATACTTGACCAGGAGCGGTCTAGGTCCTACCAAGCTCATATCGCCTTTTATGATATTTAACAGCTCAGGCAATTCGTCCAGACTTGTTGAACGTAGAAATTTTCCAAATCTTGTAAGCCTTAGGTGGTCGGGAAGAAGCTTTCCCGACAGGTCCGTTTCTTCTGTCATGGTACGAAACTTATAGATGTGGAATATTTTGCCCCACAGCCCGGGACGTTCTTGTTTAAAAATCACCGGAGTTCCCATCCGAACTCCCACAAAAACTGCCAGAACCCCCATCAAAGGACTTAAAATAATAAGCGCCAGCAAAGCCAGGATAAAGTCCTGGGGGCGTTTTATGTATTTCTCATAAAATCCTGCCTTATGTCCTTGCATCATGATTGATTCCATTTCTCTTTAAAAACAACTTTTTATAAGCTCTATAACAATTTCTTGTTCTTCCTCTGTCATCTTAATGTCACTGGGCAGACACAAGCCTCTGCGAAAGATATCCTTCCCAACGTCTGCCCCTTCAACCGCTGATATAAAGTCATTTTTCTCATATATTGGCTGAAGATGCATGGGTTTCCAGATTGGACGGGCTTCTACATGGTATTTCTCAAGTTTTTCTCGAATCTCATGGGGCGTGACCTTCGTACCCTCATCCAGCAAAATACAACTAAGCCAAAAATTCGGCTCCGTATATTCCAAAAATGGATTCATAGTCAGTGGAAGCCCCCTTAAGCTTCTCTGATACCTGTCATAGATTTCCTTTTTTCGTATCCTGTGTTCTTCCAAATGGCGCAATTGGCCTCTGCCGATTCCGGCAAGAATGTTGGACATACGATAGTTATAGCCCAGCTCCTTATGCTGATACCAGGGGACATTTTCACGCGCCTGGGTGGACCAGAACCTAGCCTTATTTGCCGCCTCCCCGTTGTCAGTCAGAAGCATACCTCCTCCTGACGTGGTAATGATTTTATTGCCATTAAAACTGATTACACCGTATGTTCCAAACGTACCCGTCTGTCTTCCCTTATATACAGCCCCCAGAGACTCTGCCGCATCTTCAATGAAAACTGCCCCATACTTTCTGCATAGCTCCTGAATCTCTGAAAGCTGCGCGGGTGTTCCATATAGATTCGCCGCTATGACCGCCTTTGTGTCCGGATATTTCTGAAACGCCCTCTCTAAGGCTTTGGGGTCCATGTTCCAGGTTTCTTGCTCGCTGTCAATGAATACCTGCACGCCTTGTTCGTAACTGACGGGATTCACCGTGGCGGCAAACGTCAGGTCCGAGCACATTACTTTATCGCCTCTTTTTATCTCTGCCAGCTTGACTGCAAGGTGTAAAGCCGCCGTACCTGCCGAGAGGGCAACCCCATGTGCGCAGCCTACATAATCACAGATTCCTCTCTCTAGCTGCTCTAGGTTCTTTCCAACTGTAGAAACCCAGTTGGTGTCAAACGCCTCTTTTACACATTCCTGCTCATCACCATGCATAGTCGGAGATGCAAGCCATATCTTGTTCTTAAAAGGTTTTATTGACATTTTTATTTCTCCTTTGTTATCTTCTCCGTAATCTCAAGCCCTGCAGTTATATATCGAAGCCCCCATTTTCGAATGGGTGGCCTCCCTGAATTATGCATTTCAGCCAAGCATTTCTTCCTGCTTTCAACCAGACGCTCATCTGCTTTCATAAAATCCACTTTTGTCTCTACCTTCGCCAGCCGTTTATGACGATTAATCTTGCGAATCTGTTTTTCCATTCCTTTCAACGGACCTCGTATAATACGAGGGACTCCTTGGCAAATGATCCCTGTGGACATATTTATATTCCCACTCTCTCCGCACAGCTTTCTCAAAAATTTTTCCTCATCTCTGTCTACTGTAAATAATTCATTTTCCCTAAAACAGGAGCACTTATTCACCTCTTCTGCCAGAATTTCTCCATTCTTACTTTCCAGGAATACATACGCCGGAAACAGAAGCTTCCGCTCCGAATGCCAGTTTCCTTCATAGCGGCGCATTCTGTCATAGGTTAATACAAACCCTTTCTGAAACGCTTTTGAGGGAAGATATTCATTACACAGCTTCAAAAACTCATATTCTTCCTGCACCCCGCAGGACAAAACATACCAAATAATAATCCCTTCTTTCGTGGAGTATCCTACTCTGCGAAAATTTTTAAAATATTTTGGAAAATAATTTTTAGACTTTTGATTAATTTTTAGATAATTAAAGATTTGTTTTACAATAAATAGTTTATTATTCGTTTTTTCTTTCGTGATTTTGCACCAAATTCTTACAAATTCTTACAATAATAAATTAAGTATTGAATTATTTAAATTAACTATGTATAATATATTTGCTGTTTAAAGTGATTTTCGCAGAGTAGGATACTCTGCGATTTTTTTTACCCTGATAAATCGCCATGCTCATATTATATGCAGAAGCCCATTCCACCATTTTGGGTTGCCCGTTTTACATTTTTATAGTATGATAAAATGAATGAAAGTCCCAAAGATGGGACTCTAAAAGCACTTAATTTTTAAAAAACGGAGGAATCACCATGCCCGAAAAGACTGCATCCCTTTCCACCCAGGCATATGATAAGATAAAGGAAAACATCCTGAATTTAACCTATCCCCCAGGTATGCCCCTTACCGAGGCTATGCTGACCGCAGAACTGGGCATGAGCCGAAGTCCTATCCGCGCGGCCATTCAATTGCTGCAGACGGAAGGACTGCTCATATCCGACTACTACAAATCCATAACTGTAAGGGACATTACCGAGAAAGACATTAACGAACTCTACCAGATACGAGAGCTGTTAGAAGGCGCTGCATTCCGCCTAATCTTCACCTCTGGAAGATACGAAGAATACTCTTACCGCCTTGAAGAAAAAATTGTCCGCATGTTTGCAACTGCGGACAATACTTTTGAATGGGAAATTGCGGATACTGCCATGCATATGGAGATTATCAGCATTTTTGAAAATGAACGTATTAATAAAATATACGAGAACAACCTGTGTGAGCTAATCCGAATTGGACAGTATTCCGTCAGAAACGGAATGCAGATCTCTAAGACAAACGAAAACCTTAAGAGAATGATCGAATACATGCGAAAGGGCGACGCCGAACATTCCTTCGCAATTCTGAAGGCTGACCATTTTGAGATTGGACGGGATAGTGCCTTAAAGGCAAAGAGAATCTGACGGGCTACCATCCCCGCAGCTTCGCTGACGGCACTTCCTTCCTGACAATCTCTAAAGCTTGCTCCATAATAAAATCATTATACTTATGAAGCCCTTGTTGTATCACATACTCTGAATTTAGAAATCCTTGCAGATAATACTGCTTAGCATTTGTAATCCATCTTCCAATGGATTCAAAATCAGACCGTTGATGCAATTCCAACACAACGGTAGTACAGAACTCATAGGGAACCCTGTCACTGAGCAGAAACTCCACGCTCTTTTTGACATTTTCCACATCATAGCCTTTAATTCCCACCGTCTTTCCATAACTTTGGGGGGAATTTTTGATATCCATAGCGACATAGCTTACCAGTCCTTCACTGACAAACCGTCTTAACTTATCCGGAAAACTTCCATTCGTTTCCAGTTTTACCGCATACCCAAGTTTAGCAACATGCGTCAGAAACTCTTCCACTCCATGCTGAATCAAGGGTTCTCCGCCGGTTAAGCAGACCCCGTCCAAAATCCCCTGATATTTCTCTAGAAATGCATACACATCCTCCAGGGGTATCTCCTTATTCTCATGAGTATCCATGACCAACGGTTTATAATAGCAATATGGACACCGAAAATTACAGCCAGCCGTGAAAACTGTACAAGCCAGCTTTCCCGGATAATCTAACAACGAAAATTTCTTTAGGCCCTGTATTACCATACTTTTAAGCCTCCCATTTTGCTCTGGCATCACCTTCATTCCAGCTTTGATGATGCAGTCAACTTATGCCTTAAAATGCTCCAGCATATACGGCATACACTCTCTGCTATACTGCCCCAGCGAATATCCCCCTTTGTTGAGACACCAATCTGACACTAAGGCGCGCTCGCACATCGCATAATACCGTGTCACTTCACTGACTGAAACATCCTTACGTATCTGGCCCCGCTTCTGCCCCTCCTCCACAATCTGATCCAGCAGCCTGTAATAATTGCGGTTACGATCCAGTAAATGACTCTGTCTTTCCGATACAAGCTGTGTGGAATACAGGGATGCCAGAAGATCCATATTAATCTTCTCCTCCATCATAGTATGCATCTCATAATTCAGATATAATAATTTGGAGAAACTATTCATCTTTGGATCCATCTTTGCCTCCAGCTCTTCGTAATAGTCATCCAAGATCATAGACAATGTATTCAGAAGCTCATCCTTCGTGCTGAAATAATAATAAAAAGACCCCTTAGACGTCCCTGACAGCTCAATAATATCATCCACCGTCGTACCATTATATCCTTTTTCGTAAAATAACTGCCACGCTGCCGAGACAATCCTGCTCTTTACATTCTTCTTTGTATCTTTTTCCATGCTATTCTCCCATTCTACATACTAAAGTACACGAAAATGCTCCTCCTCAACCACTGGAAGTTCATCTTCATCAATCCAGTCAATGGAAATATACATCCCCCGATTAAGCCCCTTCATCAATTTATAGATGGGCTCCTGACGCCCCTGGACTTCCATCTGCACAGTACCGTCATATTCATTCCTCACCCATCCGGTAAGCCCAAGGGAATTTGCCAAATGTTTTGCAGTATACCGGAAGCCTACCCCCTGCACTCTTCCGTGAAAAATCAGCCTTTTTCTTACCTCTGCCATATTACTAACCACCATCATTTGTCATATTATGCGTATCTGTTTACCTCATTGTAATTGTTTTATGTCAGAAAAGCAAGCAAAAGGTCTTATTTCTGGTTTGCCGGCTCTACCGCCACGGGTTTCCCTTTTATCTTCGTGTGGTTCACAGAATTGATAATCTCACGCGCATACTCTGTCGGCACTTCGACAAAAGTGTATTTATCATACATATCAATCGTCCCAACCACCTTCCCGGGAATCCCGCTCTCACCCGCAAGCGCTCCTAAGATGTCGCCTGGCTTAGCCTTATCCCTCTTCCCTATATTAATAAACAGTCTGACCATCCCCGGTTCTTCCGCCCCTGTATCTGCAAATGTCTCCGCAGGCTCTTCTTTTCCTCCTGCACACAGCTTCAGCAGAGCCGCCGCAATATCCATGCTGGTATAATCAGAAGCATTGACCTCTGACTGAATCAACTGCAAGTAAGTCGTCAAATCCTCTTCTTCTATCATCTGGTTTACCCTATCCATCAGCTTTTCAATCTTGGTATTCGCTACGTCGTTCAGCGACGGAACCTTCTGAGCGTAGATCTTCGTCTTGCAGTACCGCTGTATTTCCTTGAGCTTATAGACCTCCCTGCCAGATACAAAAGAGAAGGAACGTCCCACACGCCCCGCCCTTCCGGTTCTCCCAATACGGTGTACATAATACTCATCATCCTGAGGAAGATCATAGTTAAAGACTGCCTCCACTTCGTCCACGTCTATCCCACGCGCCGCAACGTCCGTCGCCACCAGAATATCCGTCTTTCCCTTGCGGAAGCCCTCCATGACACGGTCTCTCTGAGCCTGCTTCATATCGCCGTGAAGTCCTGCGGCAAAATATCCTCTTCCCAGAAGCCCGTTTACCAAAAGATCTACCTGTTTTTTTGTATTACAAAATACTACGGAAAGCTTCGGGTTGTAAATATCGAGAATCC
>BLMJ01000285.1 GCA_011960625.1 Lachnospiraceae bacterium | reverse complement strand
GGCAGAATACTGTCTGCCTCCATACATTTTCTCACGGATAAACGGCAGCCCAATGGCGCTCTGCCTGGTATGGTGGGTAATCGTATAGGACACCAGCCCAATCTTACATTCCTTCGCAATCTGTTCCATAATCTGAGTCTTACCGATTCCCGGAGGTCCCATCAGAAGAATCGGCCTCTGCCGGATAGATGGGAGCCTATAGCTGCCATCCTCGTTCTTGAGCAGATACGCTTCGATGGAATCCTTGATTTCCTTTTTCGCCCGCTTGATATCCATAACTGAGTCTCCTTTTTGTCTACCTATATTCTTGAACCCCTTTAGGGCAATAAACATCTAAGCTCCCCTGCTGTGTCAGATCCTCCTCTGAAAGCACCAGCTTCATTGCCCAGGGTGGAACCTCCATATCCTCATAATCCTCTTTCAAAAACACGAATGCCGTCTCATAGGGCGGCATCTTAGTCGGATAGGTTCCTTTTCCATCCGTAAAGTAGATAAGCCCCTTCAACTGTCCGAATACATGCTGACGCCTCAACGCCTCTACATACTCAAAAGCAGGTCTGAAATCCGTTCCTCCCTCGCCCCGTAATTCCAGGTTCTCCATATATTCCTTAAGCTCCTCCCCGCTGGTAATCTTTTGATCCGTCTGTACCTGGTCGTCACATTGGATAATATGAATATTCACCTTTCTGAAAAAACTGTTATTTTCGCTGAGCACACCATAGGTCTCTTCTAAAAACTTTCGCACCAATTGACCGGTACAGGACATGGACGTATCAATCACCACCGCAAACTCTTCTACCTTTCGGGTTTCCTTCCATTCCAACGGCTCTACAAGGGGCAGATTCCCATACAAAGACAGGCCGTAGGTATAGAACACGTAATCAAAGGAATCTTCATCCACCGCCGTCTCCTCTCTCAATACCGAAAATTTCTTAAGGAACTGCCGATAATCAAACCTCTCCCGATTCTCTACCCTAAGCTGCCCAATCAAATCTCCCATTCCCGATGACATTTCCTTTGAGAATGTCTCCATCTCCGTCTCCATCTGTTCGCTGATATCCTTCCAGCGGTTCTCAATCTCTTCCTGCCTCTTTCGTTCCTCTTCTTTCGGCCAATAGCCGTGGTCATCCACCCGAAATTCTTCCTCCAAGGCCGAAAGCTCCCTCTCTGCAAGTTCCATACTTTCCAGAACCTTATACACCTTATCCGCCGAGAGTACCTTAAGCTCTTTAGAAAGCCTTTGGTAGGTCTGCCGGCGAAGCGCTGAACGGCTCATAAGAATACACCGGTGCTGCATGCTGTCAAGTATAGATTCTGTGGCTATATCACAGGCCAGACTGTAGAGACGCATGCTGCGTCCTCTGCTCCTAGTCATGTGATGAAAAATTCCATGGAGTACCAGATGCAGATAGAGACGGTTCACCCTCACACGGTCTTCCCGGTAAAGGCCGCCCAGCTTTTGAGGGTGATAGTATAGAGAAAGTCCATCCGTCCCAAGGCCATTTACGCCTATGTCCATCACAAAGGAAAGACTACTAAGCGCTACATCCAGAAAACGCATTTTCAAATACAATTCGTTCCGGGAGGCGGCAAGAATCTTTCTGCTGACCATTTCCAGTTTTTCACCTGTCGTCACACTGTTCTCCATTTATAACCCCATTCTTAAGCTACAATTCAAATTGTTTTCTCTTCTTCGGAAACGCTCTCTGCTTCGCATCCATAAGAACGCTTAACATTTCTGTCTGACGTCTCTCTAAAGCCGCACAGATCCCATAGTCCAAAGCCCTCTCTGTAAAGTATCCCCCGTCTGTAAGAAACTCTAAGCCTTCCAGATCCTCCTGGAAAATAAGGTAATCCACTGCCTCTTCCAGATGGGTCCTCACATATGTTTCATAACCTTCCCTTGCCGCTGACGCCAGCCGAAACGGATAGCGCAGACGATTCAGGGCCAGCTTTGCCACAATCCCTGGCTTTTCCATTACCACAGTATGGAAGAAAAGCTCGTCGTATCTCTTATAATCCAGCTTTCTGTCATAAAAGCACTGCCGATAGTAGCCGCCCGCTCCATGATGCTGGGTAAACAATATTCTAGCAGGAGTATTTTCCACAGCCTCTTCATAGTGTTCAGGGAAAAGAAGTACCGCCGTCTCCTCTCTTTCCTCTGCAGCATAACAAAGTTTCACCCGAAGCGCGAACCTCATCTCATCCAGAATGGATTTCAGACAACTTTGCTCTCCTCTTTGGAAATGAATCTCAACCTCAGACAGCTTACATCCGGTAAATGCCCCGCCGCCAATCTCAAGGAGGCTGTCGGTCAGCGTAAGCTTCCGTAATTTCTTACACCTGTAAAATGCATACCGTCCAATCTCTGTCACCTTGGAGGGCAGAAGAAGCTCCGTCACCATGCTGCCGTTGATTCTGTTATCGAAACTACCGGCAGATTCACTCCCGCCGCGTTCCAGAAAGGTATCTGCGGCTTTCCATACCAAGGATTCCCCTTCCTCCTTATGATTCTCTGCAAATGTATAATCCCCTATTCCAATTACCTCAATCCCGTCAATCTCATCCGGAAGCGCCACCTGACCCTTTGTACCATAACATCCCGTAATCAGGATTCCATTTTTCGTCTTCCTATAATGAATCTCTGGACAAACCGGTACGCCGTCTTTTCTCTGCATTTCTGATTTTAGTAATACCCTTTCCACATATTCATATACATGTGCAGGTTTGTCCGCACATGCAGCCACAGGATTTCCAAAGGTTTCTGTTTCTTAGGATTGGCGGCAGCAGCCATCACATAGGGCACCCCTTTCTGCCTGGTATAATGGTCTGCTTTTCTCAGATGCCATCCGCTTGTCACCACAACACAGTCCTGGAAATTACAATTTCGCATCATACGGCAGGAATAGAGAAGATTATGGTAGGTACTGACCGCCTGCTTCTCTTCCAGAATATACTCCCCGGGCACGCCAAGCTCCATGGCATACCGCTTCATTGCCTCAGCTTCCACAAAATCACTTTGAACCGCCGCACCAGACATTATCAGATATTTCACCTTTTTCTCTTTCCAAAGCTCCACTGCCTTTTCCACTCTTGCCTTCAGAGTGTCTGAAGGTACGCCGTCTTCCTTTACCCGGCACCCACAGACAATGGCACAGTCATAGCTGTCCTGTTCCCACCGTTTTTTCGGTGAACGGAACATCACACAAAATAGAAATATATGGGCAGCTAAAAATCCCGCCGCCAACCACTTGATTTTCTCCGTATTTTTCTTCATTGTTTTACCTCATTCTTTCCTTGGTACTTCCCAAGAGTTTCCATTTTTTGCACTCCTTATTCTGCTCTCTCCAAAAAAATTCTCATTTTCTTAAATAGTTCTATGTAATTTTACACTCTTTTCACATACATTGCAAGGAAATGCATATACATACTATAACAAACTCAAATGGAGCAGCTATGTCATCCTATCACACTTTACCGGACCAGGTCCAAGCGTCCCGCAAAGAAAATCGCCGCGGGATGCACTTTGGGTATAAATATCTCAAACCTGCAGGAATCACCCTACTCTTTGTCTTATCCTATCTGGCCGGCCGCTTCGCTGCCATGAGATTTTCGCCCGAAGCTTCCATGTCCTTTGATCCCAGCGTATCCTCCTCCATCGCGCCGGCTGCGGACAACTGGGGCTTAAGTTTCCAGGAGGAAGGACAGCCGCCTGTAGCTAACGCTACCTTTGACGAGCTAAAACAGTACGACACTTACTATGCGGAGGACACAGATGAGAAAAAAATCTATCTGACCTTTGACTGCGGATATGAAAACGGAAATACAGAAGCACTTCTGGACGCCCTGAAAAAACATAAAGCCAGCGCTACTTTCTTCGTCGTCGGAAATTTCATTTCTACAAGCCCTGAGCTTGTGAAGCGCATGCATAAGGAGGGGCATACGGTGGGCAATCACACCTATCATCACCCTGACATGTCCCAGATTTCCACGAAAGAAGCCTTTGAAAAAGAATTAAGCGATGTGGAAACCCTCTACAAGGAAATTACAGGGGAAGAGATGACCAAATACTATCGGCCCCCTCAGGGCAAGTATAGTACAGATAATCTTCAGATGGCGAAAGAGATGGGGTATCATACGTTCTTCTGGAGTCTCGCCTATGTTGACTGGTATCAGGATGATCAGCCTTCCCATGATGAGGCCTTCGATAAGCTGCTTGGACGTATCCATCCCGGGGCGATTGTTCTCTTACATAGTACCTCCAGTACGAATGCAAAGATTCTGGATGAGTTGTTGGGAAAATGGGAAGATATGGGGTATACCTTTCACGGGTTGGATGAGTTGATCGAGAAGATGAAGTGATTTCATTCAGAGGAGTATGCCGAAAAGAGACGGATTTTTCTTGAAGCGGGACTTTACAGCACGGCAACGTGCTGTAAAGTCCCGCTTCTTAAAATATGATGACATTTATTCTACGGTTACAGATTTTGCCAGATTTCTTGGTTTGTCTACGTCGCAGCCACGGCCTACAGCTATGTAGTAGGCGAAGAGCTGGAGGGGGATGATGGCCAGGGAGTTGGTAAAATACTTGTTCGTCTCTGGTATGTAGATTACGTAGTCCGCCGCTTTTTCTACTTCGGTGTTTCCTTCTACGGTGACCGCCATGACAAAAGCGCCCCGGGTGCGGACCTCTTCCATGTTGCTAATCATCTTTTTGTATAGTTCTTTTTGTGTCAGGACTGCGGCCACGAGGGTCCCTTCTTCTACAAGGGAGATGGTTCCGTGTTTCAGCTCGCCGGCGGCATATGCCTCAGAGTGGATGTAGGAGATTTCTTTTAGTTTTAAAGACCCCTCCATGGAGATTGCATAGTCGATCCCTCGTCCCATAAAGAAGATATCCCTTGCTGCCAGATAACGGTTGGCGAATTTCTGGATTTTCTCCCTGTTGTTTAGGATCATCTCGATTTGGGCTGGGAGGGCTTTCAATTCACCCAGCATCTTTTCTATCTGGCTATCGTCAAGCTGCCCTCTGACTTGAGCAAATTTCATTGCAAGAAGATACATGGCGGTTAGCTGCGCTGAGTATGCCTTGGTTGTGGCAACGGCAATCTCCGGACCTGCCCAGGTGTACATCACGTTGTCTGCCTCCCTTGCAATGGAGCTGCCTACCACATTGACAATCCCTAATACCCTTGCCCCCATCTTTTTGGCCTCCCGAAGGGCGGCCAGCGTATCTGCAGTTTCTCCAGACTGGCTGATTACAATCAGCAGGGTGTGACTGTCTAGAATCGGGTTCCGGTAACGAAATTCTGAGGCCATATCTACTTCTACGGGCACCCTTGCAAGTCCTTCTAAGATGTATTTACTGGTATGGCCCACATGAGACGCAGAGCCGCAGGCAACGATCATAATTTTTTGAATCCCGCGAATCTCCTCTTCTGTCATTCCCAGTTCCTCAATCTCTATCCTGCCGCCTTTCATTCTAGGTGAAAACGTATCCATCACTGCTTTGGGCTGCTCGTACATCTCCTTTAACATAAAATGTTCATATCCGCCCTTCTCGGCTGCATTCACATCCCACTCAATTCGTACAGGCTCCTTGGCAATAGGCTCTTCATCTACATTAAAAAATTCCATAGAAGCTTCCGTCATACGGACAATCTCTTCATTTTCAATGAAGTAAACCTCCCTGGTATATCGAAGAACTGCCGGAACATCAGAAGCAATGATATTGCCCCCGTCCGTGTGGCCAACGATAAGCGGACTGTCTTTTCGCACTGCGTAGAGCTCATTTGGATGGTCTTTAAAAATAATCCCCAAGGCATATGAACCTTCCATTCGATGCATAATCTTCGTGATTGCCTGCAGTGGATTTCCCTGGTAATAATAGTCCAGAAGATGTGCGATAATCTCCGTATCCGTCTCAGATACAAACTCATATCCCCGTTTTTTTAGTTTCTTCTTAAGCTTCAGGTAGTTCTCAATGATACCATTGTGGACCACTACAATACTCTTATCCGCATTAAAATGAGGGTGAGCATTCACATCTGACGGAGAACCGTGGGTCGCCCAACGGGTATGACCAATTCCCATGGTTCCCGGCAATGTAGCTCCGTCATGGGTTAGTTCGCTTAATACCTTTAGCCTTCCCTTTGATTTGATCATGTCAATCTTGCCGTCATTGTATACCGCAAGCCCTGCTGAATCGTATCCTCTGTACTCAAGCTTTGCCAGGCCGTCCAGCAAAATCGGCGCTGCCTGCCTGTTACCGATATAACCTACTATTCCACACATATTTTCCTGCTCCTTTACCTCTTTAATAAAAATCATTGCATTAATCCCTGAAAGTCAGTCCCCGCCTCCTTGCAAGACACTGATTTTCTTAGAAATTAATGCAATGATATATCCACACACTAATCTAAATCGATAAAATCCACCTGGAATGTATCACCCTTCTTCTGCCCCCGCTTTTTCTGGGACTGCATGTTTAAAAGGTCGTCAAGATCATCGATCACATCATTTGAACTGCTGCTGTAGTCATCGTCGTCATAATCGTCATCGTCATAATCGTCATCGTCGTCATAACCATAATCGTCGTCGTCATCATTATAGTCGTCTGAGTCTGAATCATAGCCGTCGTCATCATAACCATAATCGTCGTCGTCATCATCCAGATCGTCAAAGTCATCAAAAAGATCTTCTTCTTTTAGACTCATGGTCTTAACAGGAACCCTCACAGCCGGTTCATCTGCGTTCCTTCTCACCGCAGCGTTAATCCCTTTTCCAGGGGCAGGCTTTTTCGGCTTTGGCATAGGGAGTTCCTCCCGATCCGGATCTATATCGTATTCATCGTATAAATCATCCAATTCCAGATTGCGATTTCTAAGTTTTACGCTGACCATAACCAAGAAACCAATCAGGACAAGCATTAACATCATACCAACAATCAGAACAATATCCAGGAAATCCTCCACAAACTGCAGAACCTTTCCCCACCACCCCCTGGCTTCCTTCTTTGTTGACTTAGCCTTTGTCACATGCTCCACATATCTCTGATATGTCTTATCCAGTGTATCGTACTGATACAATCCTTTCGTTCCATCCGCATTCAAGGCATACACAACATAATAATCCGGCATATCCACATCCTGCCAAGCCGTAAATTCCTTGCCATTCAAGGTTAATCGGGTCTCCTGGTATCTCTTCGGCAGATCCACAGAGCCGTCATCCCTTAGGAGAACAATATATCGGTCAGACGAAATACTTACGGACTCAAAGGGAAGAAAAGATCCTATATCACCGTCATAGAGGTAAAAATCCGGTTCGCCGCCTGCAACAGGCGTCAGATAAAATGCCGCCGTATTACTGACCGGCTGCATCGCCACCTGACAAGTCTCTCCTTCCAATACCATCTCACCTTTTGAAAATCCTTCCGGAACCACCGCGTCAGAAAAATCATTGGTGACAACATATTGAGCCCCATCGACCTCTACTTGGGGACCATTTCCGGTTACGGTACTGCCGCCGTTTCCGTCGCCATTCCCTTCCTCCGGCTGAATCAGGGATGGATCTCCGGGTCCAATCGTAACCGCTGAACTTCCATTGGTCATATCCAATTCTGAACCGTCAGAATCCGTTCCCGAGGACTGAGATACTGTGACATTGCCGGTTCCTTCCGAAAGCGCCTGGAACTTCAGCGTATATCCATCCGTCAATACCCCTGTCAGGGCGATTGAGCCGTCTCCTCCGGTTGCATTGTCCCCGCTGATAAATCTCAGTTTATCTTTATCATAAGCTAATGTCACATTCAGAGTCTCAATGTCAGCAGAAGAATAGATCTTAATTGCCACTTCTACCTCGGCCCCCACGGTTGTGGAGGGATCTGAAAAACGCAGTTCCGCAGACGCCGCATGAACAATCATGGACATACATGGACACAACATGCATACCACAAACAATAAATAAAGTATTTTTTTCACTCTTCTCATTGTAAGCTACCTCTCCTAGTATTCGGTATCTTCGCCGTCATCGGCTTCTCCGCCTATTGACGGCACATCCGGTACGTCTGGTGTATACGAATCCCCGCCTGAGTTACTGCTGTCATTCCCTGTGTTGTTTGAACCTCCGCTGGTATTATTGCCGCTGTTTCCTCCACTGGACGTACCTCCGCCCGAAGAGTTATTCCCGCTGCTGCCGCTTGAATATCCACTACTATAATCTACATCGTCATCATCCGGCTGATTCATGATCTGCTGAGTCGCCTCATTTACATCAGCCTTGCGGTTACCTGCTTTTGCTACAATATTATTACTAATCGTAGACACCGTAGAGGATACCGTATACGCTTCGCTGTCTCCATAGAAAAACTTATGAAGCTGCTCTACATTACTTTCCAATGTTACCGGAATTACAACGCTACCTACATCCATCAATTCATCTGTCGTCTTATCAAATGGGAAACCTACGGTTTCCATCAAACGGTATTCAAAGGCATCCTTCGCATAATCCAGGATCTCCGCCATAGTAAAATTGGTGGCAACCTGGGGGAATACCCTGTCTATAATCTTATTCAGCTGTGCCGGAGAAGCCTTCTGAAGGTTCTCCACAATCTTTGTAAGTACAGTCCTCTGTCTTTCTGCCCTCTTAAAATCATCGCCTGCTGTATACCTGATTCTAGTATACGCCGTTGCATGGACACCGTCCAAAATCTGAAGGCCAGGACCCGTGATATCCGGCGAATCCTTGCCGGTCACTTTTTTTATCTCGGTCGAATATCCGTTCACATACTGAACCTCTTCGTCAGTGACGTCAATCTCTACCCCGCCTACAGAGTCGACCACATCAATCAATGCATCAAAATTCACCGTCACATAATGTTCAATATCCATATCAAGATTCTTGTTTAAAACCGATACTGCTTCCTCAGGCCCCCCATAGGAATATGCGGCGTTCGCCTTATTAATCGAACCATCATCCTGCTCCAAGAGGGTATCTCTGAATACGGAAGATATTTTGATCTCCAACGTCTCACGATTCAGACTTGCAATCATAATAGAATCACTTCGAGTTCCCTTCCCCATCTCATTCTTCCGAGAATCCACACCAAATAATGCAACATTCAGATAGCCTGTACCTCTCACCCGGGCTTCCTCTGATACATTCAGTTCCTTCGCATTTGTCGGCTCTCTTCGATCAATCTTAGACAGCTTACTGGCCACAATAACCGCTCCGGTCACTGCAACTAATGCCAGCGTTCCTCCCAGAATGATTCCCAGCTTCTTACCCAGAGACCATGCAGAAAAACCTCGATTTTTAGACCGACGCCCACGCCTGTAATGATTCCTTTCTCTTGCCATTATCTAATGTCCTTTCTTTGCTTCTCTTAATTTCTTTCCTAACCTGTCATAACATTCCTCAATATATTACCGCATTTTTACAGAAACTTCAATCTTAAAATATGGGATTTCTTCGGTTTTTACCAATAATTTGCACTAGCTGAACATCGTTTTACTACCCACAAAGGCATTTTTCTATAATTTTGTCCTGCCTTATATCCTAGATATTTACATCCGCTTTTATATAGAAGCTCTAAAACCAAGCTCCATCTTCTCTTCCGAATCAGATACCTCGCCGTATCCTTCACCAAACGTATGCCTTCCGACTCAGAACGAAGCCCGCCAAATATCTCTGGATGATCTGCCTGAGATACAGCCAAATCAAAATTTCTCTGAAACTGCTTTCGCCCTGAATAGTTATGGGAATGAATCACCCTTGCCTGCGCCGCATATGCGACCTGATACCCTGCCTTCACCATCTTAGCCGCCATAATCATATCTTCATTAAAGATTGTCCTCTTCGTAAAACCTCCCATCTCCAGATAGATGCTCCTTTGATACGCCGCACATACATCCGAACAAAAATAAGTCTTGATTCCCAAGACAGGAAGATCACTCTTGCTTTTCAGCCTGCTCTCCTTCGGATAGTTGAAGCTCCGTGTAAACCGCTCAATCTCATCACATCCTTTTGCCGGCAGTTGTCTGGCATAAGACACGCCCACTTTTTCCGAGCAAAGAAGGGGTTTTGTTAGTTCTCCTATCAATTTCCTATCTGCAGGCAGGGCGTCCTGGGTCATAAATACCAGTATCTCTGCTTCTGAAAGCGCAAATCCCATGTCGCGGGTCCTGCCATGATCAAAATCCTCCGGTTCGATATGCACAACAGAAATCCCTGGCATATGCTCCACTTCTTCGGGAAAAGTCCCCGACTTCGTATTGATCACATAGATCCATCCCACAGGCTCCTCTTGTCTCTTAAGCCTCCTTAGTTCTTCTATAAACCGTTCGTCCGGCCGGTATGTCAATATCACCACATCTACACGCAGCTTACTCATTCCTTCTGTCCATTCCTTTTCTTATTCTTATCATATCCTACAAACCAGTACATCATTCCTGTCAGAATCAGCCAGAACCATACGATGGAATTACTGAACCATGTGGTAAAAAATGCCAGTCCAAGGTAGACCGCAAATTGCCCATAAAACAGATATGCGACCGGATTATCATTCTTTCTTACAATCCGCATCATCCACTTTGCCGCAACGCCAAGCAATGCCGCAAAGAAAAAAGCCCCGGCGATTCCATAATCATAGTATGCATCGTAAAATAATGTAAGAGAGGTAAGCTCTGGCTTTGTCAGATAAATAACGGATGACGTCAATTTCGGAAACATCCACTTAAGCCCTGTCAATGCAAAAAACGGCGACAACATTCTCATTCCCCAGGTATGCTTCGTAAGCTGCTCTACCAGGCAATTAAAATTCTCGAAATTATTCGCCACATAGATATAAGGCTGTGTAAAAAATAAGGGCATTTTCTCGTATTTCATTTCAAATATACTGTTCAGATATGTGATGTCATGATACCGAAACACAGTCAATGCCACATAGATCGGAAGCAGGGCCAAAACGATCCCTGCCATAGTTCTAATCCTCATTCTGCGGTTTACCATAATATATGTAACCATCGTAAAACAAACCACAAAGAAAAGCTGGAATCTGGACATACGCAAAACCGGAATGACAATTGCCGTCACATTCGCCAGCGCCAGTATCACCTTCTCTTTTCCTCTGCACGTTTCACTCACCTTCACATAGAGAATCGTGATGGCCGGAATCAGAATACAGCTTCCGGATACTCCTCCTAAACCTGTTGACTGAAAAGCAAAGCTTAACACCGATACCAAGGCCAGCCCTGTAATACACAGGAAAAGACGTTTTGCCTGTACAGAATTTCTAAGAGGCTCTTTCTTCTCATCCGGCGCATACTTCCGTCCCCACTCATATCCGATACCAAACCCGATATAGATTAGGAAAAAGCAGAGCCAGGTTAAATAACTCCAGTCACTTTGAAGTTGGCTTAGCCGCAGACAGGCAACTCCCTGTCCGCCGACCCAGGCAAGCGTAAAAACCGCTCGAAGCTCCGTCACATTTTGAGACTCCCTTACCCAGTGTAAATATAGATACAGGGCCTCCAAAAGCAAAAGAATCCCGGAAATAAAGTGCAGACGCGCCAAAGACGCAATGTAACTCATAAAATAAGCCAACATGTAGGTGCCATATTCCATTATTATCTCATTGCGCCTTCTCATTGGGAATCTCCTTCAAAGTTCGTCTTCATGGCTGTCGTATCTTCCGTAATGCCGGTCAGATAGATAATATCGTCATGAATCTGCTGTACCTTATTGGAAGGCTCATACCAGTCCTCCGCAAAGATATTCTGGTGAAGCTTCGTAACATTTCCCACAAAATCAATAGGTACCACATAGGAGCCTTTATGCTCCCGAACCTCCTCGCTCGTGGTCAATGCATAGGGAAATCCTGTAGTCTCCACAACGTTATATTCCATGATATTGGACACAAATCCAAGCATATCTGTGATGGACAGACTGGTAGATATCTGCGGAAACACCTTATCTACAATCTTATTCAGAGTAAAGATATCTGCTTTTTTGGCCTTCTCCATGGTCTTTTCAAGCACCTCTCGCTGCCGTTCCGTTCTCTTGAAATCATTTCCTGTTGTATAACGGATTCTGGCGTAACTAACCGCATGGACGCCATCCAGCAGTTGAGTTCCGGCAACCTCATCAATCTTGACCATCTCTTGCCCCACCACTCTGGAGGTCTCGGCTGCATAGCCATTACTGTAATATGCCTCCTCCTGTGTCAGCTCAATCTCAAGTCCCCCCAAAGCGTCGATTACATCCACCAAGGCATTGAAGTTTACACTGACATAATTGCGGATGTCCAGATCAAAATTACGGTTCAACAGGCTGATGGCTTCCTCCGGCCCGCCTCTATTGTAAGCTGAATTAGCCTTGGAATAGCCGCCGTCAGCCTGCAAAAGCAAGGTATCCCGATATACGGAAACCAGCTTCACATCATTCGTCTCATTGTTGATACTGACAATTATGATACTATCACTCTGTACCCCGCCTTCCAGCTCACCGTTTCTAGAGTCCAGACCAAAGCATGCAATATTCGTATATGGTCCGGTATCTTTGTAGACTTCCAGCTTATTCTGATCCAATATATTAATGTTCAGTTTACCAAGCTTCAACATTGCATATCCTGCAACGCAAAGAGATGCTAACACAAAAAGCTCCACACACAAAAGCACAACTCTTTTTCTGCGTCTTTTGCGTTTTTTCCTCTGTCTTTCTTTTGGTGATATCCTCTTTTCTGTCCCTCTCTTTCGCCCCATGCTTCTATCATTTTCCACGTTTCTCTTCTTACCCATGCCAGCTCTCCCCTACAGGCTAATATGCGTTCTTGTTCACAAAGCCTTTAAAAAATGTCAAAAATATAATCTTAAAGTCAAACCCTAATGTCCAATTTTCGATATAATACAGGTCATACTCAATACGCCTGCGAATGGAGGTATCCCCCCGGTACCCATTCACCTGCGCCCATCCTGTAAGCCCTGGACGCACCTGATGCTTAACTCTGTATCTTGGAATCTCCTCACTGAACTTTTCCACAAACTGAGGTCTTTCCGGCCTCGGTCCCACAAGGCTCATATTTCCCTTCAGTACATTAAAAAGCTGTGGAAGCTCGTCGATACTCGTCTTTCGTATAAACTTGCCAAAGCCTGTGACCCTTGGGTCATTCTGGGTTGTCCATCCCCCTTTTTCCTTGTTCTCATCCTGCACCACCATGGAGCGGAATTTATACATCAAAAACGGCTTATTCTGGAATCCAATTCTCTCCTGCTTAAAAATCAGCGGCCCCGGAGAGGTGAGCTTTATTGCCAATGCGGTAAATGCCATGACAGGAGAAAACAAAAGCAGCGCTGTAACGGCGCCAAACAGATCCACTCCTCTCTTAAGCAAAGCATTCAGTACATTGCTCAACGGCACATGCCGAATATTGACCACAGGAAGCCCCAGCAAATCTTCGGTATATGGCTTCGTCGGAATGATATTGTTATAGTCCGGAATAAACTTGGTGTGTACCCCTGACTTCTCACACATCCCCACGATATGCTCCAACTTATGATATTCTGCAAGCCCCAAAGTTATGACAATCTCGTCCAATTTATTCTCTGGGAGCACAATTGTTAGATTTTCCGTTCTTCCCAGTACCTTCACCCCTCTGTATTGGGTTCCTCTCGGCTTATTATCTGCAAGAATCCCTCTGACAATGTATCCCCATTCCGGATTCGCACGGATTCTGTCCACATACTGCTCCGCCGCCCGGCTATATCCCACCAATAGAATGTGCTTCTGGTTGTACCCTTTTTTACGAATATTCCTAAGCTCTTCCCGTAAGATATTCCTTCCCACAATCTCAACAAACACATTGATACAGAAGAAAATGAACATCATAGTTCGTGAGAAATCCGGCTCTCTTGCCAAATACAAAACCAGGATAAAGGTCATAAGCCCAATCACATTCGCCTGTATAATCCGCCAAGCCTCCAGTCTCCTGCCCTGTACCCGCTTGGGCGTGTACAGCTGAAAGATATAATATAGAAGCAGATACTCCGGTACAAGGAAGATTAGGACTATCATATACTCTTGCAGAGACAGATACCATGGCGCAACCTCAAAAATCCCGCTTCGAAACCGAATATGCCATGCCGCCACATAAGAAAAAATAATCACCAGCGCATCCAGCACAACATGAAATGTATTCAGCAATTTTTGATTATTCTTAATCACTCATATTCACCACCTAAATCTCAACTTATAATACAATAAAATACCCGAATCGACAACCCATCAATATATAGTTTTTCTTAACAATTCATTAATATTTATGGCATATCTACCAAATCTCTGCTATAATGTATCCGCATGAAAGATTAATTTTACCCCGAGAAAGGCGAATTTATATATATGAAAGTTACGATTATCATTCCCAATTACAATGGATGTCATTTTATGGAACCCTGTCTTGCATCTCTTGGAAAGCAGACCTATAAAGACTACCAAATCCTCATCGTGGACAACGCTTCTACAGATGGAAGCGCAGAGTACGTAAGAGAGCGTTACCCTGAAATTAAGATCCTGTGCCTGGATAAAAACTATGGCTTCAGCGGGGCCGTGAATCTGGGGATCCGGCGCTGCAAAACTCCTTATGTGATTCTTTTAAATAACGATACGACTGTGGATCCCCATTATATAGAAGAGCTGGTGAAAGCAATCGAAGCTTCTCCAAGAATCTTCTCTGTCAGCAGTAAAATGCTTCAGATGTATCATCCCGAACTCATCGACAGTGCAGGAGACCTCTATACCCTGACGGGATGGGGCGTATGCCGGGGTGCAGGGCGGTCAAGATCTAATTATACAAAGATGGACGAGGTATTTAGCGCCTGCGCCGGGGCCGCCATTTACCGAAGAGAGGTATTCAAAAAGATTGGCCTGTTTGATGAGAAGCATTTTGCTTATCTGGAGGATATTGACGTCGGATACCGGGCTAAGATTTTTGGATATCGGAATCTATATTGTCCGACAGCTCTGGTATATCACGTCGGAAGCGGAACAAGCGGTTCAAAATATAATTCCTTCAAGGTGAGGCTGTCCGCAAGGAATAATGTTTATCTGAATTATAAGAATATGCCCTTTTTACAACTGCTGATTAATTTTCTTCCCCTTCTTGGCGGATATCTGTTAAAATATGCCTTTTTTCTAAAACTTGGCTTTGGGAAAGATTACTTAGACGGATTTCGGGAAGGCTTGAAAACACGGAAGACTCTTCGGAAGGTTCCGTTTCGGCTGCGGAATCTGCATAATTATGTACAGATTGAAGGAGAGTTGGTATCGAATATGTTTTCTTACGCAAAAGATTGGATTACACGGAAAACTATAGGCAAATAATTTAAGGGACTATGGGAAAATTGGCCTTTTCCCATAGTCCCTTAAATTATGAAAAACCTTTAAAAGCGGAAGGTATCTTTAAGCCCTGCCCACAACTGGTCTTTCTCGCTTAGCTTTAACTTCGTTCCATCCTCTAACTGATAGCCGTCTGCCGATGCATTCCCCTTATATTCCCCCGTAAGACAGGGCCACTTTATTCCAATTTCGGGGTCATTCCATGCCAGCCCTCCCTCGTCCCCAGGGCGGTAGAAATCTGTACATTTGTAACAAAATTCAGCTATTTCACTGAGAACCAGAAAACCATGGGCAAAGCCTTCCGGGATATAAAATTGTTTCCGGTTCTCTTCTGTAAGTTCAATACCAAACCATTTCCCATAAGTGCCGCTGCCGCTTCTTAAGTCGACCGCTACGTCAAATACGGATCCTTTTATCACCCGAACAAGTTTCCCCTGTGGAAAACTTTTCTGAAAATGCAGCCCTCGCAGGACGCCTTTGGATGAACAGGACTGGTTGTCCTGTACAAAATTCATGGTAAGGCCCTCTTCTTCCATATCCCGCTGGTTATAGGTTTCCATAAAATATCCCCTGGCATCTCCATGGACTGCCGGCTCTATCACACAAAGCCCGTGAATACCGCCGACATTTTTTTCTACTTTTATCTGTCCCATCCTTTTATCCTTTCTACTAGAATTCGATTTCCTTCAAATACCTAAAAAGCGCGTCCTGCCAGGTTGGCAATGGCGTAAATCCATTCTCTGTCAGCTTACTCTTATCCAGTCGGCTGTTAAAGGGTCTTACCGCCTTGGAAATGCCATACTCCTCTGTGGTTACAGGAACAACCTCCAAACGGTCTTCAGAATATTCCAAATGTCCTAGCTCTACGGCCTGACGGAATATCTCTTTCGTAAAGTCATACCAGCTTATATAACCTCCCTCATTGGTCACATGGTAATAGCCGTACTTCTCCGTCTCAATCATGTCCACCAAAAGCCTTGCCAGGTCAAAGGTATAGGTGGGCGTCCCAATCTGATCGTTGACCACGGTGATTCTGTCGTGATTCTTTCCAACATTAAGCATTGTCTTAATAAAATTCTTGCCGTTCTTGCCAAATACCCATGCAATCCGCACAATGAAATATTTAGACAGACGTTCCGCCACCGCCAGCTCCCCTTCCAGTTTTGTCACACCGTAGACATTGAGAGGCTTGTAATCCTTACAGTCTGGTTCCCAAGGTTTCGTTCCCTGGCCGTCAAAAACATAGTCTGTGCTGAGATAGACCAGTTTGCAGTCCAATTTCCCGCATACCTTCGCTATATATTCTGTGCCTGCGGCGTTGATTGCGCGCACCTTTTCCACCTTGTCCTCATCCTCTGCCAAATCCACCGCTGTCCACGCTGCACAGTGTACCACCACCTCCGGAGCAGCCGCGGTAATCTTTTCCTCCACAGCCTTTGCGTCCGTGATATCTAACTGAACATATGGCATGGAAGTAACCGGGGTGCCGTCTTCCACACCGCTGTACTTCTCTGCAATGTCGCTGCCGATTCCTTTATATCCCCTCTTGTGAAGTTCGTTCATTACATCATGGCCCAACTGTCCTGCAACGCCAGTTACCAATACTTTCATAATCTTCCCTCCCTGACACTTGAAAAATGCTGATATTAACGATTCCTATACATTTTCTCATAATAATTCTGATAGTCTCCGGAAATGATCGTCTCCCACCACTCCTTGTTATCCAAATACCATTGGATGGTTTTCTTGATGCCGTCGGCAAACTTCGTCTCCGGCAGCCATCCCAACTCCCCGTGAATCTTCGCGGGGTCGATTGCATAGCGCATGTCGTGGCCCTTGCGGTCTGTCACATAGGTAATCAGGCTTTCCGGCTTACCTAATTCTTTACAGATAATCTTCACAATGTCGATATTCTTCATCTCATTGTGACCGCCGATATTATAAACCTCTCCCACACGTCCCTTATGGATAATCAAGTCAATTGCCTTACAGTGATCTTCCACATAGAGCCAGTCCCGCACATTTTCTCCCTTCCCGTATACCGGAAGAGGCTTGTCATTGAGCGCATTTGCAATCATTAACGGAATCAGCTTCTCAGGGAAATGATATGGACCATAGTTATTGGAGCATCTGCTGATGGTTACAGGGAGTCCATAGGTTCTGTAGTATGCAAGCACCAGCAAATCTGCCGCTGCTTTGGAAGAGCTGTAAGGGCTGCTGGTGTGAATCGGAGTTTCTTCTGTAAAGAACAAATCCGGACGATCTAAGGGGAGGTCCCCGTACACCTCGTCTGTGGATACCTGATGGTAACGGGTAATTCCATACTTCCGGCAGGCATCCATCAATACAGCCGTACCTTTGATGTTGGTATCTAAGAATACTTCCGGATCCTCAATCGAACGGTCTACATGGCTCTCCGCCGCAAAATTCACTGCCATATCCGGGTGTTCTTCCTCAAACAGCTTGTACACTGCGTCTCTGTCTGTGATGCTCTCCTTCACAAAACGGAAATTGGGACGATCCATTACCGGCTCAAGGGTAGAAAGATTCCCTGCATAGGTCAGACAATCCAGGCAAATAATCCGATAATCCGGATATTTGTCCAACATGTGAAAAATAAAGTTACTTCCGATAAATCCGGCTCCGCCAGTTACGATAATTGTCATATTACTTCTCCTTCTATTCTAAATAAATGCTTTTTAATACAGCCCATCCTGGAACTTTCCGTCCAGCACATCCTTTAAATACTGTCCATATTGATTCTTTTTCAAAACCTCATACACTTCAAGCATGTTTTCCTTCGTAATCCAGCCGTTCAGATATGCAATTTCCTCCAAACACCCAATCTTACGATGCTGATGGGATTCTACCGTCTTTACAAAGTTCGTCGCATCCACCAGGCTTTCATGGGTTCCTGTATCCATCCAGGTAAAGCCCTGACCAAGAAGCTCCACATTCAGCTTCTCTTCCTCAAGATACACCCGATTCAAATCTGTAATCTCCAACTCACCGCGGGCGCTGGGCTTTAGATTCCTTGCAAACTCTACCACTCTATTATCATAAAAATATAGTCCAGTCACACAATAGTTACTCTTTGGCTTCTCTGGTTTCTCTTCGATGGAAACCGCTTTCCCTTCATGATTAAATTCCACGATACCAAAACGCTCAGGGTCATCCACATAATAGCCAAATACAGTAGCTCCTTTTCCTGATTCTGCATTCTTAACCGCGGCCTTCAACCGTTTTTTTAAGCCGTGGCCCGCAAAAATGTTGTCTCCTAACACCATGGCAACCGTATCCTCACCAATAAAGTCCGACCCGATAATAAATGCCTGTGCAAGCCCATCCGGACTTGGCTGAACGGCATAGGACAAATGTACCCCAAACTGATGGCCATCACCTAAAAGCTCCCGAAATCTGGCCGTATCCTGAGGCGTCGAGATAATCAATATGTCCCGAATCCCTGCATTCATCAGTACCGACATTGGATAATAGATCATTGGCTTATCGTAAATCGGCAGCAGTTGCTTGGATGTCACCATGGTCAGAGGATAGAGTCGTGTGCCGGAACCTCCTGCTAATATAATACCCTTCATAATGAAACCTCCTTTTTCTATATGATACTAATAAAATCATTCACTTCCTAAATTAATAGTGTTTATAAAATTCGCGTTTTTCATTCTGCCAAAACACATTCTGCCTAATCAGCAAAAGATTTTTTATCGTATAAAGGCATTATAAAAGGTGACCCAAGGTCACCTACAAGCATTTTTTTTATTTTGTTACAATATTTTACAGATATGTTTCATATATTGACCATTATCTTTGAGGCATTACACAATCTTACAGATGAACAGACCGGCTTCCTTCGTAATATGAAACCCCCGATCTGTCTTGCGCTTTACATAAGTCCGAAATTCCTTATAACGCTCTGTAATATACTGTCCCTGATTGCCGTGGCAAGAAAGCACATAGGAAATTAATGGTTCCGGTTTGGGCACCACCAGACAATCCTCGTACCTCATCCACTCACATACAGAAAAAAACTGTGATAAAATCTCCCTGCCATTCTCCATCCCAAACCTATCGTATAACTTATCTGCAGAAAGTACAATCCTCTCATCGAACCCCTGCACAAGCTCACTGACCTCTTTCATATGGCTCCTGCCGTAGGCACTGCATAAAAACCTTCCCCCAGGTTTTAGCACCCGCAATACCTCTTTGCACGCTTTCGGTATATCCTCACAGTAAAATAGAACATGATTTGCAACGATCACATCAAAGCTATCGTCCTCACAGGGCATATCCTGACAGTCAAATACTTGATAAAAGAATCTGTCATCCGCCGCGCCAATCGCCCGCCGCGCATCCCTTAACATCCCCTCCGAGACGTCCGAGAGCGTAATCTCTGTCTTCTTGGGAATCTTGTCTATATTTTCCAGCCACAACGTCCCGTCTCCGCATCCAATCTCCAGAATCCTCATCCCTGGACAAAGCTTCAATTGCTCATATATCCAGGGAAACCACCCCTGCTGATTCTGTGAATACAAATGATGCAGATGGATACGCGCCGAAATATTGGAAGCGTTCTGGTACTGATTCTTCAAACTCTTCTCCATCCCTGTCAAATGAATCAGCTTCAACATCTGATTCCAGTCAATGGTATGCTCTTTGCGAATGGCCTTTGAAGTATCCTGAATCGCCTTTTCTACAAGCTGCATCTGCTCAATCCTGTCCTGAACCAGCTTAAGCTGGATATTCAGGGAGTTCAGCATAAAATGATAGTCCGTATCGTCGATGAGCATCTCCCTAATATCCTCGAGAGAAAAACCAAGAAATTTCAGCAGCAAGATCTGCTGAAGCCTTGCAAAATCCTTATCCGTATAAAAACGGGCCCCTCCTTCGCTCACGAAGGAGGGTTTTAATATATCCTGCTTATCATAATAACGAATCGTCCGTAAGGTTACGTTAGCCATACGTGAAAATACGCCTGAAGAGTAGTATCCTGCCTTTTTCATTCAAAACTCCTGCAATATGGATGGCTTGTCAAAACTTCGTTAGGTATCCCGGATAATCCGTATGCCCCGTCTCCAACGTCGCCCCTTCTACTGTAATCTTAATCTGATCGGCATAATACGCGTCCAGGAACGTATTGCACAGACTTCCTATAGCATAATACTCTCCGGTTGTTCCCATATTTCCCACATACGCAGAAAAAGCGCTGTTTAAATCTAAAATCACCGTATCCTTGCCATCTATCGTAGATTTGTTGATAGAAAGGACTTTAACATCCTCTGAAATGGCCTCTTTGCTGACTAACGCAGCCAACAGTTCCTCTGGTGTCAGAGAACTAATCTCCACTTCCTGGGTATTAAATGCTGTTGCGTCATCATTGCCATAGTATACGGTAATCTTCGTCAATTCTGGACCAGGCACCGTATTTTCTCCATTATTCTCTTCTTCGTCCAGAGCATCGGAATCCACATTTTCATCCTCTGGCTGCTTTTCATCCTTTTTGTCCTTCTGGATTGGTTCTTCCTGCTCTTCCTGTATTTCTTGCTTTGTCGGCTCTTCTGTTGGAGTATCCGACGCTTGATCACAGGCTGTCAAACAGAACATCATAGCTAGAATCAAGATTAACATTTGTTTCTTCATAAATAAATCTCCTCTCTAAAAACACCAATTGCTGGATGTTTTTATTATACCAATATCAGACCAAGGTGTAAAGGATTTATACACGATTCCCCCGCATCCATTGAAGTATTTCAGCAGTATTTTCCCCAAATACCCCTCTCCCCCAAGCTATCTGGAACAACCATATACTGCCTCCAGACGTATTGGCCTCAATAAGAATCGGTTCTTCATTCTTATCTATCGTAAAATCCCAATTTATCACTCCCAACTGGGATAAGGCACTATGCATCCTTATAGCCTCTTTTATAACTTTTTCCAAATTTTTTATCACATATCCTTCAAAAATAATCTTGGTATCTGGATGTTCGTAAAATCTTTCCCTAAATTCTGTAAAAGCATATTTATGTAGGCTCCCATCATTGTTGACGGCAATAAACATTCCGCCTGCATGCGCATTATCTAAAAAAGACCCGTTGCGGCCAATTCTCATTATAACCGGAGCTACGGCAATCTTTTCCTTCCACACGTACGTCATGATACGCAGCGTATTCACACTAGCCGGATGAAGCCTGCTGATGCTCTCACTGCAGACAATCTTTTCCTGTACAACAAAATCACACCCCATTTTTTTCAACGCATGAAGCATATTATTGTTCTTACAATCAAGCAGCCGACACCCTCTCCCGCTGTCACTATCAACCGTTGGTTTTGCAAAATACTCGCCCTCACCCAATAGGGTCTCCAAACTATTCCAATCGATTAATCGATATTCCTTATCTAAAAGTATATTATTTACGGACGAAACCACTGACTTCGGCATACGTACCCCTACTCCTGCCGCAATTGCTGCCAATACATTCTTGTCGGCAAAAACATTCACATAGCTCTGGTTAGGATTCATATAGCGTTCAAACTCCGGTATGAATAAAAGCTCAGGAAAGTATTGAGGATCAAAGCTTCCTGTAAAAGCCGTAAAATATCTATGCCACGTATAAGGGATTTTCTTACCATAATTGCTCAAATAAAAATCGTCAATCTGCTTTTTTTGCTTTTCAGTCAACTCAATCTGGCTGTAAATTTTAATACGTTTTGGATCCTTAAACTTTCTGATTTCAATATGACGTTTTCTGGCTATACGATACTTTTGCAGTAAAATATTAATTTTCTTTTTGATTACTAATTTTATCATATCAAACTTTTCTCCATATTAATGAAACGATATACCTATTTCGATTTCTTACGGCTTTCTGCCAAATACCTTTCCTATATATCTGAATATCCACCTTATATCTTGTCTGTAAAATACAAAGGAGCTTAGAAACACCTCTGCGGTTGATATTCCTACAATCAAAATTCCTCCGACAATCCACCTCCCCCACGAAGATATTTCTAACCCCAAATATCTGATAAGCTGATTGTAAAGCAGCGTATTTATCATCAAGTTAAACAAAACCCACCCCAAGAGATAAACTGTGCGCCGAATCCTTCTTTTTATTAAGAATCTGGAAATATAATCTGCATATTGGAAGGTCCGAAATAAATTTGCTGCTAAGGTCCCGATAGCTACACCTACCATACCCAATTTTAAAGTAAGGAAAAAAGATAATACAATATTGATTCCTGCTTCCATGTATGCACCGTTTTTTGTTTCCTTGTATTTACCCGCTGCCTGCACAACCGTCAAATATGGAATACGAATACAGCGAGTCACCTCTGCCATCACAACGAATAGAGCATAGACAGGCAGCACATATGTAATGTCCTTCACTCCTTGTGTATAAAGTTCAACAAATGGCAAAATCATTACCATGGCGGCGGATAACATCACCGATACAAAAGTTCCGATAAAATATTCATAATGTCTTAGTGTGATTTCCATACTTTTTACTTCATGTTTTGCCCACAGATTTCCAAAGTATGGCTCCATGCTCCCCGTGAAAACGCTGAGAACTCCCTTTAATCCTTTAATGACAAGATTATATACCGAGTATACGGAAACCATTTCAGCAGAAGTTAAAATAGTCAGAAGAACTGCATCCGTATTTTCGTGAATAATTAATGCAATCGAGTTTGCTGCCGCATCTTTCTGCTTTCTCCTTAAAGACGTCTCTTTTGGAATGGATTTTTTTAGTTTATAGTGTCTTGGGACTAAAAAGAAAAGATAGAGTGGACCTAACGCATAAGTAATAATATTAACCAATTTAACCAACTGAATAGAATACCCAAAGCCTATTAACAAAATTGATACTATCGTATTTGTAATCATAAGCAGGATTTTCACATTGGTGTAATAATAGGCTCTATTATCTGCATCCAAAAGTACAGAATATGAATATCCACACACATAATTAATAATATTACCTAGCCCAATAATAAGAAAAAGTGATGAAATTTCCCAGAAGGAAAAAGCGCTTTGGACAAATAGCGGATAAATAAACATCAAAACAGCCATATAAACAAAAAAAATCAATGCTGTTTTTCTCATATACAGACTGACTGCTTTGACGATACCGCTGGTTCTATTATTATCCTGATACGCTAATGAATCATACAGTTCGGCTCTTGCCGCACCGCCCAGCCCCATTGTTAAAATTTCAGTGATTCCTAAAAACTGTGAAATTGATGCAACCAATCCATTATAAGCAGAACCATATGCCAAAAGAATAAATCTTGGTAAAATCAGTCCGCATATTAATGATATAATCTGATATAAACCATTTGACATAGAATTGTATACTATTTTTTGTTTTGCACTTACCTCTTTTTTCATGTAAAATACCTTAAACAACTTTCTATTCGAATCCAGGCAGTATTAGCTTTTTCCCTAAAATCAAATCTGCCTCTTCTGTAATATCCGTATCAAAACCAGACTGAGAATAAAAAGTCATTTCACCAAAATAAACTTTCCCGGATACTTCATATAAATCTACCCTAAGCTCAGGCAGACCTCTCGATAAAGTTTCTGCAAGATGGATCATTTCATCGTAACATTTCGGTTTTAAGTTCTGCAAATCTTCCACTAAAACATCCTCATAGGGACAATATGACAAATAATTCCAATCTCTATCAAAATAATAATACCTGGTTCCTCGTCTACTGAATCTTCCCTCAGCTACAAATATATGATCAAAGCTGCCATTGAAACATTGCAATTTATAATCTTTCAATAATACTTCCTGCTTCTTATAGTTTCCTTCCAAATTTTCACTTGTATCTTCCAAATATTTTTCTGCAATGATTCTTGGTTTTACATTTTTATAAGGCCATTCCCTTCCCAGATAATAGTAATTCCTCTTTAATGATTGATTTATCTTTTTCTTTGTTTTCCGAATATCTAAGGATTTTTTATCTTTGCATATAACGATACCTCCACTATCATGAGTACATTTCAGCACAAACTGATTGGGAAGGTTTTTAAAATCAATTTCATCGAAAGAATCCCAGATTCCCAAGGTCGGAATAATATACTCTTCGCCGGCAATAGAAGTAACGTATTTCTTTGCATAGTATTTATCAACCATCTCTGTATATATAGATTTCCTATCATAAAGCTTTAACCATTGTAATTTTTCATTAAACGTTTCCGGAGCTTTTAAATTTAATTCTTTATTAAATATCATTTTATATCTTCTCTGTAAAAATTCCTCGTCAGAAAGACGGTTATATACGCCGCAGGCAATATTGACTTTAAACCGATATTTCTTATCAGTGATATATTTAAGTAAATGAGACCCTTTCACTACTTACCACCTCCAAAAAAACTCATGATAATGATATACATACATAAATAATACTACATAGCATATCAACATAACTGTGCATCGAATACCCATGGACACTATTCTTAACCCACGGTTTTTGACCCTATTTTCAAATAGCAACGTCGCCAGAACAGGTGCAAATACGCCTAATAAATGGGACGGTCTCATAACCATTTCATAACTTCTCGTATTACATAATATCAATCCCATATAACAAATCAAAAAACTATACATTTTTCTTCTCGGATGATTCTCATTCCCTCTGTCACTATCTCTTATGAATGTAAAATAATATACTATAAATAAAATACAAAAAATGATTACACCATAAAAACAAAATCGATAGGAACGAAATTGGGTTTCCGCCGTGTAAGTGAAAAATTTACGCGCTAATAATTGTAAAAATGCATTACCTGAGTTTTGAAATATAATTACTATATTTGACACAAAAAAAGTGGCGCAGAATATTCCGATGAAAACATATAGATTGGGAATAAACTTAACTAATAAAGCTATAGAAATCGCAAACAGCATGACTGGATGGAACATGATTGATACCAACGCCCCGACACAAAATCTTCCCCATCCCCTCTCTTTATACAAAAAATTATATACTACTAAGCCCATAATACATGCGGCTATAGATGTGCGAAGACCAGACACGGCATGTATAAAGGGCAGCAATGAAGGACAAAGGAAAATAATATAAAAAATTTCAATACGACTATATTTCTCTTCTTTTTTCCAATCATATATAATATACGCTACAATACTATAATCAATTAAAATACAGACTCTTGCCAGAATATATGTATTATCAAATAATTTCGATATCATAAATATTAGGATATCGAACATATAAGTTGAGGAAGCGTAGTGCGATTCCGCAAAATTTGAAGTCAGATAACTCAACAAATTAAAGTTACTGTGTTTGATCAAATACATTATTCTTTGATACCTAACAAAATCCATATTATCTGTTGGATTTACATAAAAAAAGAGAGAAGCTATCATTGCTGCTGCAATAACCAATAAACAATATATTTTTTTCCTTTTTATTTTTATTATCATAATTTCCACATCTCTTTTAAAAAATCTCCATCCAACGCTTTGCAATTTTATCGATTGGATATTTTTCTACAACTTTTCTTGCATTCATAGACAATTTTAATGAAAAATCAGGATTCTCCAAAACTTTACGCATAGCATCACACAGCTTCGCAGAATCCCCCACTGGTACTAAGATTCCATTTACATTATTTTGAATCATCAGTTTTGCGCCGCCTATGGGACAGTCCGTAACAACCGTTGGTATTCCCATTGCAAGAGCCTCTAACATAGAATTTGAAATTCCTTCATAATTGGATGACGATACATACATTGCGCAATCGACCATCTTCTCATGCACATTACTGCAAAAGCCTTTCAAGAAAACAGAATTTTCAAGTTTTAAGCGTTCAATTTGGGCAATCAGTTTTTCTTCTTCATCGCCTTGTCCATATATTTCTAAAATATAGTCCTTGTGATATTTGTTTAACCTGTAAAAAGCATCAATCAGCATTGACAGATTTTTTTGTGGTCTTAATCTGCACACAGCAACTATCGCTTTCCTTCGCTCACCTTGATAAGGATGCGGTAAGGATGGATTTATGGGATTGGGAATAATCCTTCCTCTTTGCCGTATTCTTTTAAAAAAGTAGTCGCGTGCTTCTTTTGTTTGAAAAACACAGCTATCTGCACACAAAAAAGCAGCATCGCGTAAAAAGCGATGAAATTTTGTATCTGGGGAATCATATGGATTATTTCTCTCCGAAAAAATAATTCTGTTCTTTACAAAAGGAGAACACATTGCCAAAATAACCTGCGGTCCAGGTAAAAACGCTAAAACCGTACCATTCTTTTTACTGTTCAAGATCTTACAAATCTGTATAAATCTATCCATATATTTTCCAATTTTCGTCTTCTTTTTAGTCTTAAGATTAATCACTTGTACTTTTTCTGATAAGGAAAAGGAAGATCCATATACATTCGCCATCATCTGTATGGCTGTGACTTTTAATCCCTGCCTAATCCATTCGTTTGATAACTCTGTCAGTACCCGTTCAGCCCCGTCGTTACCGAGTGCAATTGTTACAACGATTATTTCTTTACTCATCAAATACTATCACCTTAATTTTTCTCTTTCATTTCTTTCAATATCTTGACCGTGTGAGCTAATCCCTTTTCAGCGTTAAAGCAGCTCTTCCATCCTAAATTCATCAGCTTTGTACTGTCTAAGGATGAATTGCTCATCGGATTAAACCCTTTTTTCTCCGTCTCATTTGCCTCTTCTTGGATAAGGCTAACCCCCGAAGCCTTTGCAAGAATCTCTGCCATTTGTTTGATACTTATTATGGAATCCGGATTAGAAATATTATAAGCGTGTAGGTTTTTTCCCTTCACCAGTACCTTAAGTATTGCAGCTGCACAATCTAAACAATACGTGTAACTGCGAACTTGAGCTCCGTCACTTTTCAAAACAATATCTTTTCCACATGCTGCGGCATATGCAAAAGAAGAGGATACACGATCATCTTTCAGTGATGCAGTAGGACCGTAAATATGACCCGGCCTTACAATAACTGCCTCTGTATCAAATTCGTACGCATAGCTGATACACAAGGTTTCGGTTGCCCGTTTTCCCATAGAGTAAGCATTTCTTGGATTCAAAATATCAATATATCCATAGTCTTTTTCTTGATACGGATGTTTTTCCTTCCTTTCACCATAGACTTCACTGCTGGATAAATATAAAATCCGATTCGTTTTATGTATCTTTGCAGCATTGAGAAGATGGAACATTCCACAAAAGTTACTGATCATCGTCTCGACAGGCTCTTCCACAATCATGCGGGGGAAAGCGTTTCCCGCTCCATGGATCACATAGTCGGCAAGAACTTCTAAATTATCACTTTTTAACGCATCATACTTTATGAACTTAAAATATTCCTTATGACAGCTCGGCCCGAAACGCTCCCTTATCTTTTCAATACTTCTTCCTGCTGCAAAGATCTTAATGGGCGCTTCATGCGTCTCATTATATTGAAGCAGAATATCTACAACCGATGAACAGATCAGGCCGGCTGCACCTGTAATCATTATTGATTTTCCTGCCAAAGCTTCTAACTCAGATAAATTGTAAGATACTTCATATATATCTTTCATCCATTGTTCACTGTTATAAATATGCATATTCTAATCCTTTAACCAATTTGAACGTTTTGCAGCTAATAATGCTTTAAAAATATCAATATCTTCAACAGTTGTAAGTTTTATATTTTTCTCAGAGCCGGCCGAAAAATAAACTGTTTCGCCCATTTCAATCATAAGTGTACAGGAGGCCACTGAGTTAGTAATCCCAGCTTCCAAAGCCTTTCTATGAAGCTCACAAATAGGGCCAAGATGAAAGCCCTGGGGAGTCTGTGTTCTTTTCAGTTGATTTCTTGGATAACTCTTGTCAGATACAACACCATTTTCAGTTTGTAACATTGCCTCGGCACATGGAATAACGGTAATCGCATTTCCATATTGCATGGTTTTACTTATGCAATCAGAAATAATTTCTGCTGAAATCATTGGCCGGATGGCATCATGAATCAATACAATATCTTCATATGTAAAATATTTTTCCAATTCATATACACCGCTGCGAATGGAAGCTTGTCCATTCTCTCCACCCGGAATTACATATTTTAATTTCGTAATATTAAATTGCTTAGCATATGCCCAAAGTACTTGTTCCCATCCCGCTATACATACGACAGCTATTACATCGATTTCCGGATGATTCTCAAATGCTTCTAATGTATATATAATCACCGGCCTCTCGTTTACTGTAATAAATTGTTTTGGTATGTCCTGATGCATTCGATTGCCAGAGCCGCCTGCAATTAAGAGTGCAATATTCGCCATTTTTTTATCACCTCTTCTTAATCAATTCGTATTTTACTTCTTTATTTCTCTCCCGTATGGAAGGCGGCGTCATGTAATCACCATATCGCTTTGATAAATATCTGTCTGGATTCGTGGGTCCGTCAAAATAGCAGCCCTCAAACAGCAATTTACTTGGTTTTGAAAACCAAGCTTTATCGTAAGTGATAGCGGTGCAAAACGTTACGTCTAATCCATAATAATCTGCAATAGAATTGCTCTCTCCCTTATACATCATTTTATTTTCAATTTTTCTAATATCTCTTTCACGATTTTTTTCCTTAAAAAAGATTAATAATATACGTGAAATAACTTTACTGATTAAACCGTGATTTTGGGGAACTCCGCCTACAAGAACCTTATACATATGGGAATGCCAGATATTAAATATAAGTCCGGCTTTTGTCTTCGGGCAGTCATAAAAAGGATATACATCTATAAATATATGCGATTTCTTTATTATCTTACCTTCTTTTATTACATGACATTCAACCGTTCTGTCCACAATTCGCGTAATGATACTTTTAAAATCTTTATCTGTTTTTCTATTCGCCACAAAATATTGTTTCCCAAATTCAGACTGATATTGGGTAAGTTTTTTTACGTCACTGACAGGCATAAGAACATCAATATCATGATCCCAGGGAATAAAGCCCTGATGCCTTACCGCTCCAAGGCATGTACCGTAAGCCAGATAGTATCTTAAATTATGTCTATGACATACCTCATCTAATTTTACCAATATAGATAATTGCAATTCCTGAACTTCCGTCATCGTTTTCTCCTACTCTTATTTATCATTTCATCCACAAATCTATGGGAAAGGTTTCTATTAATTGCTCCTGCATTGCTTTTCGCTTCTCAGGTTTTAATGTCGGGAAATATGATTTTTTTGCCTCTTCTACAGAATAATTTATGCTTCTAAGTTCTCTCCCTGTACTTTCGTACCAATCTTTATACTTATAATTAAATCTATCGTGTCTGTCCTGATAATAGATTGCCGGTATACCATAAGCTTCCGCCAATATGATTCCATGCAAAGAACTTGAAATAACCAATTTTGATGAACAGATTTGATTTATCACATATTCATAATCACAAGTATTCATACACAAGGTATTCTCTTTCCCGTATCTTTCTTGTGTTTCTTTAAATTTTGAGTAATGTGGAATGATAAGTGTCTTGTCACTTTTACATGAATCAGGCTGGTAAATAAAAGGCATTAATATAGCTGGATCGCCGTACACTTTGGGACATTTGTGTCCCAGCTTTTCCAATGACCTCCGTGTATACGGCCCTCTTACACATCGGATATCTAAATTTCTAAAAAAAGAGCTATGTGGGATTCCTCTTACACAATTAGGTTCAAAAGGAAATCCAGAACCCCAAATAGCTGCATTTTGATATCCCATAAGTAAAATAGAACCGATTGCATACAAATGACTTTTTCCTAAAATTTTCTTATTTATATCTATATTGTAGTAATCGCACATATAGCCAACAACAACCTGTGACAGATAGTCGCCTATGTTATAAGAGCTGCCGTTCTCTTCCTTTATACATTCTGGATGATAATAATGTAAGTTTACTTTATTATCTTCGGTTCTCAAGCTTGGATAATTCAGTACTATTTTATCTGTGCAAATAATACTATGTATCTCATTCCTCATTTTCATAATAAAGCTTCTGACCTTCAACCTATATACTCCCCTGCCGTAACCCGAAAGGTACTCCCCGTCATCATGGCCGACGCATCCGACAGCATATAGATAATCGCCTCCACATAATCGCTCCTCTCACACATACGCCCCATGGGAAGTATTTCCGCCGCTCTCCTTCGAAGCTCTGCCTCCGACTCCCCCTGGGATTGCCGAAGGCTTACCTCCCCCTCCGTAGCAGTCCAGCCAAGCGTCAGATAATTACATCGAATATGCTCAGAGGCATAATTATGGGCAATATGCTCCATAAGGGTACGAAGAACCCCCTTCGAGCATGCATAAGCAGCCCTGTCTTTTTGGCCTCCCCATGCATGGGCCGAACCGGTCAGCACAATCGAGCCTCCGCCATTCATCCGCATATACTTAACAGCCTGTTGGCAGCAGAAAAAACACGCCCGAAAATTAATATTCATAACGGCGTCAAACGTATCCTGATCGCAAAGGTCCAGCGGAGAAACCGGAGTAATTCCCGCATAGTTGAAAAAGCCGTCAAGCTTCCCATACGCCTCATACGCCCCGTCCATCAATTTCCTGCAATCCTCCACACTATTCAAATCCGTATGGATAAAAATCCCTTCCGAGCCCAGCGTTCTGATATTGCGGATAGCCTCTTTCGCGGCCTTTTCGTCCCTTCCGCCAATCACAATCTTTGCGCCCTCCCGGCCGCAAACCTCCGAAATAGTCCTGCCTACCCCTTTTGTTCCGCCAGAAACCACAATCACCTTATCTTTTAACCTGAGTAATTCCATCTTCCTCAATCCTTCATTCTCATTAACGGCCGGAAAAAGCCCGCTCCACATCAAAGCCCTTTAACAGCAGCTCATTACCCTCTTCGTCATAAACCTTAACCTTCTCCTGATATTCCTTCAGACAGTCGGCAAGCTCTTTAGAGCTGCCGCATACCAGATACAGTCTGGTCAGGACCTGCTTCTCATTGCCAATCCATTCCGGAAGAACAACATCCCCCTCATGAAGCCGCTGAATATTCGCAGCAACCCTAGGGTCCTTCTCAACATTCTCCAATCCGTCAATTCTGGCAATCTTTCCCTCCTTAAGCAAAAACCACAGCGTGGCTGCCTTCTTTCCGCGAAGATTTGCATCGTCCGCTTCTCTTAAGTCCAGCTCTCCCTCCGAACCGGTAAGCGCAAAACGAATCAGCATCTCCCTCTGGTCAAACCCATGGACAGCTTTCATCAAAAGATGGGGCGCTTCCCCCTGCAGGCGGAAGCCCGTATCGTACACATAAAATTCACCCTTCTCATAAAATCCGGACAGCATCAGAACACCGTTTTTAATCCCAATTTCCTTAAACATGCGGACAACATTCTCATGCATCCTTGAAAAATACTCCTCCATGTGCCTGGAAGGATAAACGCCGCCCAGACAGACCCGGCTAAGCCCAGGCTGCTCATCCGTCGTATATCGGTCATAAATACAGGAGGCGCTGCAATAACCGTCCTTGAACGTATAGTACATTCCCATATCATCACAGAGCATATACTTCTCAACAATAAACCTCTTCTTATTAGAGGCTGCCAAGGCCTTCCTCACACCCTCGGCAAGCTCTGCCTCATTATGCGCCACAGTCATTCCGACGCCGCCCCCGTTATCCACCGGCTTAATCATCACAGGATATTGAATCTTATCCAAATCCTCTCTTTTCATATCCTCATCCAGATAAAATTCCGGAATCCCATGGACGCCGTAACGCTCGCAGGCAGCCTTAAAAACATCCTTAAAAGCAAAAACATCAACAATATTCTGCGTCGCATAACAGGGAAGCTCCAGCGCGTCGCACACCTTACAATAGGCCGGCACAAGAATATCCGCAACTCCGACTAATACGCCGTCTATCTTCTCCTTTCGCGCAAGAGCAATTAAACCGGGAACATCCATACCATCCACGTCAAATGCCTTCCACGCGGCCTGTTTTGCAGGATCCGTATGCCTTGCAGACGTAACAAGGGTCAGAATCCCCATCTCATTCGCCGTTTCCACCATTGGAGTCGTCTCCGGATTTCCTCCTAAAATCAGTAATTTCTTACCTTCAAATTCTCTGTTCATCTTGTCATCTCCTCGTCCATACATCAGCGCCCCTTAAAGCGTAAGCTGCTCTCCCGGACACATAATCAAAAACCTGTTATCCGGAAATGAATTTTTCATAACCTCAAAAAACTTCCCCGGATTTCCTCCATGAGAGGCAAACATACCATAATGACACGGAATGGTAAGCGCCGGCCTAAGCGCATGGCTCAGCCTGGCACATTCTAATTCATTCAGGTTTCCATAAGCTCCGTTAATCGGCGCCGTCAATACGTCAATTTTTCCAAACTCTTTGATTTCATCCATCCAATCCAACCTTAGACAGGTATCCCCCGTCTCATAGAACGTCTTCCCGTCTACCCGGACCAAAACGCCTACCGCGTCCGCAGCGCCCGCGCCATGGTCGCAGCGTACAAAGGAAATATCAAAATCTCCCGCTTTGTAATGTTCTTTGGCCTTTACATAAGCAATCCTGCCCCCGCGTTCCCAGTCTTTCATATGTAATTTTTCAACCAGCTCTTCACATTCCACGGAGCAGAATAACTTGGTTTTCCCGTTGCTCATAATCTCCGGCAGGGCGTCCATGTCAAAATGATCCACATGGGGATGTGTCGCAACCACATAATCAAACTCTAACTCAAAAGGGTCAAACAGCTTAGGGACCATCCGTTTGAAGCCCATACTTTTTTCTATCCGTTCCACACATTCGGACAGATAAAGGTCAATCCCTAAGAGCTGGCCACCGGAACTTTTAATAATAAACCCAGCCTGCCCCGCCCAAAATAAATGCGTCTCACCCTGCCTTGCGGTAAGAACCCTGACAGCAAACTCATGCATCCTTCTTCCTCCCCATTACCCTTTCTGTTATAAAACCTTCTCTTCAAAAAAATACTCAAGCATCCGTCTTTTCATCGAATCTTCCGGTACATTTACCTTCAAAATCCGGTCTGATAAGACTCCGTATTCCAACAATCTTTTCTCCGCGCCCGCTGCAATCCGAGGGTCCACCGCTGCAATCAGCACATAGTCAAAATCCATATACCTGACGCTCTCCACAGAATCCACATCCAGACAGCACCTGCGATATTCCCAGTAATCGTCGTCCAGCCATCCCGAAAGCCGGCAAAAGCCGCTTCCAAGCAACCGTTTCACTAACTGCTGTCCGAAGGTTCCCGCACTGTAAACAACCACCTTTTTTCCGGAATATACCTCGTCAAAAACCGAAGAAAAACGCCCGCCCGAGCGTATCATACAAATACTTAAAACATAATCATAGATCTGGGACCGTAAGATATCCGTCGCCGGATATTCTTTCGAGAAATCCATTAGATACTCATAGAGATATTTCACTTTTAAAACTTCATCCCCAAAGCCCCCGCTCTGTTTTAACATAGAATCTTCTCTCTGCCGGTAATGATAAGAACAATTCCCAAGCACGCACACCCGCTTACATTTCATCAATGCCGGATACGTAACCGCCCCGTCTTCACCAATGGTAATCCGGTTATCCACCGACATCTGCGGACCATATAACACCTCCCGTCTAAACAGCTTATTCCAAACATAGGTTGTGATCCCCGGCCTGTAAAACTCACCATAGGACATCATCAAAGACTGCAGCCGCTCAAGGCTGTCTCCCTCATAGACTCCCGGAGGATGTGCATCACAAAAACACTCTGCTTTGTCAAACAGGTCCCTGCTGTATCCGGCGCACACCATATCTGCTCCTGACGCAGAACACGCATTATAAAGTCTTTCATAAAAATCCGGTTCAATCCAGTCGTCGCCGTCAACATACCCGACATACTCTCCCGTCGACGCCTCCAATCCGGCTTTGCGGGCCGACACCAGACCTCCGTTCGTCTTATGAAGAACTTTAATACGTTTGTCTTTTTGCCTATATAAATCACAAAGCTTTGAACATCTATCCTTCGAGCCATCATCCACAAGAATAATTTCCAAATTTTTGTATGTCTGCTTCACAATACTTTCGATACAGATACCCAAGTATCTGTCAATCATATAGATTGGAACGATGACGCTGATTAACTTATTCTCCTGACCCACCATATATCATACTTCTTTCATCTGAACTATCTGAACTACCCCAAAGTATTCCTAATCAAGATTCTTTCCGTCAAATTCCGGCCGATTCCCAAGCACTCTTGTTTTATTACCGTCAAATACCGCGCGGATTATGGCAAATACCATCTTTACATCTAACCAGAAGCTTAAATGTTCCACATAGAAAATATCATTTTCAAACTGCTCGCGCCATGTCCATGATTTTCCATCGTTCTTAAGCTTCATACAAGCAAAACCCGGACGCACATCGTGTCTCTTTCTATATTCGGCAGGATATAACTCTAAATATTTAGGAAGCAGCGCCCTTGGCCCGATAATCGACATATCGCCTTTTAAAATATTGAATAATTGAGGAAGCTCATCCAGAGACGTTCTCCTTAAAAACCTGCCGAATCTGGTCAACCTCTGTTCTTCTGGCAAAAGCGCCCCTTCTTCATCTCTCTCTTCTGTCATAGTCCGAAATTTATAGATAGGAAAAAGCTTCTCCCCATATCCCGGACGTACACTATGGTACATCACCGGCTTACCGTGAAAAACCAATTCCAAGACCGCGATTACCAGCAATACCGGAAACAAAACAACCAAAGCGCTTCCGCTCAAGACAACATCGAGAATCCTTTTAACATACTTTCTATACATAAATCCCTTCACCACACTCTTATCCCCAAGCATCCTTTTCCCACAGACAGATATGTTTTTTGCCTCCATAGTTTTCTCTATTCAAAGCATCTGTAAATAATATCTATAATCCGTTCCTGAGTCTTAATGTCCATCTTATTGTCACTTGGCAGACACAAGCCCCTCTGAAAAATATCCGAGCTGACACATTCCTTTCTCTTTGCCGTAATGAACCCATGATTTCGATAGATTGGCTGCATATGCATAGGCTTCCAGACCGGTCTTCCTTCCGCATGGAAACATTCCAAAGCTTCTAAGATTTCCGTGGGCGTAGAGCATCCTGGCTCTGTCTTCCACAATACCTCCCGCTCCCCCCGCACTTGAGACGCCATAGCCTCTTTGTCTATGAGCATGGCCGTCAGCCAGTAATTCGGCTCGCTGTTCTCCCCGTCAAAAGGATTTAAGCATACCGGAAGCCCTGAAAGCCCCTTCTGATACCGCTCATATATTCTCTTCTTCTGTTGAATATGTTCCTCCAGATAAGGCGTCTGCCCTCGGACCACACCGGCAATCACATTGCTCATCCGGTAGTTATAACCGATTTCCTCATGCTGATACCAAGGCGCCTCCTCCCGGCTCTGGGTGGACCATTTGCGGCACTTTCCGGCGTCCTCCAAATGATTTGTCAAAAACATCCCCCCGGAGCTTCCGGTAATAATCTTGTTACCGTTGAAGCTAATCCCGTTATAATCCCCGAAACTTCCGGTCTGAAGCCCTTTATAGGAGGCTCCCAGGCTTTCTGCGGCATCTTCTACCAGCAAGGCCCCATGCCTCCTGCAGATTTCCGTAATCGCCTCCATCTTCCCCGGAACACCGTATAAATGCGCAAATATGACCAGCTTTACATCTGGGTAAATATGAAATGCTTTCTCTAACGCCTCCGGACTCATATTCCAAGTATCGTACTCGGAATCAATGAAAACCGGTTCCCCTCCCTCATAGACCACAGGATTCACTGTAGCGTCAAACGTCATATCTGAACAAAAAACACGTTTTCCAAATAAAGCGCCGCCGCACCCCTTTCCGGAAGGCGTGTGCGTCCCCGTAGAACTGCCGTAGAGACGCTTGGCCGCCAGCTTCACGGCAAGATGCATGGCCGCCGTACCAGAGCTGAGCGCAACTCCATACTTTACCCCAACCTTCTCTGCTATCTCTTTTTCGATTTCGCTGAGATTGACGCCTACGGTACTCATCCAGTTAGTCTCATACGCTTCCTTCATATATTTCATTTCATCCCCATGCATGGTTGGGGATGAAAGCCATACTTTTTCCTCAAAAGGCCGAATACCTGCGAATCTGGTATCCCTCTTAAAATCGTACATCTTATTTTCGCTCCTATATTCTAAAATCTATCCTGACGTTTACAACCTCTTACGGGCTTTCTCTGCGCGTGCCTTCTTCTCCAAGCCTTTCCACCATCTCTATTCCCAAATAAACTACCGACTTGCTCCCCATAAATTCCAGCTCGACCTCCGCAATCCTCTTATGCAGGTTGAGCTTCTTTATCTGTCCTTCCAGATTCCGAAGGGGGCCTGACAGTATCCTTATCTGTTTACCCTCTTCTATGACAATCTGCGAAATCTCTGCCCTAATCTTCCCGCCGTCCTTCGTCCCACTCTGTAATTTTTCCATCATCTGCATATCCCTTTCTGACAGCGGGGTAAAATAATCCCCACATCTCCCAAGTATTCTGGTCAATGCGGGAATTTCTTTCAATTCTTCATATAATAACCGAGGCTGGTCTGTAGTCAGGAACACATAGCCAGGGAATAATTTTTCCGTCAATTCATGCCAGGTTCCGTGGAATTTCTTTTTCAGCCTTCTTGTAGGAAGAAAGCAGCTCTTTAGGACTCCTTCTGAAACCATTTTTTCTATCAGGAAAACCGTCCGTTTTTCTTGTCCGGAGGCTACTTGCATCACATACCACATATACTCCCACATCCTTTTATATAGTCTTTTTGCATACATTGGTATTACATGCAGGTTTGCATAGCTTCGCCGTCCATACCTGCATACAGCCCTGCAGCCACAGTCAATCTTCCGTATGTCTATCTTTCATGGACTCAAGTGCCAATGCTTCAAGAGTCATTCCTGATATCTCGTTAGATATTCTTATCCGTTATCTCCAAACCGGCCGGAATATAGCCTAGCTCTGCCTCCGGCTTTTCTGCAAGCTCAACTCTTGCCAACCGCTTATGCCTGTCAATCCTGCGGATTCTATGTTCCATACCTTTTAAAGGGCCTTCCGTAACCTGCGTTGAGCCTCGGGTAATCACCCCTCTGGACATTTCCAGATGATGGTTTTCACCGCACAGCCTTTTTAAGAGCGCTTCTTCTCTTTCATCCATCCTGCTTAACTGTTTCTCCTGCATATTCATTTCTCTGCAGTTTTTAAGCTCTCTCAGGAGGTTCGCCTTATTATTGGTCTCCAAAATTATGTTTCCCGGATATAAAAGCTGTCGTTCCAGATGCCAGGCGCCCATATATTTGCGCATCCTGTCATATGTCAATATAAAAATGTCGTGAAATGCTTCCGGGGATATATTCTTTCTGAGTATTGTTAATATTTTTTGTTCTTCTTGGTTGTTACAGGTCAATAAATACCAGATCTCAATCCCCTTCTTTCGTTGAGTAATCTACTCTGCGAAAATTTTCAATCCTGTTCTGTGGATAATTTAAAGATTTTTTTAGATTAATACAGAATTTTTATGCAATATTTTCGAATAATCAGACTTATTATTTATTTCTTTTTCGTGATTTTGCACCAAATTCTTGTAAAAGATAATTTAGTATTGATTTATTAAGATTAGATGGTTATAATAATTATGCTGTTTACGAAAAAATCGCAGAGTAGATTACTCTGCGATTTTTATTTAAAAAAATGATTTACCTATCCCATTTATCCGCCAGATTTTGAATCTGGCTCTCAAACTTCGCCAGCTCTTTGTTGGCCAGCCCCTCATTCTTATAGACCACCTCAAGCAGCCGCTTTGCCGCCGCAACCACCCTCTGGAACGCCTGGACAGCTCGAGATCTCGCCGGTTTCTCTGCCGCCTTTTTAGGAATCTTCACCCCTTCCGTTACAATCTCATTGGTCAGAAGATCTATGGTACCGCCTGAATACGGTGCAAACGCCGGACACCCTATCGTCTCTTCCACAAGCTGGGCAAAATGCTCTGTCACCTGATCCTCTCCATGAACCACAATCACACGGTCCGGTCTATTCTCGAAGCCTTTCAACCAGTCCAAAAGCCCATTCATGTCCGCATGGCCGCTGATTCCTCTTAGCACCTCTATCTTCGCATTCACAGTAATATTTTCCCCGAACAGCTTCACACTCTCTGCTCCTTCAATCAGCTTGCGCCCCAGTGTCCCCACCGCCTGATACCCTACGAAACAGATGGTACACTCAGAGCGCCACAGATTATGCTTCAGATGGTGTCGGATTCGTCCCGCCTCGCACATACCGGACGCCGACAGGATTACCTTCGGTTTCTCATCAAAATTAATCATCCGTGACTCATCACTGGTAATCGTGGTCTTAAGCCCCGAAAACAGCAGCGGATTGATCCCCTTCTCCACCAGCGCCATTGCTTCCTCATCAAAACAAGACTTAACATTCTTGTTAAATACATTCGTCGCTCCAATGGCCAAGGGACTGTCCACATAGACTTCAAATCCGCGAAACTCCGGCAAAAGGTCCCTCTCCTTAATCTCCCTGATAAAATAAAGAAGCTCCTGCGTACGTCCAACCGCAAAGGACGGGATAACCACATTCCCTCCTTTTGAAAATGTCTCACGTAAAATCCTCGTAAACTCTCCGATATAGTCCGGGATTACATCCCCATGGGTTCTGTCCCCATAGGTGGACTCAATCACCACATAATCCGCCTCTTTCACTTTCTGCGGCTCTTTGATAATCGGCTGGTTTGGGTTTCCCACATCACCGGAGAAGACAATCTTCTTCGTCACTTCATCCTCTGTGACCCACACCTCAATACTAGCAGACCCCAGCAGATGTCCCATATCATGGAACTGTACATCAATTCCTTCACACAGAGTAATCCGCTGCTCATAATCACAGGGAGCCAGAAGCTTGATCGCTGTGTCCGCATCTTCCATGGAATAGAGAGGTTCAAAAAGCTCTTCCCCACTTCTCCTTCCTTTCCGGTTTCTCCATTCTGCCTCAAACTCTTGAATATGAGCGCTGTCGCGAAGCATGATGTTACACAAATCAGACGTGGCGAAGGTAGTAACAATCTCTCCCGCAAATCCCTGCTTGCACAGAAGGGGAATCTTGCCAGAGTGATCGATATGGGCATGGGTTAGAAGAACATAGTCAATCTCTTTCGCCGGCACAGGCAATTCCTGATTCTCATACAAATCAGGCCCCTGCTCAAGACCACAGTCAATCAAAATATTCTTTCCACATGCATTCAGATAATGACAACTTCCAGTCACCTCATGAGCCGCCCCAATAAACTCAAGTTTCATATCTCCAACCCCTTTTTCTTTTCATTATAACACCATTCGGAGTTGTTTTCTATGAATACTTTACCATCTCTCGCTTTAACCTTTGCATAATCTTCTTCTCAAGCCTCGATATGTACGACTGAGAGATTCCTAAAATATCCGCTACCTCCTTCTGAGTCCGCTCCTCCCCGTCCGGCATTCCAAGACCGAACCGCATTTTTATAATCGTTCTCTCCCTCCCAGAGAGCCGGCTAATCGCCTTAATCAATAGTTTCCGTTCCACTTCATTTTCCAAATCTTTATAAATCGTGTCCTCCTCCGTCCCCAGAATGTCTGAAAGAAGCAGCTCGTTGCCGTCCCAATCCACATTTAAGGGCTCGTCGATAGATACCTCCATCTTCGTCTTGTTATTTCTGCGCAGATACATCAGAATCTCATTTTCAATGCAGCGGGACGCATAGGTTGCCAATTTGATATTTTTATCCGGGTTAAAAGTATTGATTGCCTTGATTAACCCAATGGTCCCGATGGAAATCAAGTCTTCCACGCCCACCCCTGTATTGTCAAATTTTTTTGCGATGTATACCACAAGTCTTAGATTGTGCTCTATCAACATTTTTCTTGCCGACTCGTCGTCCTCTGAGCCTAAGTCATTGATTGCAGCCGTCTCCTCGCTGGTATTAAGCGGAGCGGGCAGGATATCCGAACCACCGATATAGTGGACGTCCTTTTTATCCGGAAAAAATAATGTCCGAAAATCCGGAACTACTTTCAGTTTAAATTGATGCGGTACTGCGACTCTTATTACCATAGTCTATCCCTCCTATTAAGACATCAGGATTCAAAATCATCTCATAACGGTCAGCCGTCATATCTCCCTCACAGATGGCCGCCAGCGGTTTCTCAATCCATTCCTTTTCTTTTCTGCATACATACATCCCATCCAGCGTTACCAATGGCATTACACCCTCCGCTTTTCCGATAGAGTGATATGAAATATAACGTATTCCTGCTATGTCATTTTCTCCCCATAGTTTCTTGATTACATTTTTGTCAATAATACTGACCGGCTTTCCCGTAATATCGTCTTTCAGACAGTTACCCGTATCAATCAAAGCCTGTGCTTTAACCCTTCTTCCATCTTTTACCAGCACTACCTGGCATTTATACCTGCTCTGCCTTCCCAGATACACCACCAGACTCCATATACCAGATACCGTAAAGTAACTGGCCGCCGCCAGTGCAAGAAAAAGACTTCCAGCCCGCGCATACTGCCTAAGGAACCCAAAGACCCCTCCCGCAAGAAAGCCGCTGATATAGAGCAAAATCAACGCCCGCACAAGCTCCTTAAAGCCTTCCGTCTTAAGTCCTGCTTTGACCATCACAAGGTTTGCCAGTCCATGGAGCAAAATGAGCTTCACAGACGCATATGGAACCGGCAAAGCCACGGCAAGGCAAGTCAAAAATGACCCCGCCAAGGCCCCCAGGCAGACCCGCCAATATGCAACGGAGCATCCCAACATCTTGCGCACCACCGCAAGCAGAATAAAATCCATCGCAAAGTTTTCCAAAAAAAACACGTCTATGTACAACTCATAATGCACGCTCCACCTTCTTTCCTTAATTACGATCAGTGACACGAAATCGATTAATTACTTAAGCAAGATTAATTATACGAGCCACAGTAAAAAGATTTTGTCAGATGGTGGGACGAATCCCGATTTTCGTTCGACAGACTACATTGACCACAAGATATAGTTTTATAGGAAATGAATTTGTGGGAATCCTTAGAATCCAGACACAAGACTTTGTATCTTTTTTTGACATAAAACAAAGAATTATAAGAGAATAAACTGCAAATTGCTGGAATTATTTGTAGATTTCTGCAATCTATTGACAAATCTTGTCAAACCTCCCCGAAAGAATACTTATACCAGCTAAAAAATACCAGCGTTTTTAACGACCTTCCTTTTTTAAGCCCAAAACACAAAAAGACCCGAACACACCTCCATGTGTCCGAATCTCTTATGGAACTCTATTCATCTGCCTAAAAGGACAACCCCTTACTTCTTAAAGAAATCCGGTATCTTAATTGACTGCTCTTTTACCTTACTTGTCGGAGTCCTCGGTGTATCCAGAGAAGGCGCTGTTCCTCCCACCGGACGCCTCGGCATTGCCGATGCTCCGCTGTTCTTCATACCGCCCATTCCAAAATCCAGCCTTGGAGCCGCAGGTCCGCCCTGCTGCATAGACCTGTCATATCCGCCCTGCTGCATTCCACCGCCTGGATGTCCCATCGTTCCACCGTTCCTCGGTGTCTCAAGCCTTGATTTCAGCTTAGACGCACTGCCTCCCACATTGTGAAGGCCAGTTGCGATTACAGTGATTGTCGCCTCGTCTGTCCTGGCGTCATCGTACATGGCGCCAAAGATAATATTCGCATCCTCGCCTGCAAGATCCTGCACGTACTCAGCCGCGTCAGACGCATCCATCAATGTGATATCTCCAGATACATTGATGATAACATGGGATGCACCTGCGATAGTCGTCTCAAGCAGCGGACTGGAAACAGCCTGCTTAACAGCCTCAAGAGCCTTGTCATCACCGCGACCCTGACCGATACCGATATGTGCAATACCCTTGTCCGTCATAACTGTCTGGACATCGGCAAAGTCAAGGTTAATGAGAGCAGGTACATTGATCAGGTCGGTAATACCCTGAATACCTTGCTGCAATACCTCGTCCGCCTTCTTAAGAGCTTCCGGCATCGTAGTGCGCCTGTCCACTACCTCAAGCAGCTTATCATTCGGAATCACAATCAGCGTGTCCACACTCTCTTTAAGCTTTTCGATCCCTGAAAGCGCATTGTTCATACGTGTCTTAGACTCAAAACGGAAAGGCTTCGTCACAACGCCAACTGTCAAAGCGCCAAGCTCCTTGGCAATCCGGGCAACTACAGGCGTCGCACCGGTTCCCGTACCGCCGCCCATACCACAGGTCACGAACACCATGTCCGCTCCCTTAAGTGCTGATGATACCTCTTCCGCACTCTCTTCTGCAGCCTTTTCACCAATTTCAGGCCTTGCTCCTGCTCCTAGTCCTTTCGTAATCTTCTCACCAATCTGCATAAGCGTCGGCGCCTTACATAACTGGAGCGCCTGCTTATCTGTATTAATAGCAATAAACTCAACACCGGCAATCTGCTCATCAATCATTCGATTCACAGCATTATTGCCGCCGCCGCCGACTCCGACCACAATTATCTTCGCCGCAGCTTCTGATTCATTCGTTTTAATTTCTAGCAAGGGTTTCTCCTCCTTTGTTATCCTTATTATATATTATACATCCCACACATAAAGCAAATGAAATGTGTTCTTTGCCATATATACTATATAATATAGACTTTTGTGCAAAATATCAATAGAATTTCTCTATTTTTCTCAATTTTATTCTCGCTTTTCTTCCAAAAGCTCACCATAATCCTATTCCAGACAGCCCTTCAAGGTTATTTGTACCTTCCTGCTATTCAACACCCTCCATTACCTCCTCATTTCTATCCGGCTCCTGTAAGCCCGCGTCTGCCGGCTCCTTTAAATCACCTGATATATCCATATCCGACAGCTCACCTTCGTCTTGCTGCTTAGAATCCTTTGGTAACGGTTCCTCCTGGAAAGTAATCGTTCCCTGCACCTCCGAGTAATTTTCCAGATGCAAGGTTCCCTCTTTATCCCCAATCTTTTCAAGGATTGGCGGTATCTGCGCAATCTTTACAGCAGACACCTCCTTCCCAAGACGAATCCGTATCCTGCCTACATACAGGCAGATCACATCCTCCTCACATACAATCCTATCCGGCTTAATCTCGTACTTGGCAATCTCCCTGGAGGTCTCAAGAATCTGCTCAAAGATTCTGGTATTCTTACTCTTAAGATGCTGGTACAGCTTCGCCTCTCCCATGCCGATCCCTTCGATATAAGGAATCCCCTCTATCAAAGCGGGCGATTCCAGCACCACAAGCCCCTCTTTATCGAAATAATCATAAAGCTCCCCATTTCGAACATAACCGATAATCGGCTTTTCCTTCACCTCAACCTTCACAATCCAAGGCGCCTTAAGGCCCACCTTCATCTCATCCAGACAGGGCAGCACCTTCCCCTTTCCAAGGGCATATTTCCCCAGAATATATAATGCGTTTACAGAAAAATCATCATTTTGAATGATATCAATAATCTCCTTTTCCGTCACATATTCCGTTCCCTTGACCTCGATTTTCTGGACATAGAACAAAAGAAAAATCACAGCCGCGATAATCGCCGCCGCAAGCGAAAGCACAATAAATGCGTAAATTCTGTGTGACTTTTTATTCCTTCTTCTTGGCTCTTTTCGTTCCTTGTATTCTCTGTTTCCCATCTTCTCATACTCCCTATTTTACGAAAGCTGATACGCTGAGTACAAGCCCCATTTCCACCAAAAGAAACATAACCGAAGTCCCGCCATAACTGATGAAGGGCAATGTAATTCCCGTATTTGGTATCGTATTCGTAACCACGGCGATATTTAAGATCACCTGTATCATCATATGCCCCATAGCTCCCGTGGCAATCAGCGCGCCGAACAGGTCGCTTGCATGGGTAGCAATCACAAAAAAGCGCCAAATTAGAATCAAAAACAGTATCAGCACAAATCCAGCTCCAAACAAGCCCAGCTCCTCACAGATAATGGAGAAGATCATGTCATTCTGCGCCTCCGGAACAAAGCCCAGCTTCTGGATGCTCTCCCCAAGACCTCGCCCAAACAAGCCTCCTGACCCAATGGCATACAATCCCTGAAGCGTCTGATATCCTTTCTCATAAGCCTCCGGGTTCCGCCAGATTGCCAGCCGTTCCAGACGATAGCTCTCCAGTGCAAGGAACACAGCCATGAAACCAACCCCAAGAAGCCCCATGAAAATAAACTGTCCATACTTGGGACTTGCCACAAAGATTAGGATAACACCGATTCCAAGGATAATAATCGCGGTACTTAAGTTGCTTGCCCCTACAAGACCCACCACCGGAAGAATCATTACCATGATTTTCATCATGGTACGCATTTTCCCAATATTCTTCACATTCTTCGTCACCATCTGGGCAAGGAATAGAATCAGCGCAACCTTGGCAAATTCCGATGGCTGAAAAGAAAAGGGTCCCAAAGACAGCCATCTTTTGGAACCGTTAATCTCATCACCTATGAACAAGACTGCCACTGACAAAAGGATCGCCGTCAGATATCCAAGCACAGCAAAATGCCGCCATACATGATAATCCATATTAGCAACCACGAACATCCCAGCGATTCCAAGCGATGTCGCAAATACCTGCTTCTTTAGGTAATAAAATGAATCATGGAACTTCACGTCGCCATTGTACGCGCTGGTACTGTATAGAATAACCAGTCCCGTGATTACAAGCAGAAATAACGCGGTAAGAAGCGTATAATCATACCTTAACGGACGAAGTCCGCCAGTCCCCGAAGAGGCTTGCTGCCCTTGGGTATACCTTCTATTCTTAGACTGTGTCAATATGTGCCACTCCTTATAAGGAATTTACAATCTCTTTAAATTTCTCTCCGCGTACCTCATAGTTCGGAAACATACCCCAGCTTGCACAGGCAGGCGACAGAAGCACCGCATCTCCCTCTTTTGCCAAAGCCGCGGCCGTAAGCACAGCTTCCTCGAAGGTTTCTGCAAACTGATAGTCCGAGAATCCACAGGAAAGCGCGTCCCTTGCAATCTTCTCCCTAGTCGCTCCCACCAGAATCAGCTTCTTTACTTTTCCGTCAAAACTATTAATCCAATCTGTATATACAGAATCCTTATCATAACCACCGCCAATCAGCACCGTTGGACGGTTCATTGCCTGGATTCCCTTGATAGCGGCGTCTGGATTCGTCCCCTTAGAGTCATTATAATATACAACCCCGTTCTTCTCCGTCACATACTCAATTCGATGCTCCACGCCCTTAAACGCCAGTACGCTCTTTATGACTATCTTGGCAGGCACACCGTACACTAGCGCCATTGCCGCAGCTGCCATGACATTTTCATAATTGTGGGTTCCCAGAAGATTCAGATCCTCCACCCTACAGATCAGAAGCTCTTCCCCGTTTTTGTAGATAATATTGCCGTCATCTAGATAGATTCCCTTTTCTAGTTTACGCTGGCTGCTGAAATATAGAACCTGTGCCTGTATATTTTCACCAAATTCCCTAGTAAGAGGGTCCTCATAATTCAGGATACAGTAATCTTCCTTCGTCTGATTCCTAGCTATATTCTTCTTCGCGCTCACATAAGCTTCCATGGTATGATGGCGATTCAAGTGATCCGGCGTAAAGTTCAAAATAGCGCTGACCTTCGGACGAAAATCTATGATTGTCTCCAACTGGAAGCTGCTCATCTCTGCAACCGTGACGGAAGCCTCATCCATCTCGGGAGCCGCCGTGGTATAAGGATTGCCGATATTCCCTACCACGAAAGTCTTCTTATAATTCCCCATAATTTCACCAAGAAGAGCCGTAGTGGTTGTCTTTCCGTTGGTTCCGGTGATGGCAAGCACATCCCCCTTCCCAGATTCATAGGCAAGCTCCACCTCTCCTGTAATCAGTATCCCCTGTTCCCGCATCCGATTCACAATGGGAATATCCGTCGGCACTCCCGGACTAAGGATTGCGATATCCAAAGTATCGTACAGATCCTCGGGAAATGCACCGAGAAAAATTTCCGCCTTACTTTCTTTTCCTAGTTTCTTACGAACCTCGTCTACAAGGAGCTTCTCATTGCCATCGTAAAGCGTCACCTTTGCCCCTTGCGCCTCCAAAAGCTTTGCCGCGCCGATTCCGCTGATTCCGGAACCGAATACCAGAACCTTCTTCTTCGTTACTTCCATATTCCATGTCTCCTCCTACATAGCCATCAGCGCAATCAGGCACAAAAGCGCCGTGATAATTGAAAATACCGCTACCACCCGCGTCTCTGACCATCCGCACAGCTCAAAATGATGATGTATGGGTGCCATCTTAAAGATGCGCTTACCGCCTGTCTTCTTAAAATAAGTCACTTGTATCATAACCGACAACACTTCAACCAGATAGATAAGCCCCACGATAAGGATAAAAATGGGCATCTGCAGCATATAAGCCGTCGAAGCAACAAACCCTCCCAGGGCAAGGGAGCCGGTATCACCCATAAATACACTTGCAGGATATACGTTAAACAGAAGAAAGCCAAGCAGCGCGCCCACTACCGCACATGTAATCGGCTCAACCCCACTGTGGGTTCCAATGGCAACCACTGTAAAAAATGTGGCGACTAAAACGGTTACGCTAGATGCAAGCCCGTCTAACCCATCCGTGAAATTCACACCGTTCACAGTCCCAATCACGGCAAAAAACATCAGCGGAATCGCAAGCCACCCAATATTCCAGTACTTTCCTCCTGTAAATGGAATCAGCATGGCCAGGGATACGTCCGTAAACTTTATGATATAAAATGCAAAAATTGACGTCACCACAATCTGAAGAGCCATCTTCTGCTTTGGGAACAGACCGTCGGAACGCTTCATCACAACCTTCAGATAATCATCCAGAAAACCAATCAGCCCAAAGCCAAGGGTCACAAACAAGATTGGGATAATCTTCGGATAATCCTTAATATAAATAACCGAAGTGACCACCACGCTTAAAAGGATAATTACACCGCCCATGGTCGGCGTACCTGCTTTTTTCAGATGTGACTTCACACCCTCCTCCCGTTCCGTCTGGCCCATCTTCAATTTCCTGAGCACTGGGATAATCAGCGGTCCCATCGCCACACTAAGCGCAAATGCGATCAATACTGGAATCAATACACTATAATCCATACATCCACCTCTTTATCTCTTTCGTTAATTACAACTCCTTAACTATCCTAGTATACTTCATTTCCTATTCTTTTTCAATGCCAAGATAAGGCAATATGCTCTCAAATATATTTCGAACCACAGGCGCCGCAATCGTTCCCCCATAATAGATTCCCTGAGGATTGTAAATTACACACATTCCAAGTATCTGCGGGTCGTCCGCCGGTGCAAATCCAATAAATGAAGAAATATATTTGTTCGCACTTCTTGGCAACGTCTGGGAAGTGGCCGTCTTACCTCCGATGGAATATCCCTCAATATACGCATTTTTCCCAGACCCCTCAGACACAACACTTTCCAGCAGCATCCGCATGGTGGCCGATGTCTCCTCAGACACAATCCCCTTCTTCTCTTCGTACTTAAACTTCTCAACCTCTTTCCCCTCTGTATCCAGGATTCGAACTCCAAAATGGGGCGTCACCCTCCTGCCTCCATTTATCAAAGCGCTGAAGGTCGTGGCCATCTGCATAGGCGTCACCTGAAAAGACTGCCCAAAGCTCATAGTGGCCAATTCCACCATTCCCACATTTTCTTTCTTATGCATAATGGTTCCCGCCTCTCCCGGAAGGTCTACTCCAGTCGGCTCCATCATTCCGAACTGCCGAAAATACTTGTAGAAATTATCTGTTCCAAGTCGAAGCCCGATATCAATGAATACTGGATTACAGGAATTTTGGATACCCTGTACGAAATTCTCTCCCCCATGGCCTCCAACCTTGTGGCAGCGGATTTTCCGGTCTTCCACCACACGGTAGCCAGGGCAGCTAAACGTATCCTCAAGCTTTACCGCTCCTGCCTCTAAGCAGGCGGACGCTGTGATTGCCTTGAAAGTGGAGCCTGGTTCGTAGGTATCATTGATGCACCCGTTTCTCCACATCTGATTCAGTGCATTCTGACGATCCTCATCCGATAGTGAAGAGGTGTCCGCGCCTGTATTCAGCGTAAATGGGTCGTTGAGATTAAACTCCGGCACATTAACCATGGCAAGAATCTCTCCGTTCTGGGGATTCATCAAGAGGATTCCCACTTTATCCGCCTGCTTTTCCTCCATGACCTTTTCCGCCATCTGCTGGGCATACATCTGGATGTTATAGTCCAGACTGATCTGCAGCGTATTGCCCGCCACAGGCTCCACCCGATCCTCTGCAACACCGTTTAATTCTACGCCCCGAGCGTCCGTCGTCGTCAGAATCGTCCCATTCTTTCCTTTCAGGTATTCCTCATACTTTACCTCCAATCCAATAATCCCCTGATTATCTCCTCCTGTGAATCCAAGAACCTTAGAGGCAAGCTCATTATAGGGATAGTAACGCTTGAAATCCTCGTCTACCTTCACGCCGTCAAGCTCCATGTTTCGGATATTGTCTCCTGTCTCCTTATCCACGTTTGTCTTAATACGCTCCATGGACGATACCTTCTCCACACGCTTTCGGACCGTTGCCTCATCCATATTAAGGGCCTCCGCCAACGTCTTAATCACTTTCTCCGGCTCCCGTATCTGGCTGTGGATAACGGATATAGTGCAAACCGTCCTGTTCGTCGCCAGCACCTCGCCTCGGGCGTCCAGAATCTCGCCCCGGGCAGCTTTGATCTCCCGCTCCCTTTCGTGAAGATCCTCCGCCTTTTTCTGATAGTATTTGGCGTCAAAAACCATCAGATAGACAAGCCTCCCCACCAGCGCCAGGATGATCACAGCGGCAACAATGAATACCACCAATATCTTCCGCTTGTTATACGTTTTATTCCTCATAATGTAAAAACCTCACAAAAGCTGTTTGTATAATTTATTATCGCTTTTGCAAGGTTATGAATCCTATGTCCAAATATTCCGGCTATGCCAAGGAAGGGGCTCATGACGCTTAGCAGACGTCAATTCCCAGCTTCTTCCAGAGCAGGCTCAGCCACTTTCTCAATACCCAGATAAGGGAAGACTTCTCTCATAATATCATTCGCAAGCTGAATCGCATAAGCACATACTTCCTGTTTTGCCACATTAGGCTCATCCACGATTACATAGACCATCACCTGCGGATTCTCCTGAGGTGCGTAGCCGATAAATGACAACAGATGATTTTTTGCCGAACGGGGCAGCTTCTCTGCCGTACCGGTCTTGCCGCCGATATCATAGCCTTCAATGGCCGCCGCGGAGCCGGTTCCTTCCTCCACTACGCCAAGCATGTAGTCCTTGAGAATGTCACTGGTTTCTTTGGAAACGGTCCTGCGCAGTACCACAGGATTCTTATTCTCCACCAAATCCCCGTTCTCATCCCATATCTGCCTCACCACCCGGGGCTTATAGTAATCTCCCCCGTTAATTAAGGAACAGAATGCTGCTCCAAGCTGCGTCATGGTTACATTAAAATTCTGTCCGAATGCATTGGTCGCCAGACTGGAAGATTCCATGTTCTCGGCATCATAGAGAAGCCCTACAGATTCTCGTGGCAAATCGATTCCTGTCAATTCCCCAAAGCCGAACAATTCCTGATATCTGGTAAATTCTTCTGTCCCTAAGCTCTGCCCAATCTGCATCAGCGCAACATTACAGGAGTTCTCAAGGGCTCGCTTTAATGACTGCGGGCCATGGCCGCTGCGGTTATTGCAGTGGATATCATGACCGCCTATATGGAGCATTCCTTGGCAGGAATAACTCTCCTCGCCTGACAGTATCCCTGTCTCAAGCCCAGCCGCTATGGTAAAGGGCTTGAAGGTAGAGCCTGGCTCATAGGGTTCGCTGACGCAGAAGTTATTCCATAGCTCGTTGTATTTCTCCACCTTTTCTTCCTCCGACATAGCGGCTATGGTTTCTTCCCCATAATATTTCGTCAAATCCCTAGGCTGATTCAAATCAAAATTCGGATAAGATGCTTCTGCCAGAATCTCCCCATTCTGGGGATTCATAATCAGAACCGCCGTATTCTTACTGCCTTCTCCTGGCCTTGCCTCATTTTTATGTGCCTCGTTGAATGCAAGAATGTGCTTCTCCACAATATTTTGTACCTGCAAATCTATCGTAGAAACCACCGTATTTCCTGTCGTCGGCTCCTTGACCGTCCGCTCAAATGTAGAATCCTCGTCCAGATACCCATATTCCTTGCCGTCTGTCCCGTTTAGAATGGAATTGTAGGACGCCTCAATCCCGCAGCTCCCCACATTTCCATTTACCGTAAACCCAATCACATCACTGGCTAAGGAGTTATAAGGATATTTCCGGATATAATCGTCTTCCAGCCAGATTCCTCTGACATTGGGATAATTCTTTTCGTCCTCATCGATTGCCTCAAATGCCTGCGCCGTCTCGTAATCCACGCTTTTTCTTAAAATACTGTACCTGCTTGACGGTTTCTCTTCGATAATCTGCCGCACAGCGGCCTCCTCAATGCCAAAACATTCCTTAAGCACAGCTATGGTCGGCTCTATGTAATCCTCGTCGCTCAACATATACTGGACGTCTAAAATCACATTGTACACCCGCTCGCTGGTGGCAATCTTTGTCCCGTTTCGATCCACAATGTCCCCTCGCTTAAAAGGGAGCGTTCTGCTGTCATACTGCTGTCTGTCCAGCACGATCTTGGTATAGTCCGAGCCGTTGGACGCGTTGATATAAGTAATCCTTCCAACTAAGATAACAAAAGCCAGTATAATCGTCACAAACAATAATACTAGCTTTTTCTGCATGAATTTTGTAAATTTTGTCCGCAATAAATTCTTTGTATTCTTTGCCATGTCACACCCCTATCTGCTGCGTTTCCCTGACTGGGCAAGCACACCATCAGGCGGGATCTCTTCAAGCTGTTTGACGTAATCCGTCGCCGGATTATCATATTCCACAATCTGCTCTGGCGACGCATACACCATGCCCAGTTGATTCTGGGCCCGCTCTCTGATCTCGTCAAGATTCACAGAATCCATCACAGCATTGAACTTAGCGTTATTCTCTTCTCTTAAATTCGCCAGCTCCTCCTGCATAGCTGTGATATTCTTAGAACGGTCCGTAATGCGGGACTGTAGCTTCACATAATTCACACACACTACCACCGCGGTAATTGCTGCCACAGTAAGGAAAATCACGTAGGTAGAATTCATGTGAAGCGCATGTTTCCTGTTCTTTTGAACCTGCTTGCTTACCTTCTTCTTCTTTGGTCTATCAGGTGACTGCTCATGGTATCCCGGTTCCACCTCCACTGCCACATTCCCGTAAACATATGGCGTCTGGCTGCCCCGTCTTCTGTACTGCTTATTAGTGCGATTCTTTGCTGCCATGTAAGTCACCCCTTCCCGTCAAATGTCCTGCCTTCTTCTGCTATGCCCTCTCAAAGATCCGAAGCTTCGCGCTCTTTGCGCGGCTGTTCACCTTCAATTCTTCCTCGCCTGGCAAAATCGGCTTTCTAGTAACAATACTCCCCTTTGAGACTTTCCCGCATACACATACCGGAAAATCCGACGGACAGGTGCATGGATGCTCGTTCTTCTTGAATGCACTCTTCACAATCCTGTCCTCCAGTGAGTGGAATGTTATGATGCATAACCTCCCTCCTGGCTTCAGCAGACCAATCATGTCGTCCAATGAATCCCGTAAGACTTCCAGCTCCCGGTTCAATTCAATACGTATCGCCTGAAACGTACGCTTCGCCGGATGTCCGGATTTCTTCTGAAATTTCATCGGTATGGCCCTCCTGACGATCTCCGTCAATTGGCCCGTGGTCTCAATCGGCCCTTTCCCGCGCTCCATTACGATATGTCTGGCAATATTCTTCGCAAACTTATCCTCCCCGTAATCTCGGATCACACGGTAAAGGTCTTTCTCTTCATAGTCATTAACAATGTCTCTGGCCGTCATCTTCTGTCTGGTGTCCATCCGCATATCAAGCGCGGCATCCTCCTTGTAGGAAAATCCCCTGTCAACCGTATCTAGTTGATAGGAGGACACGCCCAAGTCGAGAATGATTCCATCCACTCTGTCAATCCCTAATTCATGGAGCCTTGACTTCATATCACAGTAGTTGCTCCTGACTATTGTGACCTTCTCCCCGAAGTCTTTGAGTCGAATACCTGCCGCCTCAATAGCAGCGGCATCCTGGTCTATTCCTACAATACTCCCCTTTGGTCCCAGACGCTTACACACTTCCAGGCTATGTCCTCCGCCTCCTAAAGTGCCATCCACATAGATTCCGTCCGGCCTGATGGCTAATCCATCAATTGTCTCCTGTAACAATACTGATGTGTGCTCGAATTTCATATCCTCTCCCTCTTATCAGATACTAAATCCGCTCGCTTCCATATCGGATGCAATATCCTCAATGTTTTCTTCCAATTCAGCATTCTTCGCATCCCATCTTGCCTTGTCCCAAATCTCGGCACGCTTCCCCATACCGATAAATACCACCTCTTTTTCCAGATGTGCAAATCCTCTCAGGGTAGAAGGTAATAATGTTCTCCCCTGTTTGTCCAGTTCTCCCTCTATTGCGCTTCCCTGAAAAAAGTGGGCAAGGTCGCGGGCTTTCTTGTCAGTCGTAGTGGGCAGCTTGTTTAGCTTCTCTTCGAAGATGTTCCATTCTTTCTCAGGGTATACATACAGGCACTTTTCCATTCCTTTGGTTATGAAGAAATTCTCCCCTAGATCCTCACGAAACTTTGACGGAATGATCAGTCTGCCCTTAGTATCTATATTATGGCTATACTCCCCCCTTAACATGTCTGAACACACCTTCCTCCAAGTGGCTCCACATTATCGCCACTTTGTTCCACTTTCCACCACTCTCTACCACTTGAAACCATTGTAAACCACTTTATGGAGTATTTCAACCCTTTTTTCACTTTTTGGGAATTTGCACAAAAATGAAAAAACTGTTATCGAACTGCTGTTTACTGGTTTATGAACGCCGTATTCTATTGCAAAAAAAGAGAAACAGTTCTACGCTGCTTCTCTTTCTATCTTCTCTGCATTTAGATTTTTAAAAGGAAATTTCTCCACACATGCTCGCTATTGTGCTGTCCCATTCACCTTATCAAGCTCAGAGCTTAACCCGGTCAAGGATGAATAGTCAAGCTGCGCCTCCTGTTTCGGCTTCTTTGCCTCGTAAGTTCCATAGGCGGAATATCCAATCCAGCCGATTAGTACAACTCCCACGACCACTACAGCACATTTTCTAAGTGTATTCTGGAGCTTCTCCTTCTTCATATTCTTCTTGCGGTTCGCTTTTTCCTGCTTATATTTGTCAACTTTCTCCTGGCTCATGTTTCCTGATTTCTCCTTCTCAACCTGATATCCACATGATAGACAAAACATTTCATGTAGTACGTACCGGGATTCATTTTACCACAGATTAGAAAATTATACAACCACAATTACACCGCCATCTGCAGCATACATACTGCTGATGCCCGCTGTATCCATAATCAGTGTATCCTTAAACTCCGCCTTCCTAATTAATGTATCCCGCACATACTCCGCACGTTCCCTGCAGTTACAGTGGGAAATCGCCAAAATCTTCTCTTTGGAATCCTTCAAATCCTTCACAACCTCATCCGTCAGCTTAGACAACGCCTTCTTAATTCCCCGCGCCTGCCCCAGCTGCTGTATATTGCCCTCCGGTGTTGCGCTCATGACTGGCTTAATATTCAACGCCGTTGCCATCACTGCCTTAACCCCCTTGAGTCTGCCGTTCTTGCGCAAAGTATCCAGAGTCTCCAGGACAAAATATGTGTTCTGCCCTTCGATATACGCCTCGACAGTCTCAACAATCTGCTCAAATTCCATGCCCTTTTCTTCACATTCCGCAATCTTTAATGCAATCAATGTCTCACCGATGGAAGCTGAACGTGAATTAAATACATAGATATCCTTCTCGCCATATTCCTCGTGATACAGGTTCTTCCCTAGAATTGCACTGTTATAAGAACCACTCAGCTCCGCCGAAAGCGTTACCGCATATACATGCTGCGCCTCGCAGCGATACCCTTCCATATACCGCTCTGGAGACGGGCAGGAAGACTTCGGTGATGTGGGGCATGCCGCTACCCTCTTCAAAAAATCTGCCTGGTCAAACGTCTCATCATCGATAATATGATAACCGTCCACCTCAATCTCCAAGGAAGCCGTCTCAAAACACCCTGACGCTTTCATCTCATCTGTCAGCTCTCCACAGCTGTCTACTATAATTTTATAACTCATATCCACCCTCCCGGCATGCTCTTCTCATATGGTTCCTATCTCGCTTATGCATGTCATTAAATTCTATGCTATGTAGTTTTCAATACTACATCATTTATCATACCATATTTATGTCGGAAAAGGAAGTATTTTATTCGCTGATTTTAATTCTTCTGGACACTCCTAAGGCAACACCCATCTCTACCATTAAAAACAAGCTCGATGTCCCTCCATAGCTGATAAATGGCAGCGTGATACCAGTGGTAGGAATCAGATTTGTTACAACAGCAATGTTCAAAATAACCTGCAGCGCAACATGAGCAAAAATCCCCGTCACAACTAAAGAACCGTACATGTCCGGCGCATTCTGGGCCACAAACATCAGCCTGTACAGCAATAATCCAAACAAGACCAGCACAATAATCACGCCGAAAACCCCTAACTCCTCACAGACAATGGAAAGAATCATATCATTTTGAACCTCCGGCATAATCATTTTCTGTGCACTGTTTCCCAGTCCCTTCCCAAAGAAGCCTCCCGATCCAACCGCATACAAGCCCTGCAAGACCTGATATCCGCCGTCCTCGGCATGTCCTTCTGGATTCAGCCACACAAGAATCCGCCGAAGTCTAAAATTTTCGCTCGTCTCAAGCATGGTCCCAAGCACCTTTACTCCCGCAATCACAGCGGCTAACCCGCCCGCCGCCAAGACTACAAAGGGCGCGGTCTTAGGATGGACCACAAAGATCATAATACAGGTAATCCCCATCACGATAATCGCCGTACTTAAGTTATCCGTAAGCCGCAAAACACAGACAGCCGAGAAGCCGCCCCACAGAAGCACCTTCCTAATTCCCCGCCAGGTCTTAATCTCCTTACCCAAATTACAGATCAGAACAGGGATAAACAGAATCACGGCAATCTTGGCAATCTCTGCCGGCTGTAACTGCTGGCCAAATGGCAGTCGAATCCATCGCCTCGCCCCTTTGACTTCCTTACCAAGAGGCGTCTGCACCAGAGCCATCATAAATATAGAAAAGAAATAAATCATTTTCGCCCATTTGATATAGATATGATAATCAATCTTCTCAACAACGTACATGCCCGCGAATCCAGCCACATAGAAAAAAAGCTGCCGCTTAAAATAGTACATGCTGTCCTCATGATCAACCAGAGCGCTGTATGCAGTCGTGCTGTACAGCATAACCAACCCAAAACAGATCAGAAAAATCAATACAGTAAGCAGGTTAAAGTCAAAGAAACGAATCATGTTCCCTCTTCTGGCCTTCACCTCTGTATTCCTCTTCTTTTTTTCTCTATCCCTTATTCTCTCTGCCTGCTGTCTTTTTACTCTTTGCTTCTTTGCCATATATTTACACTCCCATCATATCTATTATACTCAGATACCGCCGCAAAAACAACCTTGAAACGAGGGAAAACACGCACAACTTTCTGAATTTTCCATACAATGTTATTGCAAACGTTCTATAAGAAAGGAGCAACACATATGCCGAATTATCGCTACAACACGTCGGATTACATGCGGCGAAACGGTTGTGGAAGACCTGCCCCCTCCCCGGCTCCCACTCCCCAGCCTACGCCAACTTGTCAGCCGGTCGTTCAGCCTGCTTGCTGCGATGACAATGCTGAATATGATGAATTGAATGGCATGCCGCTTGCTATGGCCTACGTTCCGTGGCAAGAATGGAGGAACCTCTACGAAGCAGAAAAAGGATTTCATAAAGGAACTATTTTTGAGGAATTAGATAAACCGTTCAAAGGAATTGGGATGGGAGGTTGTTGCAGATGACAGAAAGCAGACCAAACCGCAGTGAATTATTAGAATGGATTAATGTGGTCAGTTTCGCAGTGGACGATGTCAAACTGTTTCTGGATACACATCCATGCAATGAAGATGCGTTGGAATATTTCGAAGAATTTAAAAAGCAGCGGGTACAAGCGCTTAAGGAGTATGCCAAGTATTATGGCCCTCTGACCCTTGACACCGCCTGCACCCCTGCTGAATACTGGTGCTGGATTAACGAGCCATGGCCATGGCAGGAAGGAGGATGCTAATATATGTGGAATTATGAAAAGCGATTGCAGCACCCTGTAAAGATTACGCAGGCGAATCCAAAAATCGCACAGGTGATTATCACACAGTTTGGCGGACCCGACGGCGAACTGGCTGCTTCTATGCGGTATCTGTCACAGCGATATACGATGCCTTATAAGGAAGTGACAGGGATCCTGACAGATATAGGTAGAGAAGCCCCTGAAATGTTCCATCTCAGGGGCTTGCGCTTTTTTTAGCGGTTTACCCTGCGGACAGTTTACGCTTTTTGCAACCGTGTAGCTCCATTTGAGGGGGAGCCGGTTCAAATACACGTCAATATGGTCTTTATCATTCACAACCATTTTATCTAAGATTTCTTTGTAAAAATCATCTTCATATTCCACGCCGTTTATAAGCTCATTCATCGCTTCTGTAATTTCAGCGACAAGCTCTTGCTGTTTTTCAATCATCTCCCTTTGTTTGTCTATGCTATCTATCACGGATTGCAGTTCGGCAATCTCATTCTCACATTTTGCCCTTGCTGCTGAAAATTCATCTCTGGTAATATCGCCAGATGTATAAAGGTCAATGAGGTTTGTGCGTTTTTGTTCTATGGCTTTTATCTGTGACTTTAGTTTCTCACTGTCTGTACCTGCGGTATCCATTGCGATAATAGACTTGATAATAGCAAGCAGATTATTAGTGATTTTCTCCTTATTGTATTTTAAGCTGCTCGTGACAAGGTACATGATGTGGGTTGCATCTTCGTTGCGTATGCTAAGTCCACTGCATCCAACTTGATTCCCTGCTTTGTCCACATGAGGGCTTCCATGCCTTGCAGCTTCAAGACACCGCCACGCCTTATAGCGGCTTCCATTTTTTCGGGTTTTATATCTCGCCACATAACTTGAACCGCAGCATCCGCATTTGATTTTCCCAGAAAATGGATAACGGTTGCTGTGTTTCGCTTTTCCTTCCTGTGAAAGAGACTTTTCATCCAAAATGCGGTTTGCCTTATCGAAAAGCTCACGGGAGATAATCGGCTCATGATGGTCTTTGATAATCACAAATTCCTCTTGCCCTCGGTTATACTTCTTTTCATGGGATAAAAAATCTGGCGTATAGGTTTTCTTCTGCACCAAATCACCGCAGTATTTTTCATTGCGGATAACACGGAGAATAACTGTATTCTGCCATTCTTTTACACGCATGGGCTTAATGCCCTCCTCCCGAAGCTCACGGGCAATCACATGAGTTCCTTTCCCCTCATTTACAAACTTATGGAAGATAAGACGGACAACTTTTGCCCCATCCTCATTAATATACATTTTGCCGTCTTTCACATCGTAGCCAAGCATACTCCGCCCAAACACAACTCCCTGCTCCATCTGGCGTTTCTGCCCCCATTTCACACGCTCGGAAGTCTTACGGCTTTCCTCCTGTGCAATCGAGGACATAATGGCAAGGCGAAGCTCGGCATCGCCGTCTAAAGTGTTGATGTTATCATTCATAAAGATAACACCCACGCCGTGCTTTTTGAGGTCACGGGTATAGAATATACTATCAAGGGTATTTCTCGCAAAACGGGAGATTTCTTTTGTTACAATCAAATCAAAATCACCGTTCTTTGCACACGCAATCATGCGGTTAAATTCTTTCCGTTTTTTTTGTATTCGTACCAGAGATTCCTTCATCTGCGAACACTTCATAAAGCTCCCAATCGGGATTACGCTCTATATACTGTCTGAAATAACGCTGCTGGCTTTCAAATGAATTTGCCTGGTCTTCGTTGTCCGTAGATACACGGCAGTATGCGGCAACCTTTCTCTTTGTGTGCTGTATCTTCCTTTCTTGGTTTAGTGTTTCGTATTTATCTATTGACATAAGAATATCTCCTTTCCCGACAATCCCTTGCCGTATTTTCAGTATAGTTAATTGAAAATGGTATGTCGAATGTGCAAATTTGTAATTTTCACACTTGACTATGTAAAAACGTCAAGCGGTTATGCCTGACGTTGCTTTTTTCTAATTTAGACGATATTGTTTTTCAAGCTCAAGCAAGCAGCGTTCCCGCTGTGATGCGGTCAACAGATTCCGTTTTTCTAATGATAAAAGGATTGACCTTTGAAAATTCATAAGAAATGCTGCGTGTTCCTGCTCATTCAATTCTGGAACAGGCTCACCAACATACCTAAATTCTCTATGCTCCAACAGGCAGCACCTCCCTCATTCTCAATGTATGAGCGAATGATTGTACCATATAACGAGGGGGCTAATCCTTTTTTTGAACGCTGTCATCATGCAGCGGACAACATTCATGAGCAGGTAAGGAAGCCGAAAGCCTGCCCTGCTTCATCGGGCATTGCGAATATCCGTTTAAACCAATACTAATTGCCAACGCTTTGTCCATTGCAGGAAGAAAACGCTTGTCAAGAGTTCCCATATACTCCCGCAAACGTCGCTTATCAATCGTCCGTATCTGTTCAAGCAGGATGATAGAGTCCCTGTCAAGCCCCTCAACATCCTTTACTTCGGTATGTGTCGGTAATTTTGCCTTTGTCTGTGTTTTACCTGTTATGGCAGCGATAATGACTGTCGGGCTGTGGCTATTTCCTATATCATTAGAAATGATAAGTACGGGTCGTATGCCGCCCTGCTCCGAACCGACAACGGGATTAAGCTCTGCGTAGTAGATGTCGCCACGCCTAATTGTTCTTTCCATATTCTTTAGAACCTCCTATCTGGATTTAGGCAGGAATACCCTGCCTATGTAACAGCCAGACGCAAGGAAGTATTTAAGGTCGGGAGAGCATAAAACAAGCCCTATTTTCAATGACCGCCCTGCATCTGGCTTTATGATAAAAAGCATTTTCTATTTGTCCCCGACATCCCGAAAATGCTAATGCGTGATTACGCAAGGGAAATCACCAAACGGTCAGCAGCGAACTGACGCCACGGGAGTTGCACCCCAACTGTCGGTCTGACAGAGCCGCCCCCATTGCCTGCGGCGGACTGGTTACCGCTCGGACTGTGGCTGGACGGGAGTATCATTGTCCTCTTTGTGTGTCATGGCGGAATCGGGAGCTGCCCGATATTTTCAGTCGATATTTTCCGCTTGCCGTCTTTCGGCGGGTCATGGCGTACCGCTGCACACGCTTATGCTTATTTGAGTCACAAAGAGAATGTATTTGGTGAATGGGTATTCCGTTGTCAAAGAGCCGTCCCGTTTTTGCCATAAAGAAAAACAGGTGAAAGGATTTTTAAACCCCTTCACCTGTTTGCTCACTCAACTGCCACAACACAAGGCAATTATTTCATAAATTTTTTTATCGCCTTTAATGCCGCTTTTACAGAACACTGGACAGCTTGATATTTACAGCCCTCCAGCTTCGCAATCTGCTCATAGGTCAGCTCCCCGAAGAAGTACAGCTTCAGCCTGCGCCGCTGTACTTCGGGAAGTTCGGAAACCGCCCTATGTAGCTGCTCGTATTCGATACTCTCTGAAACAATATCCTCAATCCGTTCTGCTTTATAAAAAGCTCTGTCATTCAGCGTTTCATCGGTCAGCTCGGAGTGTTCAATGTGCCTGCTCACCCTGTTCAGATGGGATATGTCCTCAAGCTCAAATCTGTCAAACGTCTGGTACAGCATTTCATCAATCTCAATATTCTGCTGCTTTCCACGCCCGTCCTTAAAAGAAAGGTAATAATGCCCCTCGGTTATCGTCAACGTGTACGGATTATACTTGTCCTTTTTTCGGTTTGGATGCTTTTCAAGCATTGTAATTTCCTCCAATCAATCTGAATTTTTTTAAAATCCAGATTGAAAGGCGGAGAACGGCATCCAATCCCAGAAATCGCTTTGCGACGTGTTCTAACAAAAAACGACAAAAGAAAAACCGCAAAGGTTGTCACGCCCTCACGGTTTATAGATATAATTGTTCTTATATGTAGAGATTTGACTTCTACTTCTTGGGTAGAAAGCCCCCTTGCATTGACAAGGATTTTTTTTACAGGCTGTCCACCCATCCCCGATATGATATATGTAAATGAAAATTGCTATTTGCAGGCAATAAAAATCCCTCCAAACTTGAAACAGGTTTGGAGAGTGCTTGTTAAGTCTTTCGGGCATAGCAATACCGCCCACCAAAT
>BLMJ01000284.1 GCA_011960625.1 Lachnospiraceae bacterium | reverse complement strand
CCGAATAAACATATAACAACCGGAGAAGGGGGAATGATTGTTACGGATGATGAGGAATTAGCAGTAAGATGTCGCTCTTTAAGGAATTTATGTTTTAATGAGAATAGGAGATATGTACATAGGGAAATAGGCCATAATTATAGATTTACCAATTTGCAGGCTGCTATTGGTTTGGCACAATTGGAGAGATTAGATGAATTTGTAATGCGTAAAAGAAAAATGGGAAGATACTATACAGAAAAGTTGTGTAATGTAAAAGGTCTAATGCTTCCTATTGAGAAAACTGACTATGCTGATAATATTTATTGGGTTTATGGTTTGGTTTTGGAAAAAGGAGTACAGATGGATAATGTAACTGTACAAAAATTTTTGGCAAAAAGAGGTATTGGAACAAGAACTTTTTTTTGGTGTATGCATGAACAGCCAGTGTACCAAAAAGCGGGAATGTTTTTGAGTGAGACTTATCCTAATGCAGAGTATTTGGCAAGAAAAGGATTTTATATTCCAAGTGGATTAGCTTTAACGGAAGAGCAAATGAATAGAGTGATAGAGGCTTTAGTGAGTTTGATGGAACAGATATAAAGAAAGTAGCATAAATATAGAGGGGAAAGTCGAATATGCAAACGTGGGAAGAAGGATGTGTTATTGCGATTTGGGGAACAGGTTTCTGGGGGAAAAGAATGTATTATAGATGTAGAAATAATTATCAAATAAAATGTTTTATTGATAATTATAAACGAATTGATAGGTTATATACAGTTCCTGTGGTTAAAGCTAGTGAATTAAGGAAAATCGAATGTAAAATATTAATAGCAGTACATGAGTATTACAGTATATGTGAACAATGTCAATGTGAAGGAAAGGAATTTTATAAAGATTATCTACCTTATATTTTTTTTGAATATCAACAAATACCGATTGTATTATTATATGACTTGGTAAAAAGCGAAGTAAAAAAATATTATTCCATTTTATTACAAAATAAAAGGCCGGCTTTAATAATAGGAAATTGCCAAACATCAATAATAAAATCATGCATGTTGGGAAGTAGACGATTTGAAAAAGAATACGTTTTTATAGATATTCCCCTAGTGCATATGTTAACAGAACATGATATAGATGTGTTACAAAAATGCAAGTTCATTTTTAAGGAGAGTTCTTTGATTATTACTCAGCATATATCAGATAAGGCTGGTAAAATCCTTTCAACAGATAAGATACTAG
>BLMJ01000283.1 GCA_011960625.1 Lachnospiraceae bacterium | reverse complement strand
ACATTATCTGCGCCGTTTGTTATAGATTCGGTCAATTACACTGGCAGGAGCCCCATCCGGAATATAGACAGAGGTTCCCCGCTTGACGGCGCAGACTAGAATATTGATGCCGAATTTCCGCCCAATCTCCGCCAGAGAAAGCCCTGAAAGCGGGCTGCCCTGCTTCAGCACATGCTCCACCAGCTCTACTCTTCCCTTCATGAAAGTCTCTACCTTGCTGGCCTCCGGGAACAGAAGGATTCTGGCAATCTCATTTGCCGCCGACAATTCCGGGTTAACCGCCATACTCAAGTGCAGATCTTCCTTAAAAAAATCAATCTGTCTGTAGTAAATAGGGTTGCGCACCCGGGCAATGGTGTGCTTTGCGCCTAAGCGTTTCGCAAGCAGACAGCTTAACATATTCATCTCATCCATGGACGCACAGGCAATGACCAAGTCAGCATGGGGAACATCTGCTTGTTTCTGCACCTCGACATCCGCACCGTTTCCCGGAATACAGAAGATATCCAGCTGATTCACTGCATCTTTTAGTTTTCCCGTATTCTGATCAATTAAAACAATATCATAGTCCTCTTCTGATAACTGAGCCGTCAGTTTATGCCCAACCTTACCGTCACCAATAATTACTATCTTCATTTTTTTGATCCTCATTCATATCTCTCTTGTATTTGCCATGTACGATGTTCCGAACGTATCCTATCCATTCTGTACTCCATCATGGCAAAAGAGATTATAGCACTTTTACCCTAAGAAAAAAAGCCCTTACGGGCTTTTCTTCTATTCTTAAGTATTTTGTAATCTTTTACTTTCTTGCTGTATTGCTTTACTGCTGTACAGCCTTTTCAACCGGCGTTCTTACTCCTCCGCAGCCCTCTTAGCAATCTCTGCTTCCTGAACATCGGACGGAGCCTGCTCGTAGCGGGCAAACTCATAGGAGTACGTTCCTCTTCCGCCCGTCATAGAACGCAGTACCGTACAGTACCCAAATACACCTGTCATCGGGATATCTGCCACAATCTCCTGCAATCCGCCTGGGATAGGATTCATGCCCAATACACGTCCGCGGCGCTTGTTCAGATCGCCCATTACATCTCCCGTGTAATCATCCGGAACCACGACCTTAATCGATGCGATTGGCTCTAAGAGCACAGGGCCAGCCTCCATAAATCCCTTCTTGAATGCCTGGATAGTCGCAGTCTTAAACGCCATCTCGGAAGAGTCTACCGGATGGTAGGAACCATCGTACAGCGTCGCCTTCACGCCTACAACCGGATATCCGGCAAGAGGTCCTTTGATCACAGACTCCTGAAGTCCCTTCTCTACTGCCGGGAAGTAGTTCTTTGGAACTGCTCCGCCAACCACAGTCTCCTCGAAAATGTACGGCGTATCTAAATCACCGGAGGAAGCAAACTTCATCTTGACATGACCATACTGTCCGTGTCCGCCGGACTGTTTCTTATACTTAGTATCTACATCAGAGCTCTTCTTAATCGTCTCACGGAATGCAACCTTCGGCGTCTCTAAGGTCACTTCACACTTATATCTCTCAAGAAGCTTGCTTACCGCAATCTCCAAGTGCTGGTCGCCCATACCATAGATTAGCGTCTGGCGATTCTCGCTGTCATTAACCGCCTTTAAAGTAATATCCTCAGCCATCATCTTCTGAAGCGCCTGGGACACCTTATCCTCGTCACCTTTGTTCTTGGTCACATACTTCATATATGTATACGGTTTGGAATACTCCGTCTTTCCAAAGAGAACCGGCGTCGTCTTTCCAGAAAGGGTATCTCCCGTCTTGGTATTGGTCAGTTTTGCAATTGCTCCAATATCTCCTGCAAATAATTCCTTAACCTCTACCGGCTTATTTCCAACCATGGTATAAATCTTGCCCAATTTCTCATCCGTCTCAGAATCTGCGTTGTAGAGCGTATCCTCACCCTTTAATACGCCTGAGCACACCTTAACGAAGGAATACTTTCCGATAAATGGATCTACCATCGTCTTAAACACATAGGCTGATTTTGCCTTCGCAAAGTCATAATTCGCCTCATAAATCTCATTCGTCTTGCGGTTAATTCCTGCACATTCTCTCCAGTCCGGACTCGGGAAAAATCTTACGATATCTGACAGAAGGTTCGCAACACCCTGAGCCTGTACATTAGAGCCCATGGCGACCGGAACAATCCTTCCTTCCATAACCTCCGTACGCATTGCGGCACGAATCTCCTCCACAGAAAACTCTTCTCCTGCAAAATAGCGCTCCATATATTCGTCGCTTATCTCTGCAACTGCCTCTAACAGTTTCTCACGGTAACTCTCAAGGTTCGGCTTACAGTAATCAGGAATCTCACATTCCTCTCTCTGCCCAATGCCTGTATAACGTCTGCCCGCATTCTTAATAACGTTAACATAGCCTACCAGCTTCTCGTTCTCTCTAATCGGCTGGAAGTGCGGCGCGATCACCTTGCCGTATCTCTCGTTCAGATCTTCAACCACCTGACGGAAACTTGCGTCGTCCACGTCCATCTCTGTCACATAGATCATACGCGGCAGATTGTACTTGTCGCACAGCTCCCAGGCTTTCTCCGTTCCGACTTCCACACCGGCCTTTCCAGAAACCACGATTACAGCCGCGTCCGCCGCGCTGACTGCTTCCTCGACCTCTCCTACGAAATCAAAGTAACCCGGCGTATCTAAGACATTGATCTTCGCCTTCTCCCACTCAATGGGTATCAGAGTTGCGCTGATTGAAAATTCCCTCTTCTGTTCCTCTTTATCAAAATCACTGATCGTATTGTGGTCTGTGATCTTTCCCATACGGTTTGTCGCTCCTGATACATAAGCCATCGCTTCAGCAAGGCTTGTCTTGCCGCTCCCCCCATGTCCTAAGAGAACAACGTTCCTGATCTCGTCAGTTCTGTAAACCTTCATATTTTCGGTGCCTCCTTATATTTGGTAAAATCTCATGTTTACATTGTACTAAAAAATGAACGGCATTACAACTCTTTTATGCATGTTTTACTAAATTAGCTTTCTTCAAGCATCCCACTCATTCCAAAAACTGATATAAAAAACATCAAAATAGCAGTAGACACTAAGCAAAATCCCCTAGAAAATCCAATAAAATAAGAAAAGAAAGCATAGATTAAAAACATTACCGACCAGATAAGCATACACATAAATTCCATTGAAAAAAATGCGGCAAACTGCCATGTTTTTTTTCTATTTTCAAAAAAATTCCATAGAATACTACATACAATAAATGTAAAAATTGAAAAAATGATATAATGATCCATTAATTCTACGGTTCTGCAATATTGCACGTACAAAATAAATAAAGAAATTCCAGCCCCGAAACCACATAGCTTTTCTACTTTTGTACCTTTAAACCTTCCCACTAATACGATTGTAGAAGTGCAAAGCAATAACCAAACAGCCAATTCATTTGCTGTAACCGCATTTAAGAATAAAAATTTATCATAAAAGTTGGAAATTGATAGTGCCAAGCCCTCTGCAAATGTATTAGCCAGCACAAAGCCTATAATAAACGCCGCTATACTGCGCGCCCCTCCCAAAACGCTCATTCCTGCAGCTGCTGAATTAGGGGCAGAGCTCAAATTTCTAACAGTCTTAGCCTTAATTGGCTTAACATTAAAATCAATAGTTTTGACTTCATCCACCGCTTGACTGAAATCAGGCAGCCTTTCTTTCGTTTGATTATATGTATTTTCTGACTCGTAAGAGATATCTCCATCTTTTGAAAGAATCGGGGTGTCTATTACAGCTTTGACAGCTCCGGCAAGGGCTCTAGTGACGGCAATCAGCTTTAACTCCTTTTCAGAAAAGTCTTCGGAAGTCAGCTTCTTTTTTAACAACCTTCCTTCTTTTTTTCTAACAACCCCCGCCAAAAGACCTGTGCATTCAGAAAACATTTTATTTAAATCAATCAACAAATCGTCAAACATCTCTGATCTATCAGATATAGCGCCGCATAGTGTCTCCGATATTTTCATTTTTTCAGACGCCGCTTCCGCTTCTGCATACATCGTATTCGCTTTTTCCAGATTTTCATCCGCTTTCAAACTTGCAGAAATGCCCGTAAATAGAATTACCGGCGCGGCGACTGCCGCTAACGGGGTCATGGCTGCTCCAACAGATAACGCGGATCCGGCTATACCTGCAGCAGCTCCAACCTCGCCAAGCATTAAAACACTCCCAGCAGCAGCTAATCCGCTTGTCACGAATGATAATGAACCGCTGGCGGCTAACGCTACAATTGCTCCGGCTGCCGCTCCGGTTGCGCCGCTTTGAACTGATGATGAGTATATATTAATCATTTCCCTAAGTTCAAGCGCTCCTTGCTGATCAATCGTAAACTTCGATATTTCATTTATTCCAACTGACTCTGTAACCTGTACGTGCTTAATCTTATCATAGGCTGACAGAAATTGATGCATAGACGAATCCAAAATATTCTTCTTTTCATAACCCAATTTCAAAAGAGTCTGTTCTGTCCTATTCTGAGCCTGCTCAAGTGATTTCTTCGCACTGTTATATAATTCCTGAGCGGCTTCTGATCTTCTCTGTGCCCTTTCGTTTGTCTCCTTTGCGCTAAGATGCCCTCCTGCTCCTATAACTCCAGCCGCAATTCCAGCTACTACTAAAGGTATTGGCATAATCTCATCCTCCTATAATACATCAATCGAATCCTCATCCAAAAAGCTTTTAAATTCTTCGACTGTTTCATATTGTACTTTACCGCCTAATTTACGTGTTATCTGATTTGCTCCGGCGATAACACCATCCACATCTCCCATTTCATAAGCCAACTGCATGGATGACATAGCCTCGTCGAAGCAAGACCTGTATTCCTGAAAATATGAATCTAAATAAGCTTCCAGTTCCTCTCGAAACTTTCTCGCCTGTCTTACTGCCTCTTCACACTCCGCAATGATTCGCATTCTCTCCTCATGTTCTAATTGCTTTGTTTGAAGCTGATTTATAAGTCCATGATACAAACTGCTGGCGAGCATGGAGCCGACTAAAGCGCCAACTGCACCGCCGACAATCGGAATAGGCATAAGCGCCTGGCCGACGGTCATGGAATAGCCCATGGTAGCCATATTAAGCCCCTTATCTCCCAACTGGATGATACACTCCTGCGTTGTAATTTCTCCATCTCCCCATTTTTTTAGAGTATCTCCAGTAACCAAAACTGCAGTAATTACTTTTCCCGGAACATTATTACGTGCAAGAGCCTGCATAAATTCTGCTGAAGAATTGGAGAGGGTTCGGGAAACAACCGTCATACTGCCTCCCATTGCATACCCTGTCACAGCTGCCTTACCGCCGTCCTTAATTGTATCCTTCACCGCATCCTCTCCACTTTTTTCTCCCTTTATTACGGACACAAGATTCATAATTCCTGACATTGTTACAGCCGTGACTCCTGCATTTTTCGCGCCTGCTTTTCCGGCTTCATGGGCCGTACCGGCAGCGTTTTTGATTCCCTTTTTTAGCGCCCGCTCATTGTTCCTTTTTTCGGCCGCCCTCCCGCTTTCTTTGATACGTTTGCTTACGCTTTCAATAGATTCGCCAGTCTCAATATTATTAGCAAGACCATCCATTCGTGTTGAATCATCTGCCCACTCTGCCTGAGTACTCCCGCCTTTTCCTACCTCCTTGCTGCCCTGATTGAGCCTTCTAGATAATATCTGAAAATTGTCTTCACTATTTCCAATCTCTTTAACGTCCTCTGTTGTCAAAAACGGATTTTTCTTTGTCCTTTTTGCAATCTGACTTAACGGATCAATGTGATCTGCTTCGGCCGCATGATTTTGCCAATCTTCACCAAACTGCAGCTTGGCATCTCTCTGCTTTTTCACAAGTTCAGCGCCGGAGTAAGGATCTCTTACTGTCTTTTCACCTGAAAACGCTTTATCAATTGCTGATTTGTGCGCGCTCCCATCATCATAAAAAGCTTTCCTGGTTTGCGGATTATAATCTGGCCGTGAATATTTTATATTTGCTTGAGCTGCAGAGTTCTGAACAGATGTATCTAATGCTATCCCTGCTCCCAGCTTAATCTCTGACTTATCCCCTTCTTCTTTTGTTGTTTTTATTGCTACTTCTGTCGAAGATACTTTTTCCCTCTTGAAAAAATCCATTAACCCCATGTCTTCACCTCCTAGTCCCGAGTAGTACTTCCTTTAAATAATACCAAACAGCTTGGACATATTCTGTCCTTCTAGAAATTTTTCAATTCTTTCTTTAATATCTCTGCTACCGCATCAAAAGCAATAGAGACTGTACCGCTTTCATTCTTCTGATAGCTGCATTTTTATTTTAAATGCTGAACAATTCTAAATCAAGTTTAATTTTTATAAAAGGCTTTCGATACAATTTCACGCTGAAAAACTTGGGATTTTTGCACAACATGCGCCGAAACACCTCGCGCAGCAGCGGCGTGCCAGGAATAAGTCTTAAACCTCGAATTGTAATAGTCAAAAACCAATGTTATAATGGTGATAAGGAAATCTAATAAGGAATCAAAAGAAGGGAGAGACTTACTATGTCTGGCAGACAGGTAAAATTAGAACACGCTGAAAATGGCAGTATCCTCTACCACTATACCAAAAGCAACGGCATCAACGGCATTATAAACCATAACTGTTTCTGGGCTACAAAAAGTGATTTTCTAAATGATCCTAATGAATTTTCCCATATCCGCGGAATCATTGAAGACGTGTTCCGAGAGAATATCCAGAAACAATCTCTAAGGGATCGGTTCCTCAAAGATTCCATTTACGCCGGAAGAGAAAAAAGCAGGGAATACTTTGTACTCTCGTTTTCCCAATGCAGAGACAGCATTACAATGTGGTCGGAGTTCGGCAATAAAACCGGCTATAACATCGGCTTTCGAAGCAATGACATTATTGCAAGAATCGAAGAGGCCGCTGAGATTGCGTATCACGGACTCGTCGTTTATGATTCAAAGCAGCAAAAACAGTTAATTCGGAGAATTATCTGTTCCTCACTCCCCAATTTGCTGAGAATGCCGTTGAATGAAATTCTGGAAACAGGAATACGCAACCCCAAAGACAGTAATTATGTGAAAGCTTGTAGAAAATTTCAAAAAACAGCGGAAGTATACGCCATGTTTTTTAAACACGAAGGATTTTCAGAAGAGCAGGAGTATCGTTTTATATTCAAAAAGCAGAAAGAAACCACCGTGTATTTCCGCCCCAAGGATGGTTTTATGCTGCCCTACATTGAGATTCCATTAAGCGAACGCAACCTGCCAATCGAGGAGATTATGGTCGCGCCGCAGAATCATATTGACCTTGCAAAAAACGGGATGGAATATATGCTGCAGACCAAGGGGTATGAGGCAGATGTTTCGCTTTCTAATATCAAACTGAGATACTAACGGTGTCTGCCCCTGAAGTTTTCATAAAGAAAAAGAGGGCTAACCACATATTCCGGCAAGTCAGGGGCAGCCCTGAGCTTCTTTCTTAAGTTGCTTATGTGATGGTTAATCGCTTTCCGGGAATAGTAGGTATAGTCCTCATGCCATACCATATCCAGCAGTATTTTACCGCTACTGTCTGGTGGCTTATACTTACCAAAATTTCCCTTGTTCTAAATAAAAAGTAATCAATGAATAAATACACACAATTATAATCCAAATACCAATTCCCAGCAAAAATACAAGATTGTTGTTTGGCACAAACAAAGCAAGCAAACACTGAATAAGTCCAAAAGGAATTGCCGTGTATCCGGCAAATCGATGCGTTTTTTGCCAGCATAGTTTATCTTTTAGAATCCAAGGCAATTTAAAACCAATCCGGCTGCGATAAGGCATTTGCGGTAAAAAATTTCCGACTAATACCATTAACCCCCCTACGATAAGCACAATGCCTTTCATGTCATTCATTTGCAAACCGCAATACTTAGCTATCGTGACAAAATAGAAAAGAAAAATTCCAAGTCCAAAGAGGTTCATTACAGTTAGAGTAATATCATTTCTCACTTCATTGTCGTTTTTGGAGATTTTGTGAGGAAAAAAGGCTGCAATAGCTAACGCAAGCAAAATAACAAAACAAATCCCAATAAAAACCCAACGGGGAGGGCTTTGCATAAACAAAGGTATTTCGCTGGGAAGGTATTTAAAGTATAAGGCTATTCCTATAATGAAAATAATCAACAATATCATATTCAGGCTTCTATATAGTTTCATTCTCGTTTCCCTCTTTTCCTGTCGATTTATTTGTATCAAAAAACTCCAAAAATGCGCCTAAAGTTGTTTGTAATACAGAAGCGTTAAGGGAATATGTAACGGACATCCCCGTTCGTTCGCTTGTCACTAACTTTGCTTCTTTCAAAATATCAAGGTGTTTTGATATGGCAGGCTTTGAAATCGTAAAGTTTTCAGAAATTTCCTTCGCCGTCATATCACCATTTGCGAGCAGCTTTAGGATCTGTCGTCTGGTATCATCTGATAGAGCTTTGAATACAGTAGTCATCTAAACCAATCTCCTTTCCGCATCATACTGTATTCATTTTATCTTGTGTGTAAATTGATGGTAAATCAAATACGGAACAGGCGTAAGCAACAGGACAAAATACTTACTTGCATACCAGCCTGCTTCTCCATTCACATCAAAATGGAAGGGTATCTTGTCTGGAAGGAAAAATGTTGCCACAAACAATATGACAAAGGTTCCAATCAATAACACCGCAGGGATCATTTTCTTCTTACTCATAGCTTCTTCCTCCTTTTGATTGATTGACATAATTTGAAAGGTTACTCTTGGTGAGACGCTATTCCTTTACACACAAGTAAAATTAGAATACATACACTGCACAATAGAAAGGTTATAATGCCTCTGGCAGCGATTCCGTTCTGAAGCATTTTTGCTGCCGCAAAGAAATACCCTATTGAAATTGCGATACAAAGCAAAATAGACAAAACCACATTGACATTTTGCTTGATTGCTTCTGTTTCATTTGTCCATTCCAATTTGGGACGTTTCATGTCGATAAATACTCCGATCAAGTTCCATAACGCTGCAAATAATATGCCAACGAAAGAGATTATTCCAATCTGGATAAAACCATAGTTAAAGTAAACCTTGAATATTAAGCAATTTATGATAATCCCCATAATTGAGATACTTGTAGAAAACAGAGCTTTCACAAACGCTTGCTTCTTTAATGAATACGGAATGATCTTCGTTATCCAAAAACTTGCCCCCTCTCTGGAAAAACTGCTTGAAGCCACTACATTGATTGCGGATGTAAGTACAATTACCGCAAGGGCAAACGGTACCGCATAAGCGGTTGCACTGCTTTGAAAAGACAGCGGCAATAAAAAGGGGGTAATAAAAATCCCAAATAATCCGTTTATGACATACGCCGGATTACGGAAAAAAGTTTGATACTCTTTCTTAAAATAGCTTCTCAGCTTTGACGACGAGTTGTATTTCATCGCCTTTAAGCGAATCCGTCCCTCTTTATCATAAATGGCATATTTCTTTCCGATCACAAGATTACTCAAATAGTAGTATCCGCCGATAAACACAGCGGGAAGTATGATGCAGAATAGCTTTAATCCGGGATAAAAACGGATATACGAGCCTCGTTCTGCGCCTATTTGCCCATTTGATAATAGAACGCCGAGCACGCCGCCTGCAAAATACACTAAGATTCCTGAGACCACCAGCATTGTCTTCATACGTTTAAGAAGCATGGCAATTTTCAAGCATATTGTCACAAGAACCGCCAAAGGGAACACAACAATATGAGGAAGTATGGCTGCCGCAGAGATATATGTAATTATTGCAGAAATGTCTCCCATGTATTGGGTTTGGATGATACACACAGGAAGCAGCAGTAAAATTTCAATCCCATAGCAAAACAAGATTACTGTAATGTACTTACTTGTAAAAATGTCGCACGGCCTCACTGGAAATAACAGCAAGTGTTCTATATCCTTTGAAAAGCAAAAAATATTTATCAGTAGGAAGGCGCTCGCTACCGAGAGTATCATCGCCACTGCAAACAGTGCAAGCCGACAAAACAAAGCTCCCAACCCAAGCTCAAAAAGTCCGTCATAAAGCTGCCCAAGCATTTGAAAATAGTAGTAATAGAACACGCCTATAATACTTAAAACAAAGCAAGTCAGCACAATAAAGTAAGTATCAGGGCGTTCTTTTAACTTATACCGAAAATTCAAAAAGCTGAAATTGATCTTACTTATTGTTTTGCTTAATTGAAAAACCTTTATCCATCGGTACATCATTAACCACCTCCAAATAAATATCCTCCAAAGAAATAGGGGAAGGGTTATCTCGAAGCTCGATTGTTTTATGAATCGTTCCGGCTTGTATGATGACAATTTTATCACACAAATTCTCACAAATTTCCAATATGTGAGATGAAAATAGAACAGATTTTCCGTAGGCCGCCCTGGATTTAACCAATTCCTTTACGACCTGAACAGCTTCTACATCCAGTCCCGTCATTGGCTCATCTAACACCCAAAGCAGGGGATCATTAACCAGGGATGCTATAATAGCAATTTTTTGCTTTGTCCCATGAGATAATTTTTTAATAGGGTTATTCAGATATTTTTCAACCTGAAACGCTTCTATCAGCGGAGTATAAATTTTACCTCTTGTTTCAGAAGGTACTTCGTACATATCCGCTATAAAATTCAAATATTCCTTTCCCGTAAGATTGTTGTATATATCGTGGCTGTCAGAAACATAGTTAATTTGTTTCTTGTATTGCATGGGATGTAGATACAACGAGTAGTTACCAAGACAGATAGAGCCTTTCTCAAGCGGTAGTAACCCCAAAATCAGCTTTAAGGTTGTAGTCTTCCCAACTCCGTTTTTCCCTAACAGGCCAACGATTTCTCCATCTAATACGGAAAAAGTAAGATCGGTCAGCACAGGTACATGAGGTTGATAATGAAAAGACAGGCCGGACACTTCTAACAAAGAGAACACCTCCTTCATAGCTTTTAACCTTTTAGTTAATTGGTTGTTTATAGTATAGCACCGGGCCTGAGAAATGTCAATACGAGAAGCATCTTCTGGCTGTGAAATTGCCCTTTTTCGGATACATAGGGTACGAAAAAGCCCTGAAACATTCTTGCCTCAGAGCTTTCATGTATGTCTATTAAGACAGGTTCATCGTAAGCGTCAAATAAAATTCATTGCCTATCATATCAAACCTGCCGCCCCAATCATCCCCGCCTCGTTTCCAAGAGATGCAATTTTAATTTGGGGAAGCTCGCTCTTTTCTTTTCCAAAGCACCCCTGTCTCATAATTTCTTCCATTGGTTTTATAAGAGCATCCCCCAGAACAGATACCCCGCCTCCAAGCAATACCAGTTGCGGGCGGAAAATATTCACAATATTCACAATCCCTGTTCCCAGCCTTCTTATATAGGAATCCACAACCGCCTTCACCGCCTCATCCTTCTTCGCCGCTACAAAGATTGCCTCTGGCGTCATCTCTTTTCCCACAGCACGTCTAACGTCCCGGATAAGCGCTGTCTCAGATACATATGCTTCCAGACAGCCTTTTCTTCCGCAAGTACACTGCTCTCCGTTTTCCACAATTACCATGTGCCCCAGTTCGCTTCCGCCAATCCCTTTTCCTTCATAGATATTGCCGTCCAGAATAATTCCGCCCCCTACGCCCGTTCCCAGCGTAAGCATGATAACATCCTGATAATCCCTGCCTGCCCCTGCCGTCACCTCGCCCAAGGCCGCGCAATCCGCGTCATTCGCAATATAGATTGGCAGCGGCAGGTATTTTCCCATCTCTTTTACAATGTCTACATCTTCCCATCTAATATTATTCGAATAGCGGACAACTCCCTGTTTTCTATCCACTGTACCCGGTACGCCGATTCCTGCTCCCACACATTGATCCATTGGGATTTTCTGCTGTTCCAAAAGCGCAAGAACCGTCTTCCCAATCTCTTCAACCACTTCTTCTGCCAGACGTTCTGCATTGGTTTTTATCGTCCGCTCTGCTATCACATGCTGATGGACATCTACCAGTCCAATCCTGGTATCCGTTCCGCCTATCGCAATTCCTACCCTTACCTGTGCTGCTTTTTCCCGAATCGTCGTAATCAAGGCGTCGCACGTCCCTTTTATCGTATATTTCCCACTCCCTGCCGACAGAAGAAAACTGTCTCCTTTTTTATAATCCAGAGTTTCTCCCTCATTTTCAATGACTCCTTCCCCGTCCAGCATTAAGATACTGGCAAAAGATTCCTCTGACACCTCGCCTGTAAGCTCCCTCATAACCTTCCCATCCAGATTCAGTTTATCCACGGTAAAATAATCACAGTCTGCCACATGGGGGTAACTGCTATTATCTTTAACAATTGGAATCCGGTTTGTGACCGCAAGCGCTTTCTCTATATGCAGATCTCTCTTTTTCCCGTCTTTTCCGACTCTGCCATAATCATATACACGATAAGTTATATTAGAATTCTGCTGAATCTCCGCAATCAGAATATTCTTTCCGATCGCATGTATCGTTCCCGACTCTATAAACAATACATCGCCTTTTTGCACCGGCACCGCATTCAGTACCTCAAGGAGCGTGTCCTCCTGAATCCGTCTTGCAAACTCTTCTCTGCTGATCTCTTTTTTGAATCCGTAATATAAAAACGCTTCCTTTCCGGCATCCATGACGTACCACATCTCCGTCTTACCGTATTGCCCTTCATTCTTCAAAGCATATCGGTTATCAGGATGCACCTGGATGGATAGATTATCCTTCGCGTCAATAAACTTTGTCAGAATCGGAAAATCCCTGAATCTTCTGCAGTGTGTTCCAAGGACATCCTTCCCTTCCCGCTCAATATATTCTGACAGCGTTCTGCCCGTATATTTCCCATTCCGGATCACAGACGGCCCGTCCGGGTGACAGGATAACTCCCACGTTTCTGCCAGCACCTCTCCGTCATATTCTTTGCCATATTCTTCTACAAGTCTGCTGCCGCCCCAAAGATAGTCTTTACAGCTTGGTTTTAATTTTAATATACTCATAACTTAGCTCCATTATTTCGAATCACATCCCGATACCAGTACGCAGAATCTTTTTTCATTCTTTGCTGTGTCTGATAATCCACATACACCAGACCGAATCGCTCCGAATACCCTTTCTCCCACTCGAAATTATCCATAAGAGACCAATGGAAATATCCTCTTAAGTCAATCTCCTCCGCCGCTCTTTTAAGCTCCTTAAGATACCTTGCCAAAAAGTCCGTCCGGTTTGGATCATGTACCTTGCCGTCTATCGAAACAACATCATGGCAGGACATCCCATTCTCTGTTATATATACAGGTTTCCGATACCGCTCATATAAAAATTTAGGTCCCCAATAAAGAGCTTCTGGCGTCACCGGCCAGGAAACAGCAGTCTTTGGAAACCCTTCATAGCGTTTCACTTCTTCTGGCATACCATCCCTGCCCATGCGGATGCAGCGTCCATTATATATATTCTGTCCATATACATCAATCGGCTCTGCTATCAGTTTCATATCCTCATCCGTTATTCTGGGCAGATATGGCTCATACCGCTTAAGCCCTTCTTCCGGATAATTTCCAAGCAACACCGGATCTGACCACCAGGATACATTCCATGTCCAGTTTTGGTCATCCTGATTCATGGCAAACAACACCTGTCTTGCCGCTTCAATGTCTTCCGCTTTCTCTGTTTCAGGGTAACACATCCCACAGGTAGGCGCATAGCCGACAGTCAGCCTTTGTTTCCCATACTGCCGTAACATCTGCACTGCCCTTCCATGCGCCTTCAGCGCATTATGTGCCATTTCGAAAGTATCTCGTAAGGGTGCTTTGATTCCCGGCGCATGATCACCCGTCAAATACCCCAGGCCAACAAAACACTGCGGTTCGTTCAGGGTAAAGAAATGCGTCACCCTGTCGCTGAATCGCTCGGCAATAAGCCTTGCATATTCTCCAAACCACTCAACGATCTGAGGATTCATCCATCCTCCCCGTTTGTAAATCTCATATGGGAGTTCCCAGTGATGCAGGGTGATATAAGGATCGATTCCATTTTTTAACAGCTCATTGATCAAAGAATCATAAAAAGCGATACCACTCTCATTCACAGGGCCAAAACCTTCTGGCAGGACTCTTGACCAGTCAATAGAAAAGCGATAAGCCATAATGCCGATTTCCTTCATAATACTTACGTCTTCACGAAATCTGTGGTAATGGTCACATGCGCTGTTTCCATTATGTCCGCCATATATATGCCCCGGCTCTTTTACATACACATCCCATATATGTTCGCCTTTCCCTTCCTCCTTTACCGCGCCCTCTATCTGATAGGCGCTGGTTGCCGCACCCCACACAAAATTCTCTGAAAATCCCATCATACCCTCCTCGTACCAACTATAGCTGTTTTATATAAGCTTCTTTACCGCTTCTGTAATATTCTGCAGTAAAGCTTTTGCATCTTCTTCACTTTTCCCCTTTACGCCCACATAGAATTTAATCTTCGGCTCTGTGCCGGACGGACGCACACAGCACCATGCACTATTTTCCAGTTCAAAATACAGCACATTAGATTTCGGAAGTCCGGTACCAGTCTTTTTCCCGCTTGCCATATCAACCTTTACGTCTTCCCTGTAATCTCTGAACTGGGTTACGTTCATATAGCCAATGCTCTTTGGCACATCCAAACGAAGCTTTTCCATCATTGCATCTATCTGTTTGGCTCCATCCTGTCCCTTTAAAGTCACGGTACACAGATCTTCCTTATAATATCCATATACCTCAAACAATTCCTGCATCTTATCACACAATGTCATTCCCTGGCTCTTGTAATAAGCCGCCGCCTCACAGAGCGCCATCACCGCCACAACTGCATCCTTATCGCGTGCATGGGTTCCCACAAGGCATCCGTAGCTCTCCTCATAACCAAATATATATTCCTTTTCCTGATTCTGCTCGAAGAATTTAATCTGTTCTCCAATATATTTGAATCCTGTCAGAGTCTCGATTAGCTCCACCTGATAGGCTTTTGCAGCCTCTCTTGCCATCTTGCCAGACACAATCGTTGTGACAACGGCTCCATTCTTTGGAAGCAGTCCCAGCTCCTTTCTCTGCGAAAGCTGGTACTCCAGAATCAGCATCCCAGACATATTTCCGGTAAAGCTTACATATTCTCCTGTCTTTGTATCCTTTGCGTATACGCCAAGACGGTCCGCATCCGGATCTGTCGCCAGTACGATATCCGCATCCACCTCTTTCGCCAATCTAAGGGCCAGAGCAAAAGCATTCTTATCTTCCGGATTAGGGTATGAGACAGTCGGGAAGTTGCCGTCTGGTAATTCCTGCTCTTTTACCACGTAGACATTGGCAAATCCCAGTTCCCGAAGCACTCTTCTGACCGGAATATTTCCCGTTCCGTGGAGCGGCGTATAGACAATCTTCAGATCTTTTGCTTCCTTCTGGATAATCTCCCGATGCAGAACCAGTTTTTTCAGTTCCTCCATATACGCATCATCTATTTCCTCACCGATCACCTGGTAAAAACCAGTCTTTAGCGCCTCTTCCCGCGACGTTGTCTTTACCTGTGCATAATCTGTGATGCCCTTTACCTCCCCGATAATCTCCATATCCTTAGGGAATGTAATCTGCGCGCCATCCTCCCAGTAGACTTTATATCCATTATATTCAGGCGGATTATGGCTCGCCGTTACCACGATCCCTGCGGTACATCCAAGCTTTCGCAGTGCAAACGACAGCATCGGCGTGGGGCGAAGAGACGGGAATATATAAGCTCTGATCCCGTTCGCCGCAAGGCACAGAGCCGCTTCTTCTGCAAATTCAGGAGACATATTCCGGGAATCATAAGCAATCGCCACACCCTTTTCCTGCGCTTGTTCCCTGATAATAAAATTTGCCAGTCCCTGCGTTGCCTTACGCACAGTATAGATATTCATACGATTTGTACCTGCGCCGCTGATCCCGCGCAGGCCTCCTGTTCCAAACTCAAGCTCCTTGTAGAACCGTTCCTCTATCTCCTTTTCATCCTCTGCAATACTCCTCAGCTCTTCCTTCGTTTTCTCGTCAAAATAAGAATCTGTGAGCCAGAATTCATATATTTTCCTTGCATTCATACCTGAAATATCCTCCTATTTTCATCTCATATATTTATTCCCGCGGACTGCCGCGGCGTCTTTGACTTTCTAAAAAATCACGAAAGAATCAGCGACATCAGGTAAAACGGCGTCGCATCCTCCAACGTATCATCCAGAACCTCTATCTCAATACGGTGTTTTTTTTGCTCTCCATGATGGAGAATCGGGACCAGCTGTGCGCAATCTCCCCAATCCTCTTCAAAATTACCATCCAATATCCAGGCATGTTCCTCGTCCCCGTCCAGTATCAGCTTCGCCCGCAGAGCCGGCCGTGCAACAGACTGCCGAAACTGTATTCCAATACATGCTGCCTCCTCTTCAAACACAATCCGGTCTCCCGGCATTTTGCCAATCCATCCGTTCTTAAAAATATCCAGATGCCCTGTTTTCTCGTCCGTATCAATCCGAAATCCCGAAAGTTCAGGCAAAACCTCCTGCACCGTAAGCCTTCTGGCATATTCGTATGCATTTGCCGTCATCGGCTCTGGAAATGCTTTTTCCTCATCTTCCTTTCGCATATCTTCCTTCACTTTGCAGAGAAAAGAAATGATTTCACCGGCTGCCAGCTCATGTCCCTTATCACTGGGATGCAGCCCGTCCGGTGTCAGTTCCTCTTTCTGATACACGCCTTCTTTCACCCTTTGATACAGCGTATCTTTCATGCTGACATGAGGAATACCATACCAGTCTCCAACTTCATTATGACATTCTTGAAGATTGCTTCCTGAGTCGTAATATACATTATTCAGAATTATCACTGCCGGTTTTGACTGACAGGTCAGAATCCTCCGTATCACTCCTTCATAGGTTTCCTGAAAGAACGCTTCCTGTCCTTCTCTGTCATTGACGCTGAAATCCACTACAACCACATCCGGCTGATACACCAGCAGATCCTGCCATATCCTCGAAGCCCCAAAATACGAAGTCGTTCCTCCGATCCCTCCATTCACATAAGAAATCTCCGCCTGGGGAAATGTATCCTTCCACCACTGAAACACACGGTAAGAATACGCCCTCTCATGCTCTGTCGCCAAACATCCCTGTGTGATCGAACCACCGAAAAACCCGATCGTCAGCTTTTCTCCTTTCATGGCTCTGCGCATACAATTTTTTAATCTTGTCAAATCAACTTGTTTCATCCTTCTTACTTCCATCCTTCTATGTTAAGATTTTCAATATACGCCGCGAGTTCATCCGCCATTTCTTCCGCCTCTGCTATCCTGAGATGCCCAGGCGTCCCGTCTCCATTCCGCCCAAACAGATATCGTGTAATCCTCTCATCCTGCAATTTTTCCACTACCTGCCCGATTGCCTGATCCCATGCCTTGTCATGGCGCAGAAGTGTCGTACAGCAAACAATATAAGCCGACGGATATATCGTTCTAAGTTGATTCAGGAACCCCTTATAATGCTGTCTCCATTTTTCCGCTTTCTCCCCATGAAAGTCCTCTTTCATGTAATCTTCCGGATTACTGTCATTCTGTCCAAATGCAACGATGATAAGCTGCGGATCATACTTCCCAAAGTCCCAGTCCAAAGTCTTTCCCAATTCCAGATTATAGCGGATCTTATCCCACGCTGTCTCCATCCCTATGTAGTCCGGAGCATGGAACCATCCCGTACCATCCATGAGCGCTATCCCGCCCTGAGCAATATCATGGATTTCCGCGTTTAATTTTCTGGCTGCCATCCAGGCATAAGAATACCAGCTATTGGAGTATTCTCCATTATGCCCCGGATCCTCGCATCCTGTGTATTCCACAGCTTCCGCCACCTCGCCTGCCGATACGGAATCTCCGTATACCTCAATTCTTCTTGCCGGCTTCTCTGGCGTTTTAAGCACCCTGGCTCCATCTGCAAGCTCTATCCCAAAGAACTTTACCTCATGGCAGGCATCCTGCCTTTTAAAGATAAGCGCCTCATGCTCCGTCTTCTCTTCCTGCTCAACCGGAATCGTAAGTACTCCCCTTCCCTCTTTGGGAAGCGCCAGGGACAACTGCTTTCCATCCAGAATACAGCCCATATAATTATCCCAATATGCCCGATGATTCTCTATATGGAGCTTCAGCTGATTCCCTGTAAAACGCAGCTTCACCCATGTACACGGATAAATAAAAACCGGATATTCCTCTTCACTCCAGTCGATTCTTCCACTGTAAGATAATCTCTCATCATTCATTTTAACCCACACAATTCTTTCCTCCATCGTATATAAATTTCTCAAAAATAACGGTCAGGAAGAGACTGTTAAGCCAGATGATCAGTGCAAATCCAATGATACAGAATACAGGCATCGAAGCCATCACTACAAATTCCCCCAACACAGCGCATATAACCGGAATGCAGTTAAGCGCCGCCATGAGGATCGTAACCGGCAGATTCCGAAATGCAAGGTAAAACCCATTGATGATCGTATTTTTAATGCTGTTCTTAAATCTCGCCTGCAGAGGAAATGCATAAGTGAACGAAAACATCCACAAAACCACAAGGCAACCAATTGCAATGTTCAATATCCCCGGAAGATTCTTCCCATACAAAACGTCAAACAGCAGGACCCCGCCCGTACATAAAAATATCATCCACAGTTTCGCGCTGTCCTTCCATTCTTGCCTGAACGCCTGGATATACTCTTTTGCCGCATACCGGCTTTCTTTCCTGATACGCCTTAAAGACACCTGATAGATAGCCGTAAGTGATGTTCCGATCGTGATAACAGGCAGACACGTAACCACAAATAAAACATTCAGGATCATCCAGTCGCCAAGGCTGCCCATAAACTCAAAAAACGGATGCTCAATTGATAATTTCTTCAAGAATACCACCTCCTGTCTCTTCTTGCAATTTTTCACATGCATATTCTAAAAATATTCTACTCTCCTTCGCGCTGTTTTCCGAGCTGTTTCCATACTCCGGGAACGCTAACAAAAGCTTCTCATCTTCTTTTCCTGTAATCTTTTTCGTATATAAATCCGTTCCAAGAACCACCGCCCTGCACTCCCCTTCGTCCATATATGCCTGTAATCCATTTCCTGCCCCCTCTGACATCTCATTTGCCAATACCCGGAAATCCCCTCCCATTTCTCTGCAATGCTTATAGAAGCTCTCCGACAAGATCACTGCATCAATCTCCTGGTTTCGCCATTGAAAAAAGAATTTCTCATAAGAACTTTCATTCGTCCCCTCCAACCGAAACTGGCCGTAAGAAAAATTATAATCCGAATCAATCACCACCCTTTCTCTCGGCAGGTCCGCTCTTTGTGCAAATTCATCACGTATCCTCAGATCCCTTGCCTCATCTATCTCCTGATTGATAATAAGACAGGTAAATAAGGGCTTTTTATTTCCCAGACCATAATGCGCCGCAAATAAAAGAATCAGAGCAATGACAGAAATAAATATCATTATATGATACCAATAATAAGACCATATATAAGAGCATGTTTCTCTCCTTGTCATACCGGAGGTCTTTTCTTTTATGTTCCTCAGATACTTTTTCATATCTAATCTGCCCCTCCTCTGATTTTTTCATTTTGCGGGGAAAGGCGTCTTCAAACACCCTTTCCCGCCAAACATCCTTACCGCTTCAAAAGTTCTAGATTCTGTCTGATCAGATCACATCTCTGTCTTACACAATCTGCTGACCGAAGCGGATCCTTTGCTGTTCCAAAGAGATAATCTTCTAATTTATCTACGGTTGTCGACGCCACATGCATCCTGGTATCACAAGAGGCATAGTATATATATACATCGCCGTTTTCTCTCGCAACCGCACCGTTCGTAAACACTACATTAGATACGTCGCCGACTCTTTCATTCCCAAGCGGAACAAGAAAAACACCGGACGGCTCCGCAATAACTCTGGACGGTTCCTCAAGATCCGTTCCAAACACATACAGCACATAGCGAAGCCCTGCCGCTGTATTGCGCACGCCGTGGGCAATATGGATCCAGCATTTCTTTCCTTTGATCGGAGGCGCTCCGGCTCCGTTCTTCGACTCTGTGAGGGTATGGTAAATCCGCCTGCTGATAATCCGTTCTTCATCAATCACTGCATGGCAGATGTCCTCGCATAACCCAAATCCTATCCCGCCGCCGCTGCCGGTTTCAATAAACCCATCCATCGGTCTTGTATAGAATGCGTATTTCCCATCCACAAATTCCGGATGGAGCGCCACATTCCTCTGTTGGGGAGAGTTTAACGTCTTTAAGTTAGGAAGCCGTTCCCATGTTTTTAAATCCTTCGTCCTGACGATCCCTGCTGCCGCCACCGCCGCAGACAGATCCGGATTTTCTTCATCCTTACTCTCCGAGCAGAACAATCCATAGAGCCATCCATCCTCATGCTGTGTAAGCCGCATATCGTATACATTCGTTTCTTCGGGACAGATATCCGGCAGCACTACCGGGTAATCCCAGAAATGGAAATTATCAATCCCCGTGTTACTCTCTGCCACCGCGAAAAAGGATTTCCTGTCATTTCCTTCCACGCGCACCACGAGATAATATTTTCCATTCAGGTATATCGCTCCGGAGTTCATCACCGCATTGACTCCCAACCGCTCCATAAAATACGGATTCGTCTCCTCATCCAGATCATATCTCCAATGCACCGGCACAAACTCTCTTGTCAGCACCGGATACTCGTATCTGTCATATATTCCATTATAAAAGCTGCTTTTCTGATTTTTTCTTGAGATCAGCCGCTCCACCTTTTCCTGTTCTACATAATACTGTCTATGAAGCATCTTTAAGCCTCCTTATTACCTCAAAACACATTCTCCCATTGTGATACGGACACTTCCACGGCTCTACGATCGGCTTATCAGACGGATTCCTGTCTTTGTCCAATTCTGAGAACCACTCCGAACCCCGTCTTTTATCAATCATACAATCCCTGATATAGCTCCAGATGTCTTCTGCAGCCTCCAGAAACTTTCTTTCCTGCGGTAGTTTCTGATAACCGTTCAAAAATCCCACCACTGCTTCTGCCTGTACCCACCAGACACGAGTTGTATCCACAACTCCATTCTCCGCCTCATTTACCAGGGAATGGTCTATATATGCCCGATTGTAAATATTCTCTGTAATGGTTCTTGTAATCGGCCCCATTTTTTCTGTATAGGAGCCGTCATTCAGAATCTCTACCCCCCGGTCGATCAGCCATGCGGCCTCAATATCATGTCCATATGAATAAAGGTCGATCAGCGTATTCCAGGTTCTGTCAAAGAAAACTTCCTGGCGCCCCAGTCTCTGGTTATAGACTTTATCAGCAATCAGATCCAGCATATAGCGAAGCCTGTCTGCCACACACTCGTTCCCTGTTACACGATACAACTCTGTGTAGGCTTCAAATACATGCAATAGTGTATTCATGGTTTTTTCAGCCATCACGCCGTTTTCCGAAAGCTTATCGTTATCTGCCGGCTGGAAATCTCTCTCAAAAGCTTCCATATATCCATACTCATCCGTACACTTTTCTTCTATCAGATGATACAGTCCCCATGCGATTTCTATTGCCTCTTCATCTTTCGATGCATCGTAATAGGACGACAGGGCATAGATTGCAAACGCCTGATTATAAGTATGCTTCGTGGTATCCTCCGGCTCCCCCCTGTATGTAAGCGACCAGAACACGCCGCCGTATTCCCTGTCCAGACAATGCTCTTTTAAAAAGCGAAATGCACATCCTGCATTTTCAAGAAACTCTTTTCTTCCTAAGGTCAGATAAGCATTCGAGAAAAACCACAGAATCCTGCTGTTTAAGATACAACCCTTTACCGCCTCTTTATTCAGTTTCAGGTCATATCCCATATAACCGTAGAACCCTCCGAACTCCTTGTCTTCCATGCTCTGCCAGAATGGTATGATATCCGTCTGCAGATGCTTTGTTACTTCTGCTCTCAGCATGAACTTTCCTCCAAATCTACGAGCCGTCCCCTCTATCTTAGTCCTGGCTCCGTATCCGTTTCCGTAACAACACTATTTTCTTTGATATATGCCACAACTTCATTCACTTCCGTAAATGCCATGCCTACATAAGTATCTGCCGCGCCGTAATAGATAGCGATCCTGCCGCTCTTCGAATCATGGATCGTTGCGCAGGGGAAGGTCACGTTCGGCACGAATCCGCGCTCCTCATACCATTCCTCCGGCGTCAGAAGAAATGTGCTGCAGCGATATTTCACCACAGACGGCTGGTCAATATCCAGGATCGCGCCGCCAATACTATACACATAACCATTACAGGTTCCGGTCACACCGTGGTAGAACAAAAGCCACCCCTCGCTGGTTTCAATCGGCGCCGCGCCGCCGCCGATCTTGACATTCTGCCACCACTCTTCGCCTTTTCCCATCACATGCCGATGCTTTCCCCAGTACACCATATCCGCGCTTTCCGAGACAAAAATATCTCCAAAAGGCGTATGTCCGCTGTCGCTTGGCCGTGACAGCATCAGGAACTTGCCGTTCACCTTTCTTGGAAACAGCACGGCATTTCTGTTAAACGGAAGAAACGGATTCTCAATTCTGGTAAATGTTTTAAAATCCTGTGTCCTGGCAACGCCTATGGAAGCGCCGTAAAAGTCCTGACACCAGATTATATAATAAGTATCTTCCACTTTTACCAGTCTTGGATCATACGCATATTTCGGCATAAAGTCATTTCCCGCTTCATCCTGAAACGGAATCTTTTCTTTATCAAATTCCCAGCAAACAGCATCCTTGCTTCTTCCAAGATAGATATATGGGATCCCGTTGGTCTGTTCGCCCCGGAATACACCGATAAATTCACCTTTGTAAGGCATCACCGCACTGTTGAAGATACGCGCCACTCCTTTTGCCGGATTACGTCCTATCACAGGATTGTCACTATACCGCCATAACGGCATCCCGTTTTTTTCATCCAAAGGCCGTTCCTGCCATGGCATATTCGGGACTGCCTCCCCTATTATCTTAACATTATTCATATCAATCTCCTTCATTTTGTCCTGATATCTTCTAACCCTTCACAGCCCCTGCCGCCAGTCCGCCGTAGATCTGCTTCTGGCAGAGAATGAATACGATCAGGGCAGGCACCATTGTAATAATTACTCCTGCACAGATATAATTGTACTGATTTCCAAGCGGTCCCGTAAACTTGAACAGGGAAGTGGCAACCGTAACCAGCCTGTTCTTATCCTGCAGATACAGGTTCGCCGTATAATATTCGTTATAAACTCCGACACCTTTCAGAATCATTACCGTAACGATCGCCGGTTTTAACAACGGGAACAGAATCCGAAAGAACACCCCAAAGTAGGTACATCCATCCATGATCGCTGACTCATCAAGCGAGTCCGGAATATTTTCAAAAAACTGGATAAAGATATAGATGGATATAATATCTGTTCCGCACATCATAATGATGTATCCCGGCAAAAAGTTAATCCATCCCAGGCTGTACATGATCTGATATACAGATACCTGCATCGCAATACCAGGCAACAATGACGCAAACAGGAACATATTCCTTACCAGTCCATTTCCTTTGAATTTAAAACGGCTCAGTACATATGCCAGCATGGAGCCTGTCATAATAGAGCCTGCCAATACACATACCAGAATAATGATTGAATTTCTGAACGCGACTCCCATATTTGCCTGGGACCAAGCCTGTATAAAGTTCTCAAAATTAGCCCAGCTCTGCGGAAGTGTCATAACATTCGTGGACGCATACTCTTCCGGTGTCTTAAATGCAGTAATTACGCAGACTACAATGGGAAGCACAGACACAAACGCACCAAAAATCAGAGTAATGTATTTTAAAACTGCTATTGTCGTTTTCTTTGCTTTTAACATTACTGTGTACCTCCTTTTTCCGCCATCACCATACGTTTCTTACGTTTTCTGATCTCCCGGATCGATTCCGTATCACCGACGCCAAAGTAATATATCTCAATTCCCTTTTGTATCAGCGTTGCGATCATAATCAGTATCAGCAATACAACTGCCATCGCAGATGCAAGGCCTACTTTCTGGCTCTCATGCGCCAGCTTGTTCATGATTACAAAATAAGTTCC
>BLMJ01000282.1 GCA_011960625.1 Lachnospiraceae bacterium | reverse complement strand
TGGAAAGGCAATCCTTCTGAGGAAGGAATAGAATGTCTGAAAAATGGGCAGTATGAAGAGGCGATTGAACATTTTAAACAGGCTGTGGAGGAGGAGGTTAATATAGGGGATGCCTATCGGGGAATCGGGATTGCCCGGTGGGAAATGGAAGACTATGAAGGCGCAAGGGAAGCATTTCAGAAAGCATTAGAGCAGCAGGCAGAGAGTCCATTTACGGGAACCATTTACAATTTCCTCGGAAGCTGTGAGCTGAAGCTTGGGAATCTGGAAGAGGCGCAGAATTATTTTCAGTCAGGGATTGGACTTAAGGGTAACAGTGAGGAGCTTGACCGTGAGATGAAGTACAATCTGATCGTGACGCTAGAGCAGAGAGGAGACTGGGAGAGCGCGAAGGCAAAGGTGGCCGAGTATGTTGCCCAGTATCCTGACGATGCCAAAGCGCAGAAAGAGCAGCAGTTCTTGGAGACAAGATAGTAAAAAGTTTAGGCGGTTCGTGAATATTGGAGTAAAAGAGAAAGATATGATTGAGTTAGCAAAGGAAACAGAGAGGGTGATCCTGGTAGGCGTATGCATGTTTGAACAGGAGGAGACGCTTCATTCTCTGGAAGAGTTAAAAGATCTGGCGGATACAGCGGGAGCCAAGACTGTGGGGCAGCTTTTGCAGAAGCGGGAGCAGGTACATCCAGGGACTTATATTGGAAAAGGAAAGATTGAGGAATTGAAAGACCTGTTGTGGGAGCTTCGCGCAACAGGTATTATCTGTGATGACGAACTAACGCCGGCGCAGATGAAGAATTTGCAGGATGAACTGGATACCAAGGTCATGGATAGAACTTTGGTGATTCTGGATATCTTTGCTGCAAGGGCATCAACCAGCGAAGGTAAGATTCAGGTGGAACTGGCGCAGCTAAAATACCGGCAGACTCGCCTTACGGGTTTTGGTACGGCGATGTCAAGGCTTGGAGGCGGAATCGGGACGAGAGGTCCGGGAGAGAAAAAATTAGAGATGGACCGGCGGCTTATTAAGAGTCGGATAGCCCAGTTGAATAGGGAGCTTAAAGAGGTTCGGCGTCACCGTGAGGTCACACGGGAACAGAGGAGCAAAAATCCCATCCCTGTGGCGGCGATTGTTGGATATACGAATGCAGGGAAGTCTACTCTGCTGAATGTGCTGACCGGTGCAGATATTTTGGCGGAGGATAAGCTTTTTGCTACGCTTGATCCCACCACCAGAAGCCGGAAACTTCCAGGAGGACAGGAGCTTCTGCTGACGGATACGGTAGGGTTTATCCGAAAACTGCCCCATCACCTGATAGAGGCGTTTAAGAGTACTCTGGAAGAAGCCAAGTATGCGGATTTGATTCTGCATGTGGCGGATGTCTCCAATCCCCAGATGGACGAGCAGATGTATACGGTATATGAGACGCTTAAGAGTCTGGGAATCACGGACAAACCTGTGGTCACAGTATTTAACAAGCAGGATAAGCTTTTGGAGGATG
>BLMJ01000281.1 GCA_011960625.1 Lachnospiraceae bacterium | reverse complement strand
ATCCCTCGTCCTCCTTAACTGAACCAGACTTTTGCCAATCTATTGTAAACTCTTTTGTTTTCAGGTAAACCAAAACTTTTCCCTTTGCTTATTCTAACAAATACTTAAAATCCAGTCAACTAAACTTCCCAACACTCTTAAAGTTTCTACCCCTTCTTCCGATATATTAATTATAGGAGGATTAACACATGAGATTAAATTTTTCACCGTCATTACAGATCAATAATGTTTTTCAATCATATCAGATTAACCGCAGCGCAGCGGGCAAAGCGGGCGTAAGCAGAACCGAATCCTCCGAGGAAGAACGGCGGGATATATTCACCCTGTCGCCCAAAGGCAAAGCTATGAATCTGATTAACAATCTTATGAAGCAGAAGATGGAGATTACTGACCGTAAAAATTCTCTGATTGCATCTACACTAGAGAAAGGCTCGTCTATGGAAACAATCAAGTCCCAATTAGAAGCTTACGACGAGCAGCTTGAAAACATCGACGTACAGATAACAGAGGCGATGGCAAAGGAGCTTGAAAAGAAAGAGGACAAGGATAAGGTTGATAATACTCCTAAGACACAAGAGGAGCTTGAGAATGAGCGTCTGACCGATATCGTGACTCTGTCAGGCGACGTACAGAATATTAGTATGCTGGATTCCGTAAAGACGAAAGTAGACCGCAGAATCAATATTCTAGAGTCCGAGATTTCCCGTGACAACGGGCGTTTGGGCGCCGCTGATTTTAAAAAGGAGGAACTGTCCAAGCTTAAGAAAAATTCTGCAAAACTTGCATCCGATATCGGTTCACGCATGGCAGACATAGCGGAAGAGATACATGAAAATAATGAGAAAACTCCCGAGAAAGAGAGTAATGAAACAGATACGATGGACGTCTCTTCCCAGAGCAGTTAAACACACGGAACACTAATATGAGCTGCTGTATCCTTAGAATACAGCAGCTCATTACGTCAGAGCCAAGACCTCTTTCATTCTTAATTGTCAGAGCCGCATCCTCTCATTTAATTCCCTCACCGTCTTTGCCTCTAGCTTAAGCACCTCTCGGTCATACGTCAGAAGCCCGTTCGTCTCTTCCTCCACATCTGACAACTGCGTATATATTGCAGCCGATAATCCTCTTGGAATATTGGGAAGAACTTCCCGTTCAATCCATTCCCGATATCCTCGGGTTAACTCCGATTTTTTCCGATAAATCCGATATCCGTAGACCTTTCTGTACATATAATGTCCTGGGATACACAGAGAATACCCTCCAAACTCCGTTAACGCTGTCACCCGTCTCTCGGCCTTTATATACAATGGAAAGAAATAGTCATGTATGCTCCTGATATCCCCGCCTCCCTGGTCAAACCAGCCGCTCGCCTGGTCAATCAGCCTGCTTTTGTCCGCCTTCCTAGCAATCTGTGTCACAGCTTCCCCATGGAACTGCCCCCAGCCTTCATTGAAAATCACCCATGTCACAATAGACGGGTGATTGTACAAGACCCGTATCGTCTCACGCACCTCCGATACAAACTGCCGTCTGCCTCTCTCCTCCCTCCTGCCGAGAAGGCCCAGCATAGAATCATGCATCCGCAGATGAAAATATTCCATAGCCGTCGCCAGATATGTCACATACCAAGACTGGTAACTCCTTCCCCCATTCACCATGTCCTGCCATACCAGCATCCCAATCCTGTCACAGTGATAATACCACCGCTGGGGCTCAATCTTAATATGCTTCCTCAGCATATTAAATCCAAGGTTCTTCATCCTGCAGATGTCATATACCATCGCCTCGTCACAGGGCGGCGTGTACAATCCCTCCGGCCAATACCCCTGATCCAGTACCCCGCGCTGAAAATATGGACGATTGTTCAAAAAGATTCTCGGAACGCCCTTTGCGTCCTTCTCTACACTGACCTTGCGCATAGCAGCGTAACTTCTGACTCGATCCTCCCCAGCCGACACCTCAAGCTCATAGAGAAACGGCTCCTCCGGGCTCCAACTGCGCATATCCGGCACCAAAACCCGAATATCTCTGCCAACCTCTCCCTCAGCCTGAATGGGCTGTATATCTTCCGAAAATAATGTGACGGAAACTTGGCCGCCTACCTCTCGTCCTGTAAGCTTGACCTTGACACAAAACGCCGCCTCATCATACAGCGGTGTCACTGTAAGCTCTTCAATATGTACCTCCGGCACCAGCTCCATCCAGACCGTCTGCCAAATACCACTCTGCGCTGTGTAGAACATACCTCCCCGTTTTAATTTCTGTTTTCCCCGACTGTAATAGAATGTATCGCTTAAATCTCTTACCCGTACCGTCAGTTCATTCCCCGTCTCCTTTAAGAAGTCCGTTACATCCGCCGAAAACGGCAGATAACCGCCCAGATGCCGTTTTACCACTTTCCCATTGACAGACACCACGGCATACTGATCCACCGCGCCAAAGTGGAGAATCCACCGCTTTTTCTCCACAGGATGTATCTCGC
>BLMJ01000280.1 GCA_011960625.1 Lachnospiraceae bacterium | reverse complement strand
ATTTGCGATTATTGGAGCGAGGATTTATTATGTCATCTTTACGTGGGACATGTATAAAGACAATCTTCTGAGTATTTTCAACATCCGGCAGGGAGGTCTTGCCATATACGGGGGCGTCATTGCCGCTGTCATAACTGTTTTTGTGTTCGCACATGTGAAGCATTTGTCCGCGCCGCTTTTGTTGGACACGGCAGGGCTTGGCCTGGTGGCAGGACAGATGATTGGGCGATGGGGTAATTTCTTCAACCGGGAGGCGTTTGGGGAATATACGGACGGTCTTCTTGCTATGCGCCTGCCTGTAGATGCAGTACGGGGAGGGGATATCACCGAGCTTATGCGGGAGCATATGGAGACGAAGGCGGGTGTGTCCTACATCCAGGTACATCCTACGTTTCTCTATGAGTCTCTGTGGTGCCTGATAGTTCTGATTTTGCTGCTTCTGTACCGCAAGCATAAGAAATTCAACGGAGAGGTATTCCTAATGTATCTGGCAGGGTATGGTTTTGGACGTTTCTTTATTGAAAGACTTCGGACAGACCAACTGTTGCTTCCCGGCATAGGATTTCCGGTATCCCAGCTTTTGGCAGGGGTGCTGGTCGTGGCGTCGGTGGCGGTGATTGCATATAACTGGCGGAAAACAAGATACCTTGATTCCTAATAGGAGAAAACAGTGGAATATTATAAAGATGATAAGATTGTAATCCGCGACTTGAAAGCAGACGATGCAGAGGTGATTGCAGCCGGAGAGCGGGCGCAGGGATGGAACGCGTCTGCTGATAAGTACGGCATCCGTCTCAAAGACGCAGCCGAAGGCAGGGCAGTGGCTATGGCAGCCGAGTATGAAGGCAGGGTTGTGGGATACATCAATGTCTATATGGAGCGCTTAGGAGGAGCTTTCCTGGAAGAGGGAGTACCGGAGATTGTAGATTTTGGTGTCCTTATAAAATACAGGAGGCATGGAATCGGAACGAAACTTATGGATGCGGCGGAGGAGATTGCCAGAAGGTATTCGGATACCGTCTGTCTGGGAGTGGGGCTTCATCAGGGATACGGGAGCGCGCAGAGGATGTATGTAAAGCGGGGCTATATTCCAGATGGGTCGGGGGTATGGTACGGAGACAAAGTTTGCGAACCATACAGCGCTTGCCGAAACGACGATGATTTGGTGTTATATTTTTCAAAAAAATTATAAATTTAGTTTTAGGTCAGCCAAGAGTATGATATTACTGTGAATATTGCAGTTATATCACTCTTGGCTGTTTTATTTTATATCATTTACACAGGTATGGCAGGTATACTTTTTTAAAAATTACAGAAAACTATAATACCCTCAGCGTTATTTATCCATTTACGCTGAGGGTACTTTCACATATGGAAAGAAGTAACTTGTAATTGTGCAATATTACCAAAAATCTGCTCAAAAAATAAGTCTCAAAATGGCCTGTTTTGAAAATTGTGAAAGAAGTTTCAGAATAATCAAAACCTATTGAAAATAAATTCACAAATACGTATACTGTGTGGCAGAAACCAGGAAACACACAGGCAGCAGACATTCTACGGGAAGGGAGATCGAGTATGAAAGAATGTGTAGAACGACTAAAAGGCAAACTGGTGGTATCATGCCAGGCATTGCCGGAAGAGCCGCTGCATTCGTCCTTTATCATGGGACGGATGGCGCTGGCGGCAAAACAAGGAGGGGCGGCAGGTATTCGTGCAAACACGAAGGAGGACATTCATGAGATACAAGCCCAGACAGCCCTGCCGATTATTGGAATCGTA
>BLMJ01000279.1 GCA_011960625.1 Lachnospiraceae bacterium | reverse complement strand
TATTCAATTAAAATCAATTATGATCTGTCTAAATATTAATACCTAGTCAAAAATTGTCTGTCCGTCAACCTCTGTCTCAAGAGCAGATAATGCCTTCTCAACAATCTTACGACGGAGACTCTTCTCCTCATCTGCATCTAATGCAGGATTTCCAAGAGGATGTGGAATTGCGATAGCCGGTACGATTCTGTTCGCGCCAACTGTCATAGAAATAGGAGTTACCGTACAGATATGTACTACAGGGATTCCTGCCCTCTCTACTTCTTTCACCATCGTTGCACCGCAACGAGTACAGGTACCTCATGTGGAGGTGAGGATTACTGCGTCTACACCGTCGTTCTTAAGCTTCTGAGAGAACTCAGCTGCGAAAGCCTTAGAGGATGCAACGGCTGTACCATTACCTGTGGTCGTGTAGAACAAATGATGCAGCTCCCCAATCTTTCCTTCCTTCTCCATGTCGCGAAGTACGTCAACCGGTAATACACGGTCAGAGTCTTCATTAGCATAAACCGGATCATATCCGCCGTGTGCTGTCTCATATGTCTCTTCTGTAAGATCCATAACACCTGCGATATCATACTCGCCGTAGTGTGAAGCACTGGAGCTCTCAATGTGGTCCGGATTGCCCTTCGGAACGATACCGCCGGAGGTAACAAGCGCAATCTTCGCATGTGCAAGATCCTTAACTGCCGGATTCGGGTCAACTCTGTCGAAGTCAGGCATCGGGAACTCTGTCTCGAACGGCTTGTCAGCAAGCTTCTTGATCAGCATCTTAACTGCACGCAGTGATCCTCTCTCTTTCTCGAAGAAGTTCACACGAACGCCGTTCGGGATATATCCTTCTTCTGAGGAAGCGCCGATTGCCTCGCCTCTTCCGATCTTAACAGCTAACGGAGCCAGCTTCTTAACAGCGTCTCTCATACCAGCCGCACTGTTCTTTGTAGATACGATATAAACCTGAGTCTTGAACATATCAGCTCCCGGGTTCTCAACATACATACCCGTAACTGCCGGAATACCAAGCTCTTCCTGAACTGCCGCTGCGATTGTACCGCAGGCAACACCGTAACGTCCAGCGTTGAATGCAGGACCTGCCACGAATACATCCGGAGCCTGCTCCTTCACCATAGCAAGGATATCTGCCTTTGCCTTCTCAAGGTTCTCATTGAAATAAGAGTCGCCACAAATGATTGTAGCAACAATCTCAGCGTCCTCACCGAACTGCTGTGTCAACGCCTGACCTGGTCCGACAATCTCTCCAACACGAAGCTCTGCCGGATAATCTGCTTTTTCTTCTCCACCAATCTGTGCAAAGAACTGATTGATGTAATGAACTACTTTTAATTTAGCCATCTTCTTATCCTCCCTTCTTATCTCGCACTCAGTTTGTTGAAACCAGTCTCGTTGGTTGCACCTGTAAGTACCTGAAGCTCAACTTCAAGAGATCCATCCTCGCGAAGCGTCTCCTCACTTGCACCTGCAATCTTCGTTACATAATCCAGAGTTCCAATAACCTTGTCAAGTTTTGGCAGGATAATTACCTGGTTCGCATTACCGCCTGTTACTACTGCGTCTGCTGCCGGATCAGAGTCAGCCAATGACTGGGACTTTCCGTCGCGTCCTGCGTACTCGTCTGTAATGATAACAGTCTTAACGCCTTCTGCCTCGATCTTCTTGCAGTTCATGATCAGGTCTGTATCCGGATTACCGAATCCTTCCTGAGAAACGATAACGCCGTCAAGGTCTAACATCTTACATAACTTCGCCGTCCAATCAGAAGAACGCTGCTTGTCAGCCAGATATACGTTCTCATTGGTGATGATGTGGCAAACGAAGTTAAAAGTCTTTCCGTGCTGCTCAAACATATCGTGAACAACCGGATTGTTCAAATGAACATAAGTTGGGTTCTTATCACATGCGGATACACAGTTACCGGATACGATAGCGCCGTCCATAACCTCTGTCGGGCTCATGATTGTCGGAACAATCTTCTTCGCATCTACGCCGTATACATAAGTATCATGCAGCAAGCCCTGGCTCTGAAGCATCTGTACATATGCAACTCTCGGAAGGTTCGGATACTTCTCCATACCCTCTTTGATCGTACATGTCTCATATACCTTTGTCTCATCCGGAGTAAGCTCGCGCGCCAGTTCCCCAAGATACACAGCAACTCTGAAGCCTGCGAAACGTACAGCCTTCTCATAATCATGCTGCTTAATGCCATCTACCGGCTCACATACCATAACCAGATTCAGTGTCTTGGAAAATGGTGTGTAGTCAGCTCCCGGACCAGTCATGTCGATGATACCTTCCTGGAAACCTACGATCTTACCAGCCGTAACAACAGCCATACCCTTCAGCGCATAGGTCTTTCCTTCGCCTACAGTATCAACCTTAGCGATTACGCCCGGGAAGATTCCGCCTCTTCCTTCCACCTTAACTCTTGGCTCGATGACGTCCTTAACCGGTGTGATTCTCACAGACTCACCTGGCTTTGCGATATCAAAAGATACGCTCTTAATCTTCTCGTCCTCGAGAGCAACCGCTTTTACGGCCTCTTCGGATACATAAAGGATACCGTCTTCAATCTTAGACTCAGCCGCGAACTGAATATCCTTAATGTAAATGTGTCCCATTTCTAATCTCACTTTTGGTTCCCTCCTTAGAATATTGATATTATTGTTCAAAGCTTATGCGCTTCTACAACCTTTATAAAAGACTACCCGACATCTGCAGATGCCATTCCACTCTCCAGCAGCGTCCAGTCAATCAATTGAAAATCGTCATATACCGATTCTTCATATAAATCAGACTTGAATATGAACTTTCGGCACGCTTGTATGGCGTTCTCAATCAACTTAACAGACCCTTCGTCCACCTCCCCCTTCCTTTCTGATATCATAATGGATTTATATGGTGTCTCATTGGGCTTCACGCTTCCGGATAACGGATGCGATAACAAAGTGTGCCCCTCGTGAATCCTGTCTCTTACTTCCCTAAGAATCTCTTCATAGGAAATATCCCGGTAAATAATATGATGTGTCTCTTTAATTTTGTCCAAAACCAGGGGATTATTTGTAATTACTATGTAATCTTTGCTTCCCATTCTATCTTATATTCTCCCTTGTGTAAAAAAAGGACGATTTGAACACAATCATGTGTGCAATCGCCCTTTCTGTCTTTTGCCCTGATAACCTATCAATTATCTTTAGAAATTTATCATACAGCACAAGATTCAGAATGTGGTACCTTCCCTAGTCCTTTTGCCTGAAAGTTTCGCCTGCGACAGATTGTACGCTAGGTTTGCCTCTTCGGCGGCCATTACTTTGACTCTCTCTTAAGGAATATCAACCCACTCTTATATTCTCTTCTACGCTCTTTTCATATTACTTATAGACAATTCATATACCATTCATTATCTATACCTATAATACCCTATTGTTAAAAGATTTGCAACCTTTAAATTCAAAATATCCAAATTTGTACACAATTCACAATATCTATTCTTGTTTATTGTCTAATTTTCACATTAGATATTCATACATTACGTTACACCATTCTCCAAACAAATCAGCATTTCTTCCGTCCGTTATTCAATTTTTATGATACGCGCCACTACTTCTTACGATTCTTGAAAAAGTCGTTGTGTACCTGCTTAATAACCCCGCTCAATGCGAACAGCGCAAGAATATTCGGGATAACCATCAAAGAGTTGAACGTATCCTGCATTGTCCAAACAAGCTCTACCTCTGCAAGTGATCCAAGGAATACACAGACCGCAACGATTACCGAGTAAACCTTCACCGCTTTTGATCCAAACAAATACTTAATGTTCGCCTGACCAAAGAAGTACCATCCAAGGATTGTAGAAAATGCGAAGAAGAACATACAGATAGCAATAAAGATGTCTCCTCCCTTTCCGTACAGTGTAGAGAATGCATACTGACTAAGCTCTGCTCCTGTCTTACCTGTCGGAATAGAATGTGTCGTAATGATTACCAGCGCTGTCAGATTGAGGATTACGAATGTATCAATAAATACACCAATCATAGCCACGAAGCCCTGCTCTACCGGGTGGTTTACCTTTGCAACTGCGTGTGCGTGAGGTGTAGAACCCATACCAGCTTCATTAGAGAACAATCCACGTGCAACACCCTTTGTAAGAGCCAGCTTTATCGTTGCTCCTGCAGCTCCACCGACGATGGAAGAAGGTGCAAATGCTCCCACAACGATTGCATGTAAAGCATACGGAATCTCTTTCGCGTTAAAGATAATTACGATTAAAGAACCAACTATGTAGAAAGCCGCCATAACCGGAACGATCAGCTCCGTAATCTTTGCAATACGTCCTGTTCCACCTAAGAATACGAACAGGGCAAGCACTGCAAGAACGATACCCATAATCCACTGCGGTAATCCAAATGCAGTGTTAAACGCCGCTGCGATAGAGTTGGACTGTACGGCATTCCCCATAAAGCCAAGGGCCAGCGTAATAAGAACGGCGAAAGTACCTGCCAGCACCTTGCCAAAGGTTCCTGAAAACGCTGCGCGGATATAGTACACAGGACCGCCGGTTACTTCTCCATCATCACCGACCTGTTTGTACTTCTGCGCCATAATCGCCTCAGCGTAGATCGTCGCCATTCCAAGGAATGCTGCGATCCACATCCAGAAAATTGCTCCGGGACCTCCGATTGCAAGAGCCGTAGCTGCTCCGGCAATGTTACCGGTACCTACCTGGGCCGCAATAGCTGTTGCCAAAGCCTGGAATGACGACATACCGTCTGCTCCCGCTTTGTCGCCGCTCTTCTTGAACATTCCGCCAAAGGTTCTTCTCATTCCCTCGCCAAAACCTTTTACCTGGATAAATCCAAGGATTACCGAAAACCAGATACCGCCGCCGAGAAGCGCCGCAATCAGGATGTAGTTTGACAGATAACTGCCTAATGTTGAGAAAATATTATTCAACATTGCTTCCATTTACAAATTCCCCCTTTTGCATAGATAAATTGAATATAAGTTATTCATCTCTCCTATCATACCATTAAAAGATGTTTTATTCAATATGCTGTTATTTTTTTCACATTTTTTGTCTATTTTGTACAGATTTTGTATGAGCTTGTCCAATTATGCAAAAAAAACAGGCGGAAAACCTTGATTTCCCGCCTGTTTTTTTATCACTTTATTTAGAAATTTTTAAATTTTTGGTCATTTTGCCAAATCTTTATTTTATTTTCACATTCTTTTTATTTTTGTTTTAAAAATGCGCCTACTTTTTTGTCCTCACTTCGGATATGGTTCACCAGAAGGGCAATATGCATATTCAGATTTCCCAGATCCCCTAAGGAAGGTCCCGCTGACGGGATTGCAGCTACAATCTGCTTTAACTTATTCTTATATTCCTCATGGAACACCTTATGAGGCGCTCGGTTCGGATATCCTCCTGTCTGCTGGAGCTGTTCTTCATGAGCAAAATGCCGATCCACATAGCTAGTCAAAAACTTGATTGCAGGCTCCATAGCAGCCCTTCCCTGCCCCTTATGACAGGAATCCAAAAGCTCGTTCACCGCACGAAATAACTCTTTATGCTCCTGATCGATAATTGCATTCCCTGTCTCTAAATCTTTGGTCAATTCATACCTCATGTTCATTTTCCTTTCTAAACACACTCTATTCTATCTCTACCTATCAATAACCATACTATGCCCCAATTTCCTATGGCTTTCGCCAAAAAGAAGCCCATGCCCTCTTTCCCAAAGCAAGCCGCTACACACAGATCTGTGCCTTCATCCCCAGCACCTCCTGATTTTTATCAATCAGCGGTCGGATCTCATTCTTAAGGTAAGCCTCCACCTGAAGGGGGGAACGTCCCACATATTTTGCCGGATCCATCGTCTCCTTCAATTCCTCCAGAGTAAGGTTAAACGCCTCATCCTCTGCGATCAACTCTAACAGATTATTATCAAGCCCCTTCTCTTTGACGTTTTTACCTGCCTGCATGGATAACTCGCGGATTCTCTCATGGAGCTCCTGGCGGTCTCCTCCCGCCTTCACAGCATCCATCATAATATTCTCTGTCGCCATGAACGGAAGCTCAGACATCAGCCGTTTCTCAATCACCTTCGGGTATACTACCAACCCGTCCACTACATTCAGGCACAGATCAAGAATCCCGTCTATTGCAAGGAAACCTTCCGGAACGCTTAGCCGCTTGTTCGCTGAATCATCCAAAGTCCTCTCAAACCACTGGGTTGCCGACGTCACCGCCGGATTCAGCGCGTCAATCATCACATATCTGGACAGCGACGCAATCCGCTCGCTGCGCATAGGGTTCCGCTTATAAGCCATGGCCGAAGACCCGATCTGGGAGGGCTCGAAGGGTTCCTCCACCTCTTTCAAATGCTGCAGAAGCCGGATATCATTAGAGAACTTATGGGCGCTCGCCGCAATGCCTGCAAGCACATTCAGCACTCTTGTGTCCACCTTACGGGAATAGGTCTGACCGGAAACAGGATAGCAGGCTTCAAATCCCAACTTCTTTGCGATCATTGGATCTATCTTGTCGATGGTCTCCTGATCCCCCTCGAACAGTTCGAGAAAACTGGCCTGAGTTCCTGTAGTCCCTTTGGATCCAAGAAGCTTCAGCGACCCTTTCACATATTCCAGATCCTCTAAATCCATGGCAAACTCCTGTATCCACAGAGTCGCCCTCTTTCCCACAGTGGTGGGCTGGGCAGGCTGGAAATGGGTAAATGCCAGGGTTGGCAGCTCCTTATACTCCTCTGCAAAGTCCGCAAGCTTGGCGATTACATTCAAAAGCTTCCTTCTCACAATCTCAAGCGCTTCCGACATCACGATCATATCCGTGTTGTCCCCTACATAGCAGGAGGTAGCCCCCAGATGGATGATCCCCTTAGCCTTCGGGCACTGCTGGCCATAGGCATACACATGGGACATAACGTCATGGCGGACAAGCTTCTCTCTCTCCTTTGCCACATCATAGTTGATATCCTCTGCATGGCTTTTCAGCTCCTCAATCTGTTCCTCCGTAATCGGAAGCCCCAGCTCCTTCTCCGTCTCCGCAAGCGCAATCCATAACTTTCTCCAAGTACAAAACTTCTTATCCGGTGAAAAAACATACTGCATTTCTTTGCTTGCATACCGCTCTGAAAGCGGACTCATATACTTATCATGACTCATATCCTTCTCCTCCTTTTTCTCTTAACCAGTTAACTCTTATCTATGCGGCGATATTCCTTCCTCCACTGTTCGAACTGCTCATCCGGTATATCAATGTCGATTCCTCTCTGAATCTCACGAATCTCCTCCTTCATGGCAGAATCCATATTCAGAAATACAGAGTTACCCGACAGCATCTTCACATACTGATCCCCTGGCAGCGCCTTATAGCAGCAGTAAAGGTAAGTTCGAAGCAGCTCCATATCTCCACAGATACGGTATGCCTCCAGATACACCTTCGCCGCCTCCTCATATAGGAAACGCCTTCCGTAAGCCGCCCCAAGGCTCGCATAGACTCTGCCGTAGAACAGCTTGCTGATGGAATTGTCCCATTCCCTGTTGATGATGGACTGGTACACCAGAATCGCCGTCTCATACTCCCCGCTTTTCTGCAGGCTGTCCGCCTTATACTTCATCCGTTCTACATCCTTTAGATTCTGCAGATGCTCGAGAATCCCTTGGATCTTATTGATATCCCCAGTAGCATAGATGGTAGATTCCCGCAGTATGGTCAGTACAAACTGTTCCATGGTGCCGTTCTGCCTCAATTCCTCCCGAAGCTGCTCTGCAAGCTTTGGAAGCTCCAATTCCTTATCAATCCAGTTGCACAACTGCCTGTTCACCATGGTATAGTCAATGAGGTAGAGATTATTACAGATATAATAGCACAGCTCCTCAATGGTATAAATCCTCATATGGATTCTGGCTATCTCGTAGGGCTGTCTCGCCCGCTTTCTATGACATAGAATTAAACTGCCCATTGATTCCTCCTAAATGAATGGTCTTCTCCACCTGAAATCCTGTGGACGGAAAAAATTCTCCAAAACCCACGTCCTTGAACATAAGCCGGCAGGTACGCTCGTCCATAAACAACACTTCAATCTGAATCCGCAGAGAATAGTCCTTCCTGTTAGGAAGCCCCTCCAAGGACACCGTCTCCACCTGCAGTTCTTCCCCTGCAAGGGTTTCCACGTGAATCTCAATATCTGAAGTATCCTCCAAGATCACCTCCCACTGCCCGTCTGCCTCATACCAATGTGTTCCCCAGGACACGATAGGATACCATCCCTCCTGTCCATTCACACGCATACGCAGACAAATCTGTTCCGTCATCTTGGTATCATCCAGATACACAGGACCGTCATGATATTCCAAATGCCGCCTCATGGACGTGTAGCATGCACCTCTGCTGTATAAGTTGTTGCCGATAAACGCACGCCGTCCGTTACACAGCACCTTTAATGAATTGGGATACCAGTTATTCTCGAAACCTTCCCCAGTCAGATAGACAGAAGAAACCACCTTCTTTTCAAATACACTTTGGATAAACCTCTTAAACCGGTCGTCCGCCGCTTTCGCCTGATCCTTTACTTTCTCCTTTTCTTTATTAAGCAGGGTATAAATGGCCGCAAGCTCGTTCATCTGCGCGCTTGCCACCTCCTCCACGGTCACAAACATATCCCGATCTTTCACCCCGACCGCATTCAGCCTGCGCAACATATACGCCCGAATCTCCTGCGCGTCACAGTAAAACAGGGCAGATTCATACTGCCACAGTTCCTTAGGCTGGTAAAACATATACTGGCAAAAACTCTCTTTATAATCCTGAACACAAACACAGTCCTTGGCCACGCCAAGACGCTGCCCGATTCCTTTGAGCATCTTGGACATATCAATATTCGTATACGGAACGGAGAACGTAATAAATGCAATATCTTCAAAGCCATCAAGCGTCATCCGAATAAACTTCGCAAGCAGCCAAACCGCATCCCGCTTCTTAGCGCCAATCTTCACCTTCTCCCGGCGCACAGCCTTTTCAAACAGGTCCGTCACCATGGTTCCCTCCTGAAGCGAAGCCAGACGCTTCGCCTCCAAGCCGAACACCCATCGTTCCTTATGATATCCCAGGATTAGGGGAATCTGAAAATTTTCCGCAGCAGCTCCCATTGTCTCCGGCTCTTCCTTCGTCTCATCATAATAGCTGATTTGACAATTCTTCTCATTCAGATCGTATCCCAGGATTCCGCCTTTTCTCATGATATTCCCCTCCCCTCCTAACATACATTACATGTCGGGGTCAAAAGGTATTTTGACCCCTATGATACTACTAATGAATCTTGAACAGACGCTTTGCCATAATCTCCTCTTCCTCGTATTCCATCATCGCCTTACGCCTCGCCGCGGGCGCCATAGTCGCCATGCTGTTCAATCGCCCGTACTTGCCTGATTCTTTAATCTCCCTCTCATTCCTTAAGACCTCTTTCTCCGTGATAATGTCTTCTTTGCCTTTCGTCTCTATAAAATAATAACTGATAGACTCATCACTGTACAGTACAAATTGTCTCACGTACAAATTCTCATAGACTGGCATCATCACCTCATTCTGATAGCCAAGCTCATCCCTTGTCCCATGCTTCATCTTATAGTACAGCGTCACCCGGCTCCCTGGCCTGGCCTGGTAAGAAATCATCACTTTATCATACAATTGCAGCTCCCGCAGCCATTCCTCCTTATAATGAAGGTAATATGGAAAAACGATCTGCTTCTCGCACATCTCTCTAAGCACCTGATGAAGTACCACCTCCAAAGCCGCCGTATAATCATGCTTGGAGAAATATTTCAGCAAGGCAATCTTACAGATATCGGACAAATCCTCCTTCTCATCACATTCATTTGCGATAATATCAAACACACTGGCCTCCAAGTCCCTGCCATAAACCACATATTCCCTGGAAACATAGGCAAGATACGCCTGTTTCAGACGAAAATAGACATTATCCGACAGATAATAATCCTCAAAAATCTTCTCTTCCTGAAATAAATTTTCTGAGAAAAGCATCTGTGTGATAATTCGTTCTCCAATCTTATAGGCAGGAATCCCATTCTCCTTTAAAGCTTTCCAGAGAAATTTCATCTCCCCTGTGGGGCCGCAGTAAAAATTGGCCAGATACATCAGCGTCACCTTGTCGTAAAACTGCCGCCTGAACAGCTCAAAACACAGATAACTTAAGAAGCTGTCCTCCTCGTAATTCTCATCCTTGATTCGTCTGCTTACAAGCCTGAACACGTCTTTTGCTTCAAATGCCTCCAACCCTTTTTCCATCAGCCCTTCAAAGGTGGGCGCCTCTTTCTCATTCTCCTGCTCCCACACACCTGTTGTAGCGGCGTACTTACGGCACATCTCTACAAACCTCGGCTCATAGAAAAGACGCTTCGTCTCATAGACAATAGAATCCGTATAATGGCGTCCCTCCACAGACTCCCATACCACCCTGGATTCTTTGTCATACAGGCGAATCACAGTCCCTTCTTCGGCATCGTAGGGAATACGCTGCCGAATCTCGCCGTCCTTGTCAATGACCAGGACGCACTTCATATTTTTCACCCGCGTGGAAATGGAATAGGAATAACAGATATCGCGCATGGCCTCCATACGTTCCGCCGTCATCTCTTCCGGCTGACAGAACCTCTTATAAAGAATCCGAAGGGACTCCGTAATATGCCGCTGCATCAACTGTTTCCAGGTAAATACCACCATCTGTTCACGGTAGTTCAGATACAACTCTCCTGCCTGCTCCTCATACGTAACCAGATTCGCATAGAGAAATGCCGCCTTCCTATAGTTCAGTGAATTGCCATGCATAAAATACAAAAGAATCACCTTCGGCAACGGTCCTCTGAAACTGTCCTCATCAATCGTCATCATATAATATTCATAGAGCTGTGCAATCCGAAGCTCCGAATCCACCGCTTTCTTATACCACGGAAAATCCCTCTTCTTAAGCTTATTGCCCCGAATCAGCAGCGTACAGATGGTATTGAGAATCATCGGCTCATCATACATCTTATAGATGCGTTCCAGAATCCGAAACATCTTGTCACTGTACTGCTTCTGCTGGCTGGCAAAATTCGCCACATACAGGGCAAGCTCCTTGGTCATCAGACGATATTTGGATGCAAAATTAAGCACCTGCATCTCAAAAGGACCCAATTTCTTAAGAAGCGTGGGTCTGTCCTGATAACACAGATAGGCCTCCAGATAAAAAATCACTCCATGCATCTCATACTGAAACTGCTGCTCTAACAATTCAATCCTTTTATAAGAGGTTTTATATCGGGTATCTAAGTCCAACAGCATATAGAGCAGCAAAAGGGAATCCTGATGCCGCATATAGGTCTTTCCCACCTCGTCTAGCACACGCTCTGCATGGATTCCCTTTCCACGGACCAATGCAGTCAGATACAGATAATAGCAGTTGGTCAGCGGGTCCTTTCCGATGGCAAAGCGGTTGTAATTATAATTTTCAAGAATCCACTTGGCTTCTTCTACTTTGCTGCCCACCAGATAGACGTGGGCCTGCATTAATTGGTACAACTCACTGTGAGGCTTTAGTTTCCGAAGAGAGATCATCTTCTCCACAGCGCTCTCTAACCAGTTGCCAATCTCAATCCTCCCCGCCACAAGCCCAATGTATTCCTTTAGAATCTGGGCAAGCAGAAGCTCCGGCTGTCGATGGTTCTCGTTGTAATCCTGATTCTGCAGCACCTCAATCTCATAGGTAAGCGTCTCATAAGGCGTGATAAACTTAAGCATGCCAAAATTACGCCCGCCGTGGAGACGGTCAGGGCGGACCACGTACTCAATCTCATGGGCATTTCCCACGAAATCATCCGTACTGGTCTCTGGACGCAGCACCTTGATAAACTCTCCCTCCGCCTCGATACGAATAGGCATATATCCCCAAGTATTCTTCACAATCGTCAGCGTTCCCTTGGTTGGCTCCGAGATATCCTCAAAAAACATTCCTTCTCCCGGAAGCGTCAGGAAAATACATTCCTTCTGCTTGATACCTACCAGAAACTCCTCCATTGCCTGGTCCCCAAGGGTCCATTTTCTCATATTATCATACAGATAAAACGTCCGTTCATTCTCATATTTTAAAATCTCATAAAATTCTCTAGCGCGGAACAGTCGTCCTGCCTCTGAGAAATCCTTGATTGCAAGCTTCCGAAAATCATCCGTACTCTGGACCTTCCCATAAGTAGTCATAACATAAGGCTTCTCTATAATCGCCGTCACAGACAGCTCATATTCCCCTCCGCCGCATACCACGGTAAACCTTCCGTCTTCCACATGCCCCGGCCGAAGCCCCTTGCCGTCATAGGTAAATTCTACCTTCGCAGGATTCCCGTCAAACCCTTGGTTCTTAAAATGCACACGAAAAGAAGACGAGTACACCAGTCCCCGTATCTTCCTTCCGCTTTTCGTCCTAATTGTAAAACTCCCCCGATATACTTCCCCTTCTCCGATAATGAGTACCAGATTGGTCTCATCAAATATGACATCAGGTTGTGATAACTGAAAATCTCCTTTGGAAAATTTCTGGATTTTATTTTTCAAGTCTGACACCTGCTTCTTTCGTTGCTTATTCGTAAACAATACTACAGAAGATTATAGCATTGTTTGATTGTGAATGGCAATGGCAGAAACATATTTTTTTACATTTTTAATATCAGCGCTATAAAAATCAAATCTTCAGTCCCCGTATTTTTCATGCCGTGGCCGTCGCCGTCTTTACAGTAAAATACATCCCCGGCTTCTGCCGGGATTGCTTTTCCGTTATCGTCATACATCCCATTGCCGCTCAAAATATAGTATGTCTCCGTCTCCCCATGATGCTCGTGATGCCCCAGCTCACAGTTCGGCGGCAGGGTCACTTTACTGAACATCCTGCAATGAGCCCCCAGCTCCTGTGCCTCAAGCAGCGCCTCTTTCATAATGAAGCCCGCTCCGCCGCCTACATGCTCTGCTTTTACAACTTCTCTCTCTCCCGCTTTCGTCATGCCTGTCTCCTCCTGTTTGAAAAATGATGGTTCTATTTTAACATACCAGAAAGGCTGGGTACAGAATAATTTCATATCTAATTTACAATCTTATAATATTCTCTTGCCGTCAGTGAGAACACGATACCATAGAACAGTGCAAAGACAATAACCGTCACAATAGTACAGACAAGGAACAAAGGTATATTGGTCAGATTCAGCACAGCCAAAAGTTTCGTGATCACACCGAAGGCCACAGCGATATGGACGACCGCCGTCACAAGAGGCAGAAAGAACACCATCAATACCTGGCTTCTTATCGATTGTCTGACTTCACGCTTGCTCATACCAACCTTCTGCATAATCTGGTAGCGCTCCCTGTCGTCATACCCTTCGGAAATCTGTTTATAATACATAATCAGCACCGTCGCCATCAAAAACAAAGCCCCGAGATAAATACCGATAAACAACAATCCTCCATAGAGGAAATAAAATTCTCCCCTGCTAAGCTCCCTGCTTTCACAAAATCCCGAATGGACTTCACTCTCTATCCTGTCTTTCATGGCCTGCGTTACATTCAGACAATCTTCTTTACCTCCTTTAAGGTCAAAGGTCACACGGTAGTTAAGAGCCGATATCTGTTCCGCCCAGTCTTCCTGCATATCGCTGTCCCCGCAGCTTTTTACCAGGATTTCCCGTATCTGTTCCTCATCGGAAACAATCAAATAGTAACCGTTGACCAGACTGTTCTCATCCTTAGAGACAAGCTTCATCTCCTTAAGTTCTTTCGCCACACGGTAGGTCCGTCCGCCAAGGCTGACCCTATCCCGGCCCCATTCTTTGCCTGTCGCGTATATATAAGCTTCATCCGGTCCAAGGCTGTCCCTCGTGCCTTCCATCCGGTTATAATCTTCAAGAGGAATCATGATTACTTCCACAACGCCATCCATGGAATAATCTCCAAACTCCCGTAATAAAAATTCATCCCCCTGCTCAATCGCCGCCACGCCTCCGTCATGATACCGAAGCATAGACGTTGGCTTCACAGAAACCTTCGCCAGCTCCTCCTCAATAATCCTGTCCACAGCCCGGTCTGATTCCGGCGTTGAAACATTCGTCTTTGCCTCAAATTCCCTTGGAAATCTCGTCGTAAGCACATCCTCCATTCCCACATAGAGAGAAATTGTGGTAGAAATCATCACCAACACCATCGTACTTAAGATACAGATATTCGCAAGGCCAACCGCATTCTGCTTCATCCGGTAAATCATCCCCGCTACCGCGCTGAAATGCTTCGTCTGATAGTAGAATTTTTTATTCTTTCGAAGTCCCTTAAGAAGAGCGACACTTCCGGCAGTAAAAAGCGCATAAGTACCAAGGATTACACATACGACCGCAACGAAAAATGCCTGAATCGCCTCCAAAGGCCGCTCCACCTTAATTGCAATCAAGTATCCGGTTCCCAATAAAACTATTCCCAAAACCGTCATAAGCCACTTCGTTTTCGGCTCCTTCTCCCCATGGCTGCCTCCATGAAGGAGTTCAATCGGGTTGGCAAGCTGAATCTGGAACAAATTATAAACCAGAGTCATACAAAAGATGACCAGAAAGAATACCACTGTATATACCAAGGTATCCATAGCAAACTCAAAATCCATCCGTATATCGTAATTCAAAATTTTTAAAAGGATGAGATACATAAGTTTGCTGAAAACAATACCAAAAATAATCCCTGCGCCGATAGTGACCGCCGCCGTCACCCCCGTCTCAACAACAAGCATCCTGGCAATATGCCGTTTCCCCATACCAAGGATATTATAGACGCCGATTTCCTTCTTCCTCCTCTTAATCAGAAAGCTGTTGGTATAGAAGAGGAAGATAACCGAAAAAATGATGATAACCGCCCTTGCATAGACCAAAATCAGGTGCAGATTGGAGTCGCCGATTGCAGAGTTTCTGGACAGAGCATCCATAATATAGTACATCATTACCGTCAGGACTGCCGTCAGAATATAAGGGATGTAGGTCTTCCGGTTATTCTTAAGATTCGTCAGTGCAAGTTTGCCATAGATAGAACTACTCACCCTTCTCACCTCCCGTAGTCAGTACCGTCAGCGTATCGGAAATCTTCTGGTACATCTGCTCATTATTCAGGTTTCCCCTGTACAGTTGATGAAATACTTCCCCGTCCTTGATAAACAGCACCCGATTTGCAGTGCTTGCCGCCTTAACGCTGTGAGTAACCATAAGAATGGTCTGCCCGTCCTTGTTGATTTCCGTAAAAAGGGTCAAAAGTCCGTCTGCCGCCCTGGAATCCAGCGCACCGGTAGGCTCATCCGCCAGAATTAACTGAGGCCTCGTAATCAGCGCCCTTGCCACCGCCGCCCTCTGCTTCTGTCCTCCGGACACCTCATAGGGAAATTTCTCCAGAAGCTCATCAATCCCCAGCATATGCGCGATTGGCGCAAGCCTCGTCTCCATTTCCTCATATTTCTTTCCGGAAAGCACCAGCGGAAGGAAGATATTATCCTTGAGAGAAAACGTATCCAGAAGATTAAAGTCCTGAAACACGAACCCAAGATTCTGCCGGCGAAACGCCGCAATCTCCTTTTCCTTTACGGCGCCTAAGTCCCTTCCTTTTAAGAAAACTTTGCCTGACGTAGGCCGGTCAAGGGCTGCAAGAATATTCAGAAGAGTCGTCTTACCGGAGCCGGATTCCCCCATAATCGCCACATATTCTCTCGGCTCTACGGAAAAATTCACATCCCTCAACGCCTCCACCTGATTCCCGCCAAATCTGGTGGTATATATTTTTTTCACATTTTTAACTTCTAATAATGCCATAATATTTCCGTCCTTTCCTGTCTGATATTTTTATGCTGACCTCTTGATTACAGGGTTAATTATAGAAGAAAAGGAGGCGGCTTTCCATAGATTCAGGTTACATTTCAGTAGCTAAACCTTACATTGCTGTAAGAAAAAGACATGCTGCTATTCACTTCGCGGCCATTAACCGCTTCGCGATGTACATAAATTGCAAGAATATGAAACTTGTTCCCGGATTGAAAAATCAGAAACTTAATCATGTGCAAAGTCATGGAGGATATGAGAAAAGAATCTTTACAAGAGGGTATAAAAGAAGGTGCAATAAATACTGCTAAAAGAATGTTGGCAGACGGAATATTAACACTTGAAAAAATTGCGGAATACGCCGGACTTCCTCTTGATGAAGTGAAAAAACTGAAAGCATAACGAATCGCATAAGCAAAGCCCTAAGCCGAGAATCCGTAAACCGGCTCCCGGCTCTATTTAACAATTTTTATGAGAATAATAGAGGATACTTCATGAAATCCTAATGGAAAAATCCTCATAAATCCCAACAGGAATATCTTCACCAAAAGCATATTCCTCTATAGTATCATGTAAAAAATTATAAACTGTAATTCGATTCTTATTTTCATCAACAATCCAATACTCTTTAACACCAGCATTACGGTATTTAAAAAGTTTTATCAGATAGTCCATCCGTTTACTGCTCTGTGAAACAATTTCAATCACCCAGTCAGGCGCACCGTGACATCCTTTATCATCTAACTTAGAAGAATCACAGATAACAGAGATATCTGGTTCCACATAATTGATATCATCATTATTTAAGAATACTGCAAATGGAGCAATATCTACTTCACAGTTGCCGCCTTTAGAATCAATATAATCTGCAATCTTTCTGCTTAATGAAAATAAAATTCTCTGATGAGTCCGACTTGGCGCCGCAAGATAATATATCTGTCCGTCAATCAATTCTGCCCTCTCACCATCTGGCAAAGCATATATATCATCTATTGTACAGGTTTCTTTGTAAGTATCTTTTTTTCTAACTACGTTCATCCACTGCACCCCCATCTTAATTAATATTATAAGGTACTTGGACGTAGAATACAACCTATATTTCTGCTATCTAAAGCTCCATTTAAGATGGGAAGAATCTTTTCTCCTTTGGCTGCAATTTATTCATGCCTCACATTTTCCCTGCCAAGCGACAGATACACCTTCGTCCCCGCACCCACCTCAGATTCCATCCAAATCCGATGCCTAAGCCTGTCCATCACCGACTTACACAGATAAAGCCCAATCCCCGTAGATTTCTTATCCGTACGCCCATTATAACCAGTAAATCCCTTCTCAAATACCCTAGGCAAATCCTCCGAACAGATACCAATCCCCGTATCCTCAATCACAAGACAAGTCTGACAAGAAGTGTCCTCCAAATAAATCGAAATCTTCCCACTCAAAGTATACTTCAAAGCATTAGACAACAACTGCTCCAACACAAACACCAGCCACTTCTCATCCGTCAGAACCTTAAGTTCCACCGGCACATAAACAAGCCCAATCCTCTTTAAGATAAACATCTGCGAATACTTACGGACAGCCTGCCTGATAATCGAATCCAGAGAAAAGACCTCAAAAGACAGGTCCGAAGACATATCCTCCATCCGCAGATAAGTAAGAGCCATCTCCACATACTGCTCAATCTTAAACAACTCCAGCTTCATCTCCTTGGTAAAACCCCGCACAGACACCAAAGGCCCACCGCCATCCTCAAACTCACACCCCTGCACAGATGTTAAAGACCCATCGACATCCTCACCATCCTCCTCAAACCCACACCCATCCTCAAACTCACACCCATCCAACGCCTGCAGCAGCACATGCATAGCCGCAATAGGCGTCTTAATCTGATGCGCCCACATACCATAATAATCCACCATCTCCTGTCTGGCAATCCGCCCCGCCGAATCCGTCTCAAGCAGCGCCTCATAAAACTTCGAAAGAATCCTCTGGTAATCCTCCTCAATCAGCGTCTCACACTCCGGCATCTTGGCAAAACCCGACAAAAAACCACTCTCCGCCTCAACTAACTCCCGATGTTTCCTCACAAACCTCAGAAAATCCGGCACGCCAAACAACAGACAAAACACCGCCGACAACATCAAAGCATAGGTCACAGCATCCATACGGACACGATACAGATAAGAGACACTCGCAAACGTACCAACCAAAACCACGCCAAGCCAGACTTCCCTCTTCCTCTCCCTCAAAAACGCCCCCATCATCCTCATAGCTCCACCATATACCCAATCCCTTTCTTCGTCTTAATCATGCCGGCAAGCCCAATCTGCTCCAGCTTCTTACGAAGCCTCGCAACATTAACCGTCAAAGTATTATCATCAATAAACTCGTCACTCTCCCAAAGCCTGGTAATAATACTGTCTCTGGACACAATTCTCCCCGCATTTTCCAGAAGCATCTGAAGAATCCGAAACTCATTCTTCGTAAGCTCCGCCTTCTGGCCGCCCTTCACAAACGTCGCGTCATTCAGGTTCAGAACCGCCCCCCGGTACTCCATCACATTCACCGTCCCCTGAAAGGAATAAGTCCTTCTAAGGATAGCCTGTACCTTAGCCGTCACCACATTCAGGTCAAAAGGCTTCTCAATAAACTCGTCCCCGCCCATATTCATCGCCATGACAATATTCATATTATCATTGGCAGAAGACAGGAAAACAATCGGCGCCTTTGAAAACCTTCGGATTTCCTGACACCAATGAAAACCATTAAAAAACGGGAGCATAATATCCAGAAGAACAAGCTGAGGGTCATACTGCCGAAACTCCTTTGCAACATTCTTAAAATCCTCCACACATTTCGTCTCATAATCCCACCTGCATAAATGAGAGGCAAGAGTCTGAGCGATAACCCTGTCATCCTCAACAATCAAAATCCTATACATAAACAAACCTCCGCCTTATCCACATGATACAAGGACACTCCGCCCTCCCGCCGCGCCACATACCTCCCAAAAACAAACAAAAACCAAAAAAGGCGTAAGCAGAAACTTCCTCCCGCCTACGCCGCAAAACAAAACCCTTTAAAGCTTATTCACAGCCGCACTCAGATACTCATTGCTAACCTCATAGAATCTCTCCTGCTCCACAGCCTCGGCAAGACCGGCGTCAATAGGCATCTTACCCAGCACCGAAAGACCAAGCTCTTCTGCCGCCTCGTCCACATGGCTCTCCCCGAAAACGGAAATCCGCTTTCCGCAGTCCGGACACAAAAGATAACTATAGTTCTCCACAAGTCCCATTACCGGAATATTCATAGCTTTCGCCATATTATAAGCCTTCTTGACAATCATCTGCACCAAATCCTGAGGAGACGTCACAATCACCACGCCGTCCACAGGCAGCGACTGGAACACAGTCAGCGGCACATCCCCGGTTCCCGGCGGCATGTCCACGAACAGATAATCCAGCTCGCCCCACATAACATCCGTCCAGAACTGAGTCACCACCCCCGCAATCACAGGGCCTCTCCAAATCACCGGGTCCGACTCATTCTCAAGAAGCAGGTTCACAGACATAATCTTCGTGCCATCCTTCGCCTCACAGGGAAAAATCCCCGCCTCGTCCCCTTTCGCCTTCTCATGGATTCCATACATCTTCGGAATGGAAGGTCCGGTCACATCAGCGTCCAGAATACCCACAGAAAATCCCTGCTCCCGCATAAGCCGCGCAAGACTCGCCGTCACCAGAGACTTGCCGACTCCACCCTTGCCGCTTACCACGGCAATCACCTTCTTAATCTTAGAAAACGGATTCGCCGGCTCTCTCAAATCCTGGGGCTTACTGCTGCACGAGCCCGCATGGGCGCATCCGGCGCAGTCCGATGATGTACAGCCCTTCTGCTGTTCTTCTGCCATTCTCACATACCTCTTTTCTGTATTCCTAAAGAAAAAAACTCTTATTCACCAACAACCGCAATCAGTTCCACTTCACACTTCACATTCTTCGGCAGAGTCTTTACCGCCACACAGCTTCTCGCCGGCTTAGAAGTAAAATACTTGGCATAAACCTCGTTAAAAGCCGCGAAGTCACCCATATCCGCCAAGAAACAGGTCGTCTTAAGCACCTTATCAAAGGATGTGCCGGCTTCCGTAAGGACAGCCCCTAAATTCCTGCACACCTGGTCAGCCTGACCCTCAATCGTCTCAGCCTCAACCTCGCCAGTCTCAGGATTAATCGGAACCTGACCTGCGGAATAGAAAATACCATTGTGCACATACCCCTGTGAATACGGCCCTAATGCTTCCGGCGCTTTCTTTGTCGCTACTACTTTCATAATAATCTCTCCTTTACTCTTCCCAAAAATTTTCTTCATTATACAAATTCAAAACTGTCAATACCTATTGTACTACTTTTACGGTCAGGGAATCAACAGTTTTTTTTCAGATAATAGACGGCAAGCTGCGTGCGGTCCCGAAGCTTAAGCTTATCCAGAATATTACTGATATAATTGCGCACAGTCCCCTCGCTCAAAAACAGCCTTTCGGCAAGCTCCTTATTACTTAAGCCCTCCGCCACCAGCGACATGACCTTAAGCTCCTTCTCACTAATCTCGTACGCCCCCCAGTCAAAAGCCTTCTTCTCCTGCAGAAGCTGGGGTATCTTCGAGACAATCTCCGTCCCAAACACAGTCTGCCCCGTTAAAACCGCCCGGATAGCCGGAAGGATACTCTGGTAATCCTGCTTAAGAAGATAACCCTTCACGCCGTATTTTAAAGCTTTCACAATATATTCATCATCGGCAAACGTAGTCAGAAGCAGAATCTTCGCCTCCGGATATTCCGCAAGAATCTGCTTAGCCGCTTCAAGGCCGCTCACCTTCTGCATACGAATATCCATCAGCAGCACGTCCGGCAAAAACCTCCGATACAGCCCAAGGGCCTCTCCCCCATCCTGCCCCGTACCAACAACCGAAACCTCTTCATCCGCCTCCAAAATCGTCTTAAGCGCACCGGCAACCAACAAATCATCGTCAACAATCACAATCCTCATAAAAACCTCCCCTTTCCTTCCAAAAACACTTTTGCAGCCAAACTTAAGACGTCTTAGGCACCGTAATATAGATACGCCACCCACCTTGGGTACGAATCTCCAGATTACCGCCAAAGGTATCCACCCGTTCCTTCATATTGCGGATACCAATACCCTGATTTTCCTCCTGGCCCCCGCCGAAAAGCCCCCTCTCCTTCCGAAGGCCCACGGCCATCGGTGTCCCGTTATCCTCAACAATCAACTGGTACAGCCCCGGATGCTCTCTGGCAGTCACCTGTACCTCCGTTGCATTACTATGCTTCATCACATTATTTAAGGCCTCCTTGACAATGGCAATAAAACCATACCGAAGATTTCGAGGCACGTCATATCCCATGTCATACTCAAGAGACGCCTGACAGAAAGTAAAATCCTTCATCAGGCTCTCCAACACTTCCTTCAGATTAATCGCCTCGTCATGGAGGTCATGGACGCTCCTTCGGACGCTGGTCATGGCCCCATTCAGCGTATCCTCCAACTGAGCCAGCGGCTCCTTAAGATTACCCTCCCCATGAACCGCTTTCATAGCTCCCACCATCAAGATTGACCGAGACAACATATGTCCCACATTGTCGTGAATCTCCCTGGCAATCCGGTTTCTCTCCCGAAGAGTCGCCGTATAGACCTCATAATCCTGCTTTTCCAGAATACTCTGATTCTTCTCCCGAAGCAAAAGATTCATCTCCACACTGTCGTCCCTTGTCCTTCGGTACTTAGCGTCCAACCGGCGGTACCCTCCGGTCTGATACTGGAGCCTCCCCCCAATCACACAGCCCACGGCGGCAAAACAGACCACCGCTTCCTCCGAAGAAACATAGACAGCCGCAAAAAAACAACAGACGGCGCACCCGACCACATATCCCCGGGCGTCCAGCCTGTAATCTCCGCCGGGACCTCCGTCCCTCACAGGCCCCTGACCGGCTGGCAAACCCCCATCCAACAGGACATAAAACACCAGAGGCACAAACATCAATAGCTGCAGGCATACCGCAGATAAGGCAAGAAACACCGCGCTGAAACCAAACCTTACACGTCCCGAATGAGCCAGACAACAGCCGCAGGCATAGACCACCGCCGCCAAAGCCCCCACCACAAACGGAATATCAACCGGCACAAAAACTGCCGCCGCCAGACAATACATCCATAACACGGCCAAATCTACAGCAAACTTCATTCCATTTCCTCCTGCCGCATAAACATAACATTCCCCTTTCATTTCCTCCTACCGGCACAATCACAATATAACCAATAACAATATTACATTTGTCACATACCCTTCTGACACGTGACACTACCATTATAAACGCCCCTACTTTATACTACAAGTATCAAATAAGGAGGCAAAGCTATGCAGACAACCAATATCATCCAAATAGAAAACCTGGTAAAACGCTACCAAAACCTAGTGGCCCTTGACCACCTGAACCTTACCATACACGAGGGCGAAATCTTCGGACTCCTGGGGCCCAACGGCTCCGGCAAGACCACTGCCATCAACTGCCTTCTCGCGCTTTTGAAGTACGACAAAGGCGCTATCACCATCTTCGGCAAAAACATGCACCCCAACAGCTACGACATCAAGAAACAGATTGGCGTCGTCATGCAGAATGTAGCCGTATTCGAGCAGATGTCCGTCTGGGAGAATATCGACTATTTCTGCGGGCTGTACGTCAAAGATAAGACAAGACGAAAACAACTGGTGGAAGAAGCCGTCCGCTTCACAGGATTGGAGGACTTCACCAAGATGCGCCCAAAGAAACTCTCCGGCGGCCTTTTGCGGCGGCTCAATATCGCCTGCGGCATCGTCCACAAGCCTCGGCTGATTATTATGGATGAGCCTACCGTGGCAGTGGACCCCCAGAGCCGCAACAAGATTCTGGAAGGCATCGTAGAGCTAAACCGGCAGGGCTCCACCATCATCTACACCTCCCACTACATGGAAGAGAAACCGGATTGCCAGGGAGATTCACGACAATGTGGGAC
>BLMJ01000278.1 GCA_011960625.1 Lachnospiraceae bacterium | reverse complement strand
GAAAGATAAGACCTGGGGAATCATCGGGCTTGGCAATATCGGAAGGCGGGTCGCCTCCATTGCCGAAGCTTTTGGCGCTCATGTGAGCTATACCTCGCCGTCCGGCAGCCCGCCGCAGACGGGATACCGCCAAGTAGACATGGATACGCTTCTTAGCGCGTCCGACATCATTTCGGTACACGCGCCGCTGAATGAATATACCCAGAATCTGATGGACGCCTCTGCATTCAAGAGAATGAAGAGTACCTGCATCTTCCTGAACCTTGGAAGAGGTGCGATAGTGGCAGAGCAGGATCTTGCCGAAGCGCTTGAACAGCATGAGATTGCCGCTGCGGGGCTGGACGTGCTTTGTACGGAGCCCATGAGTCCAGAAAATCCCCTCCTTCAGATTAAAGACAGTCGAAGGTTGTTCATCACGCCTCACATTGCATGGGCAAGTGTGGAAGCCAGAACGCGGCTGATGGACATCGTCCTTGGTCAGATAAAAGATTTTTTTCGTATGTAACTCTGTTCTAAAATAACGAAAAACGCTGTGGGAATGTGCCATAAATACAGCTCATATTCCCACAGCAGCTTATTTTTTCGTCTTATCTCCATGAAATATCGCGAAAAGAAGCTCCCCTGCCATCACCAGCGCGCTTCCGCAGGCAAGATAAAGATCACCCAGATTCCCCGTAATATTCCTTAGAAACTTCTTCTCTGTCTGTAAGCCGATGTAGTCGACCACCTTCCCCCTCGCCAACCTGTCGAAGAGATTGCTTGCCGCCCCTGCGCTTACAAAGGTCATCCCCAATTTCCGGACGTAATTCCTCTTTCTCGCAAAGGTAAGGCAGTCCCACAAAAGCACCCCACCCCCGGCAAACAGAGACATCCCCCTCACAATCGCCGGGCGGCCGTCAAACAGGTTCAGCAGGAAGCCTCGGTTATATACCTTGCGGATTATCACCTTTCCTCCCGGGAGTTTACGCTCTTCTCCGGGATTCAATTCTTCCTCCACCCGTTCCTTTAGCAGTACGTCTGTGCCGAGCAGTACCGCAAATAAAATCAACATAGCAGAGAGCATCCTATATCTCCTCTTTGATCTTTACAATCTGCTCTTCCTGTTTCTCAATCTCTTCTTCACGTTTCTCAATCTCTTCACACAGGGAAATGTACTCGGTATCGTCTACCTCTCCCTTCCTGAACTTCTCATAGACCATACGCCCGATATCCTTAAAGTCCCTCTCATTGGAACGCTTCATGGAACGGATGTCGCTCTTGAGCTTCTGAATCTCCAGTGTATCCTCTGCTTTCTTACTAAAATCACTTGCCGTATCCGAAATCTTTTTTCCCTGTTCACCAAAAAAAT
>BLMJ01000277.1 GCA_011960625.1 Lachnospiraceae bacterium | reverse complement strand
GATGCTTTCAAAAGAAGCTTTTTACTGCTATAGATTAGATAACCCAGACTCGTCAGTAAATAATCCTCAAAAAATTACGGTATTAATAGAGGAATATCAACTTTTGAAAGAACGTTTGTTAGAACAAGGATTGTATGAAGGATGTAAAGAAATATATTTATCCTGGAAGATAAATGGATATCTTGGATTTTATGATAGTTTATCATATGAATTAAGAAAAGAATTTATCGTGTTGATGTACAAGAATCTTTATGAGGAATTAACGACAGAAAGGTTTTCATGTAAAGAGCTTTCGATTAAATGTGAGAAAATAGTAAATCTGATAATGGATTCATTTGTAGTGTTACGAGAATATATGTTTAGGTACTATAAAATTCTAGACGATACAAAACAAAATCTTAAGAGAATAGAGCTTGATAAAAAAATTGTGATATTTGGGAATGGTGAACTTGGCTATTTAGTATATTTATATTTGTTATATACAGATAGGCATATAGCGGCATTTGCAGACAATAATGAAAAACTGTGGGGAGTCAAAAAAGGGGATATCCCCGTACTAAAGCCAGAAGAGGCAGTAAAAAGTTACCCGGAAGCAGTTTATATTATTGCTAATGAAAAATATTCAGAAATGATGAAAATACAATTACAAAATTTAAAAATTAAAGATGGAAATATGATAGAGTGTAATGATTATGGATATTTTAGGAAGCACATTTTACAAAGTGAACTGAGGGTTCGATAGGATGTTTGAAAATCATAATTCAGAACAACAACTGATATATCAAATAGAAAAAAGTAAATATATCATTATTTATGGAGCTGGTATGGTTGGGGAATTGATATATAATCGAATTTCGGACTATGGTTTGGAAAATAAAGTTATAGGTTTTGCTGTAACGCAAAAGCAGGAAAATAAAGAGCTAGATTATAAATCATATAAGATTCCGATTTATGAAATCAGCAATTTGGCAAAATTTAAAAAAGATGCACTTGTGATCGTTGCCACATTACCGGATCTGCATAAAGAGATTGGACAGTCTTTGTCAAATTTGGATTTTCAAAATGTTGTATTTATTTCGTCAGAGTTATATCAAAATATATGCCAAAATTATATAAGTGATTTCAAAAAACAACATATTTTCAGTTTTGAAGAAAATGCTAAGATAAGAGTTCTATTTATGGCATCGGATAACAGCAAAGTCTCTGGCGCTTTTCGGTGTATGGTTGAGCTATGCGCGATGTTAAGAGAAAGAGGCATTGCTGTAGCTGTAATCCTTCCACATTATGGTTCTGGCGTATGCTTATTGTCGCAAAAGAATATTCCTTATACATACATAGAATCGAAAGATTGGGGATATAAAATTTCACAAAACCATAACTTATTGGAGAAATTAAAGTTTTTCATAGCATTACAATCAAATCAGAAAGCTAAGCGAGAATTGATTAAGCTTATTAGGGAGTGTTCTGTGAGCTTGGTGCATTGTAACACGACCTATACATATATTGGCGCTGTTGCAGCACAAGCATGTGGGATACCTTATATTTGGCATCTTAGAGAGAATATGGAAAACCAAGGATATAGAATATTTGATGAAAAGAATGCAATGAAACTGATACAGGGTGCAGATGGATGGATTGCTGTATCGAATTATATTAAAAATCTTATGACATTCAAAGGTTCGGAAGCAATACAAGTGGTCTATGATGCAGTGGAAAGAGAGGGATGCCCAGTACACAGCAGAGAAATACTTGAAAGAAAAACAGTACAAATGGTAATCGTGGGGGCAATTACTCCGTTTAAGGGACAAAAAGAATTAATTAAGGCATGTGGGCTTTTAAGAAAAAGAAATATAACAAATTTTTGTTTACAGATCGTTGGGAAGGGAGAACGGTCATTTATAGAAGAGCTTCAAAAGGAAATCGAACAGTATCATTTGGAAGAGAATGTTGTGTTTACAGGTGTAAGCAGCAATGTGTATTATTTTTTTGAAAAATCTGATATTGCATTTACCTGCGGAGCGAAGGAGGCCTACGGAAGAGTTACAATCGAAGCATTGTTATCAGGATGCTTGGTAATTGGGGTTCATGCAGGTGCAACACCAGAGTTAATTCAGGATGGAAAGACAGGGTATCTCTACAAGGCAGGTAACTCTGAGGAACTTGCAGAAAAAATAGTGGAAGCAGTGACCGCTCCGGAATTATCTCGAAGAATTGCCAAGGCAGGCCAGGAATTTGCAAATAAAACTTATTTAAAAGAGAACAATGTACGTGAGATTATGGACATTTATGAAAATGTTCTACACAGAAAAAGGAGCAGTTAGGTTCATGTATTATGCAAATGAATTAATTGAAAAATTAAAGAATAGTCATCAAGTAGTTATTTTTGGCGCACGGCTTATAGCATTTCAAGTAGCGAATTGTCTGATGAGTAGACCGTATCAATTACAGATTGATTATTGTCTTGTTTCTGACTTAGAAGAGAATAAGAAGTGTCTCATGGGCATTCCTGTGATTGCGTTGAAAGATGCAAAGAGATGCATTGATGAGAACGCCATAATATTAATTGCAACGTCGGAAAAATATCGTAATTCTATTGAAAGTAGTTTGAGGAAATTTGGATATTCCCATATGATTTCTATGACATTTGAGAGCGATTTGTGGAGTGAGATACAAGGGAATTACTATAAGGCGCATTGGTTAATGAGAGATAAGACTTATTTGACTATGGAGGAAGAACTGGAATCAACTCATCAAAAGAATAAAAGTGTGCATCCATTAGTTCATATTTACTCTGTAAAAAGCCATGTAGACAAGCAGTTAGGGGAGGAGTGCTCAAGGTTTGAATGGGAATCTCCCATTCAAAC
>BLMJ01000276.1 GCA_011960625.1 Lachnospiraceae bacterium | reverse complement strand
GACGAAGGGGGACGGACAGCCGTATGCAGAGCTGGTTTGGGGCAAGGATCTTGGATATGAGGTGGTTGCCACCCCGATTATGGATACCTATGTGACCAACATTTCCGCCCGAGGAGCGCTGACGGCCATCAATGCTCAGACAGAGCACCCGGAAAAGGCGGTGGAGCTTCTGAACTTGATTAATACGGACGAGTATCTGCGCAACCTGCTGAACTATGGGCTTGAGGGCGAACACTGGGATAAGGTGGAGGTTCCGACGGAGGAAGCAGCGGCGGCAGAGGGAAAACCTTATGTCTATGAGAATAAGATTAAGCTGAATGAGGAAACCAGAAAGAACTATTCCGTGTCCTACTGGGTGCAGGGAGGCTTGTTTAACACCTATGTTCTGGAAAATGAGCCGGTTGACAAGTGGGCGACGTTTAAGGAGTTTAATTCTTCCTCCGTGGAGGCTCCGTCCTTTGGATTTGACTTTGACTTAGAGCCAGTGAGTACAGAGGTAGCTGGGTTTGGTAATGTGCTGGACGAGTTTGGCAAGTCTCTGTATACAGGCAGCGTTGACCCGGATGAATATCTGCCAAAGCTTCAGGAAAAGCTGGAGGCGACAGGAATCGACAAAGTGATTGAAGAGATGCAGAAACAAATCGATGAGTGGAAAGCCGGGAAGTAGACGGGTTAAGCATAAGACCGCTAAAGGGATTGGCCGGGCTGGAAAGTGAAGCGAAGCGTTGCGGAAAACAGATTGACGGCAGGAAGACCAAGAAGTAGAATAGGAGGAGAGGGCAGCCCCGAGATGTGTTTGGCAGGGCTGCCTCTCTTAAAAATGTAAAGGAAAATGATGAAAATTATGGGTAAAAAAATGGTTTCGAAGCTGGAAGTATGTGTTGATTCTGTGGAGTCTGCTGTCATTGCACAAAAGGCAGGTGCAGACTGTCTTGAGGTCTGTGCGAATCTGATAATAGGAGGGACGACTCCCGGGGTGAGCCAGTTTAAGCAGATACGAAAAGCCTGCGATATTAAGCTGAATGTACTGGTTCGTCCAAGAGCCGGAGATTTTTTATACACGGATGCAGAGTTTCAGATGATAAGGGAAGATATAGAGATGTTTCGAGAACTGGGAGCAGACGGCATTGTATGCGGCTGTCTCTGTGGGGACGGGAGTCTTGACCTTGGCAGGATGAAGGAGCTTAGAGAGTGTGCAGATGGTCTAAAGTTTACGCTTCATAGGGCGTTTGATGTGTGCAGGGATGCCAAACGGACGCTTCAGGAGGCAATTTCCCTTCAGGTGGATACGATTCTTACTTCAGGGCAGGCGTGTGACTGTATGGCAGGTAAAGAGCTTTTGAAGGAGCTTATGGTCTGTGCAGACGGCCAAATTGAGATTCTGGTGGGCAGCGGAGTGAATGCAGAGGTGATCCGCCGGTTGAAGGAGGAGATCCATGCAAGCAGTTTTCATATGTCCGGCAAACGGAAGATAGAAAGCGGCATGGTTTATCGGAATGAACATGTCCATATGGGGCTTCCGGGTCTCAGCGAATTTGAGCTTTTCCGTACAGACGGGGAGGAGATTTTGCGGGCAGGTATGATCTTGCGGGGACAGGCTTAATTGCCGTCATTAATAGACACGAACGGGGGAAGGGGCATGTTTTCAGAAAAATTAAGAGATTATGCGAGGAAGAACTATGAAAGACGGCTGCCTGTGTTAGGCTGTTTGAAGGAGGAAATAGAGCAAAAATTAAGAAACTGCACGCCAAACGAGCAGGTACTGATGAAATTTTTCTATGGAACGATGCCGGTTCGGGACGCGGGTGAGTATGATTTTGAGGTGTTCTTAGAATACGTCCGCCATTTTCTTATGTTATATGAGACGATGGAGTGGTGCCGGAAACTTCCGGAGGAGATTCTCCTGAACCATGTGTTGTACTACCGGATTAATACGGAAAATATTGAGGATTGTCGGCGGTTCTTCTATGACCAGTTGATTGACAGAATTAAGGAAATGACGGTAGAGGAAGCGGTTCTGGAAATCAATTACTGGTGTGCCGAGAATGTCGCCTATGAGGCTTCTGATGACCGGACGCTTTCGCCGCTGTCACTGTATGGCGCCGGAAAAGGGCGGTGCGGAGAAGAGTCAACGTTTGCGGTTACGGCATTTCGCAGCGTCGGGATTCCCGCAAGACAGGTGTATACTCCGAAATGGGCGCATTGCGACGACAACCATGCATGGGTGGAAGTCTACGTAGACGGGAAATGGTATTTCCTTGGTGCCTGCGAGCCAAAGGAAGTGTTGGACGAAGGATGGTTTGTGAATGCTTCATCGAGAACGCTGCTGGTTCATGAGAGAGAATTTTCCGATTATGGTTGTAATGGGAACAACGGGCTTTCGTGTTTCTGGAGGGAAGGGAGTCTAAGTTATGGGAATGTCACTTCTTGTTATACAGAAACGAAAGAGTTTCGGGTAAAGGTGGCGGAAGCAGACGGCGCGCCGGCTCCAAATGCAAGGGTTTTTGTGGAGGTTCTCAATAGCGGCGAGTTTGCCCATATCGCGGTCCTTGTAACGGATAATGATGGACAGGCGTCGCTGTGCCTTGGGAAGGGTACGGTGCTGGTGTGGGCGGTGAAAGATAATAGGATTGGAGAGACGTTGGCTCATACGGAGGATGAGAGGGAGGTTTACCTAACACTGAAGGAAGAGTCCCAGTATATTTCTAAGGTACGGCAGGGTAAGCCTTCGTGGAATGGGATGGATATTCAGGCTCCAAAGGAAGGTCGTGCCTGTGCATCTCATATGACGAAGGAGCAGAAGGCCAAGAACCGTGAACGGGTTCAGACGTCCATGGAGATGCGTAAGAACCGGATTAAGGGCTATTTTCAGGAAGAACTTGCAGAAAAGTATAAAAGAGAGCGGGAGCTTCTATTGCTTTCGGCTGGGAATTTTGGGCAGATATATGAATTTTTAGACAGGGATGATAACCCGGACAGAAAGAGGATGTTATACAGCCTTAGTATAAAGGATTATAAGGATGTTAGGGCAGAGGTGCTTGAAACGCATCTGAGAGATGCAGCCCGTTACCGTACAGAATGGAAGGAGAGAGGACAACTGGATATTTATACCAGTTATATCCTCTGCCCGCGGATTTATATGGAAGAGCTGACCGGTTACAGGCAGGAGATACGGGAGCTTCTTACAGGCAGCTTGGGAGAAGAGGAGATCCGGCGATTTCAAAAGGAGCCGGCGTTCATTTGGGAATATGTTAAAGCTCAGGTTCGTTATGACGAGAAGGAGGACTATGACGCCTTGTTATCCACCCCGGCAGCTACCTTGAAGCTTAAGTTCGGCTCTCCCATGAGCAGGAAGATTCTGTGTACGGCAATTTGCCGGACTCTAGGTATCCCTGCGAGGCTTAACCAGACCACAAGGGAGGTCGAGGTCTTTCGGGACGGTGGCTTCGTAAGGATTTCAGGGATGAAAGAGGGGCGTAAGGATGAATATGCCCTGCTTATTTTGAAGCGTCACGAAGAGGACGAGTGGAATTATTACCAGAACTGGACCATTGGGCAGTACCGTCAGGGACGTTTTGTGACGTTGGATTATCAGGAATTACAGTTTAGAGGGTCAGAACTTAAGCTTAAGCTTACCCCGGGGGTATACAGGATATTGACTGCCAACCGGCTGCCAAGCGGTAATCAGCTGGCGGCACAGTGTAAGCTCTGTCTGGACCCGGGGCAGACCTTTGAAGTGGAAATGTATTTGCGGGCAGGAGAACCAAAGAAGATGCTGGTGTCCAATCAACTGGAGGATTTTGAGGTTGTAGAGGATGGGGTGTTAAGGTCGGCTTCTTCTCTTATGAGAGGCGGCACGAATATCCTGATGTTTATTGAGCCTTCAGAGGAACCCACAGAGCATGTGTTAAATGAAATGATTACACTTCAGGAAAATTTGAAAAATTTGGAGATTGGGATGTGTTTTGTACTTAGGGACGAGAAGCGCCAAAGAACGTCTGCCTGGGAGAAGGTTTTGAGGGCATTTCCGGACGGAAAGCTGGTTTATGGCGAATTTGACGACATTGTGGAGCCGCTTGCAAGGAGAATGTATGTGGATCCGGAAAAACTGCCGCTTTTGATACTTGTGAAGCCAGGACTAGAGGGATGCTTTGCATGCAGCGGCTACCGCGTGGGAAGTGTGAAGCTGGCTATAGATTTGCTGAAAGTCAGCATGAAAGATGATAAGAATGGGGGGATTGTCCGTGGCAGATAAGAAGGAATTACTTCGTCTGGTGGGAAATATGCAGCAGCTTGCCTATGTCCGTCCGATTACCTTTGAGGAAGGACGGGCAAGGGGAATGAGGGCGTTTGAAGTGAAGAACGGCGCACTAAAGTTCAGTGTTATGGCTGATAAATGCCTGGATCTAACGGATGTGTCTTTTGGCGGGCATAACGTTAGTTTCCTTGCAAAACCTGGGCTTATGGGACGGAACCATTTTGACACGAATGGGGCGGAGGCTTTGCGCAGTATTATGGGTGGGATGTTGTTTACCTGCGGGCTTGAAAATATCTGTGCGCCTTGTAAGGTTGACGGTAAGGATTTCCCTATGCATGGACGAATCCGCACGACGCCTGCAGAGCATGTGAGTGCAGACGCCCGATGGGTGGGAGACGATTATATCCTTACGGTGTCAGGAACGATGCGGGAGGCAGAGCTTTTCGGAGAGAATCTGACGCTTCATAGGACAATTACCACCTGTTATGGGGAAAAGAGTATCTGTATTGAGGACGAAATAACGAATGAGGGATTCCGTAGGGAGCCTATGATGCTGTTGTACCATATTAACGTAGGTTATCCGCTTCTGTGTGAGGATTCGGAGATTCTGATTCCTACAAGGAGGGTGACGCCCAGGGATGAGGCGGCGAAATCGAAGCTGGCGCATTGGAATCGGATGGAAGCTCCTTTGGACAATGAGCCGGAATATGTTTTCCTCCATGAGATGGCGGCAGACCCCAAAGGGAACACCTTTGCCGCAGTGTTAAACCGGAGACTTGGGATTGGGCTTAAGGTGGACTATAATGTGAGGGATCTGCCGTATTTCATGCAGTGGAAGTCTATTGCGTCCGGCGATTATGTCCTGGGACTAGAGCCGGCAAATTCCAGTGTTTACGGAAAACTGCATCATATGGAAGAGAACAGCCTGCATGAAATAGAGCCCTTGGCCACGGAGCATAAGAAGCTTGTACTTACGTTTCTTTCAGGCGGAGAGCTTGACGCACTGAGGCGTAAGGCAGAAGAAACTAAGCTGGATTAAGAAAGGAGAATAAGAATGAAACGTTCAAAAATAAATGCAGAGATTAGACATATGGAGGAGCTGATACAGGCTCATGGGTTTGAGCTTCCGCCGTTTTGCAGGTGGTCCGCTAAGGAGTGGAAAACAAAGGGAGCGGAATATGACGAAATTCGGGATAATATGCTTGGGTGGGATATTACAGACTACGGCCTTGGCAGATTTGACGAGGTAGGATTTTCGTTGATTACCCTGCGTAACGGGAATCTGAAAATAGATAAATATACGAAGACGTATGCGGAGAAGCTGCTTCTTGTAAAAGAGGGGCAGATGGCGCCAATGCATTTTCACTGGAATAAGATGGAGGACATTATCAACAGAGGCGGCGGAAATGTGCTGATTACGGTCTATAATTCCACCAAGGAGGGTGAGTTTGACGAAACAGACGTTACCGTACACTGTGACGGGCGGGAGTTTACTGTGCCGGCGGGTACAAAGGTGCGGCTGACGCCAGGAGAGAGTATTACGATTTATCCGTATATGTACCATGATTTTCATGTGGAGGAGGGGAGCGGCGACGTGCTCCTTGGGGAAGTGTCCATGTGCAATGACGATGAGAATGATAACCGTTTCTATGAGCCCATTGGCCGTTTTCCAGAGATTGAGGAGGATGAGGAGCCATATCGGTTATTATGTAACGAGTATCCGTCGGAGGGAATATGATAAAACAGATTTTAGATAAAAATTGGCGTCTGCGTTGTCAGGGAGAACCAGACTGGCCCGCCGTTGTACCAGGGACGGTCTACACGGATTTACTGAGAAACGGCAGAATGGAGGACCCATTCTGGAAGGACAATGAAATCCGCGCCCTCCCTCTGATGGAAAATGATTATGAATATGAAGTATGTTTCGACCCAGATAGAAAGCTGCTTTCCCAAGAGCAGATTTTCCTTCATTTTGACGGGCTGGACACGATTGCCGATATTTATATGAATCAGGAATGGATTGGAAAGGCATATAATATGCACCGTGTCTGGGAGTTTGACGTGACGGACCTTCTCAGGGAAAAGGACAATGTACTGCGGGTGGTGCTGCATTCGCCGCTTAGATTTATAAGAGAAGAGTTTGCCAAATGCCGGACACTTGGCTCAGAGGATGCGTGGGATGGTTTCGTCCATATAAGAAAAGCTCATTGTATGTTTGGGTGGGATTGGGGCGCGCATCTTCCAGATGCTGGAATCTTCCGTCCCGTATGGCTTTTCGGGGTGAAGAAGGCAAGGCTTGACAGCGTTTATCTCAGGCAAGAACATGAGGACGGAAGCGTTGTGCTGCATTTTGAGGTTACTGCAAAGCATTTTTCTGTCGTGGAGGATTCAGCGTATACCGTAGAAATAGAAGAACCTGACGGGACAGCCAGGAAGTATCCAAAGTCTCCGAAGGAAATTTTGATTGAGCATCCAAAGCTTTGGTGGCCGAGGGGCTTAGGAGGTCAGCCCCTTTATACCGTGAAGGTCACGCTCTATGCAGACGGGGAGTCTGTAGATGTATGGGAGAGGCGGATTGGACTCAGGACAATGACCATGCGGATTGAAAAAGACGAGTGGGGAGAGTGTTTTGCCCATGAAGTAAACGGCGTCGCCATCTTTGCCATGGGTGCGGATTATATTCCGGAAGATCACTTGCTTGGGAGGGTTACGCCGGAGACGACTCGGAAGCTTCTTATGCAATGTGCAGCGGCGAATTATAACGCTATCCGTGTGTGGGGAGGCGGCTATTATCCGGAGGATTGGTTCTATGATATCTGCGATGAACTTGGGTTGATCGTCTGGCAGGATTTTATGTTTGCCTGCGCTGTGTACGAGCTGACGCCGGAATTTAAAGAAAATATCCGCCGGGAATTTATTGACAATATCAAACGCCTCCGCCATCATGCGTCGTTGGGGCTGTGGTGCGGCAATAACGAGATGGAAATGTTTGTTCAGGAGGGGCATCACTGGGTTACGAAAAAGACGGAGATTCGGGATTATGTGATCATGTACGAGCAGTTAATTCCGGAAGTGCTGGCAGAATATGACCCACAGACCTTCTACTGGCCTGCAAGCCCGTCGTCCGGAGGGGCCTTTGATGAGCCGAATAGCCCAGATCGGGGGGATGTGCATTACTGGGCGGTGTGGCATGGGAATAAGCCGTTTTCTGAGTACCGGAAATTCTTCTTCCGCTATGCCTCAGAGTTTGGTTTCCAGTCCTTCCCAAGCAGGAAGACCATCGAGACGTTTACCGACGACCCCAGGGACATGAACATTTTCTCATATGTGATGGAAAAGCACCAGAGAAACTATGGCGCAAATGGGAAAATCATGAATTATCTCCAACAGACTTATCTATATCCAACGGATTTCGATACCTTGATCTATGCGTCCCAGCTTCTCCAGGCAGATGCAATTCGCTATGGCGTGGAGCATTTCCGGCGGAATCGGGGACGCTGTATGGGAGCGATTGTGTGGCAGCTCAACGACTGCTGGCCGGTTATTTCCTGGTCGTCCATTGATTACTGCGGAAGGTGGAAGGCCTTGCACTATGCACAGAAACGCTTCTTTGCGCCCCTTCTGATTTCCTGCAAGGAGGAAGGGATGATGACCCAGGAGGCGGATATGAACCGAGAGCATTTTGCGTTCGAGAAGTCTATCCAGTTAAATGTGGCAAACGAGACGCGTAAGGAACAGTGTGTGCAGGTTTCCTGGGCTTTGCGGGATGCGAAGGCAAAGGTCTTAAGAGACGGCGGCATGCAGGAGGTGAAGGTTTCGGCGCTTACCAGCGTGTGGCTTGACAAGGTTCTTTTGCCGGAGATTGACGTATTTTCAGAGTATGTAAGTTTTAAGCTGGAAAAGGATGGGGAGGTTGTCTCGGAGGGGACGGTTATTTTTTCCTATCCGAAATATTTCCGGTATGAAGACCCTGCTCTTTCCTGGCGTGTGGAGGGCGATGAGATCGTCGTGTCGGCAAAGGCGTATGCAAAAAGTGTGGAGATTCTCAATGGAGAGGAAGACTTAATTCTGTCGGATAATTATTTTGACTTAAACGGGGATGAGAAGCGTGTGAAGATCGTCTCTGGTAAGGCGGAAGGGATACGGGTAAGAAGCGTGTTTGATATCCGGTAAGAGGCGGCGTTTCGAAAGCTATTACTTGGGAGGAAGGCAGGGCAAGTCTCTGGGCTGCCCCGCCTTTCTGCTTCCTTAAGGCTTGGTGTATCGTTTTGTTTCAGATTTAGCGTATACTGCGGATTTTGATCAGACGAAGTACGTCATGGTACATGGAGCCATGGTCTTCTAAGTCAATCATAAGCCAGCGCTGCCCGTTGCCTTCCTTTGTCTCTTCGTAGAGCTCCTGAAGCCGGGAAGTACATTCGGGAAGGATTTCTTCTACCGATTCTTTTTCTTTTCTTCCCACAACGATCATGGCGGTAAAATAAGATTCTCTGGGATATAAGGTACAGAGGGATTTTCCCGATTTTTTAAACTTTACGTTCCAGCCTGGTTCCATACTGCAGCAGCTATATTCGATTTTTTCAGTGCATTTGTAAGCGTCTTTGATCTCCGAGCAGAATTTTTGAAATACAGGGTTCTGGATATACGTTCCTATTTCATCTAAGGTTGGGCTATGGCTTGGGTCTTTTAAGTCTATCATAATCATAGGGATTCTCCTTTACAAATTTTTCTGGGCATTATATCTGGCGAAACTTCGCAGAATATTGGTTATTTTCTGCATAGAAACATTCCATATTCTTTGGGGATATTCAGCACATGCCTGTCCATTTTCTGTTCCAGCGCTTTTTTCAGGGTCTCACGTTCTAGTTTTGCCATATCGGGTATCAGGGTCAGGGAATAGATGTAATTCAGCAGGTCCTCAATGTCGGTTATGGCAAGGGAGTCTTCATAATCCAGCCGTTCTACATGTGAAAAATGTTCTTTCAAAAGGTCATATCCATTCTGAAGGGTAAATTTCTTGTTGGTTGTATCTTTCACGTTGTAGTCTTTCAATAGCTCTGCAAGAAACGGCATTATTCCATGTTCTCCGTAGGTGGCGCAGTAGAAATATCCGTCTTCTGCCAATACCCGTTTTGCTTCGGATAATCCTTTATCCAGATCCGGAACATGGTATAACATCATATTGGCAATTACCCGGTCGAAACAGGAGTCTCTGTAAGGAATATTCTCGATATTCACAACCTCATATGAAACATTGCTGGCTGCATGAAAACGATCTTTTACGACGGAAACCATATTTTCTGAAAAATCCGTCAGCAGCAACTTGATACTGGGGTCAAGAAGGTGCAGTTTGGTATCCCACATTTCCCCAGTACCGCATCCAAGCTCCAGGATTCGCATATTGGGTGCAAGGTTATATTGGGAAAACAGCCAATTGCCAAAACCTATCTGGTTGGTAGAGTATTTTGCATGAAGGGAAATCCGAAGGTTAAGGTTTTTGGCAGTCTTATATTGTTTCTGTACGGCGTTATATTGATATTCAAGGTCCATGATTTACCTCCAAAGATGATTTACATATCTTGCGTAGAGACACATTATACCATAATGTGTGGAGTTTATGGAACAGTTCTGTAAAATTTTTGAAACATACCCAAGGAATTTAATGGTTTACAAACCCTTTGATTGGGATTACCTAAATTGCACATTTCTTTCCCAAATCTAAGATAAGAATTGGTATATTTTCTTCTTGAATCTAAGAGAATATTTGACTATAATAGGTTGATGAATTGATAAATGTTTAACAAGAAAAACAGGGGGGATAAATCATGTTAGAAACTATACCATTGTGGCTCTGTATCCCATTTGCAGGGCTGCTGTGCTGCATTGCAGTTCTTCCGTTAGTGAAGGCTGAGTGGTGGGAAGCCCATCAGCCGATTGCAGTTGCAGGATGGTCGCTTTTGTTTATCATACCTTTTGGGGTGATGTTCGGTGCCGGATCTGCCTTAGAGACGGTTCTGGAATGTCTGGTAAATGACTACCTTACGTTTATTGTTTTACTGTTCGGATTATTCTGCGTAGCCGGCAACATCACTATGGAGGGAGATCTGGCGGGCTCTCCGCGGGTCAATATTATTCTGCTGACAATCGGAACCTTGCTCGCAAGCTGGATTGGAACGACGGGTGCAAGTATGCTGATGGTCCGTCCGGTTATTAAGATGAATGCGTGGCGTAGAAATCGGTCCCATATCCTGGTGTTTTTCATCTTTTTGGTATCTAATATCGGAGGATGCCTGACGCCTATTGGAGACCCGCCGTTGCTGATGGGATTTTCAAGAGGAGTGCCCTTCTTCTGGAGTCTGCACCTTTTTCCCATTATGCTGTTTAATATGGCAGTGCTGTTATTTATTTTTTACTGGATTGACCGGAAGCGGTACTGTCGGGATATGGCGCGGGGACGGAAACCAGATATTAGCAAACCGGGGACGAAGATTCAGCTCCAAGGTCTGCATAATCTGCTATTTCTGGCAATGATTGTTGCGGCAGTGGTCTTAAGCGGAATATTGCCGGAGCAGCCGTTATTTCAGGATTCAGAGGGAAAGGTGAGAGGGCTTCATATTTTTGGGGAAGTGGTCTTAAGTTTTCCGGCAATCATTGAAATCCTGATTATCCTGCTTGCGGCCTTCCTGTCTTTTCGAACGACGGACCCGATTATCCGCAAGAAGAATCACTTTACTTGGGGGGCGATAAAGGAAGTAGGGACGCTGTTTATCGGAATTTTCATCACGATGCAGCCGGCGTTGGCGATACTGAAAGGAATGGGAGCCGGCTTGGGAATTACAGAGCCTTATCAGATGTTCTGGACCACGGGAGTGCTTTCGAGTTTTCTTGACAATACGCCGACCTATCTGGTATTCTTGACGACGGCAGGGGCGATTGGATTTAACGAGGGGCTTTTAACGACGCTTGGTATTGTGCCTATAAAGGTTTTGACAGCCATTTCCTGCGGGGCTGTGTTTATGGGTGCGAATACGTATATTGGAAATGCGCCAAACTTTATGGTAAAGGCGATTGCGGATGAAAACGGTATCCATATGCCGTCGTTTTTCCGGTATATTGGATGGTCGGTTATGGTTCTTTTTCCGGTATTTTTGCTGGATACGTTGTTATTTTTCAGATAAGGAGGGGGCTTTTCAATGGCAAATGAAGAAAAAGATTTAAGAGGGCTTGCCGGACGTATCTATGATTTAGATGAGGAAGTCTATCAAGAGCTGGGATCCTCTCTGGGACGTGTGTTCAACGGCAAAAGGGAAGACTGTATTGAGGAAACTGTGCGGATGATGCATGAGCGCAATGAAGCGCATATACTGAGAAATGAACTTGCGTTGATTAGCAATATGGCTCGAACCATTCAAGACCAGGCAAGTAAACATCGGATTATGGTAAAGTATGACGAGATTCTAAAGGAAGTAACAGAGCTTCCCGCCAGCTTTATCAAAGGAGATATTCTGGATCAGAACATAGCACAGTTAAATACCCTGCATCTGGAATCTCGTTTTTCAGAAAAGGATCATTTGATTATCTGTATTGGAAGAACTTACGGCTGCGGCGGCAGTCAGATTGGCTTCAATTTAGCGGATACCTTGAAAATCAATTACTATGATGTGGAGATTTTTGACGAGGTGTTAAAACGGCTGGAGGCAGAGAAAGATACAGTGCATGACAGGGGAGGTTATCCTTATAAAAAAGACGGGAAGGATAGCCGCCAGTATCTAAACGAGCTTCCGGCATTTGCACCGGCGCCCAAATCGACGCTTAGGGAAAAGTTTCGTGAGTTTAACCGATATCATGGATTGCCCAAGAAGGATGCGGTATTCTTTAATCAGAGTGATTTACTGTGTGATATGGCAAAGAAGGAAGATTTTGTGGTGATGGGGCGATGTGCAGATGCAATATTGACCAATAACCGGATTCCTCATATCAGTATTTTTATTACAGCGCCGTTAGAGCAGAGGATTCACAGGGTTATGGAAGTACGCGGTGTAGAGAATGAAAAAAAAGCGCGGCATCTGTTGGCGAGACTTGACAAGGCGCATATTAAGTATTACAAATATTATACGGGACGCAATTGGGGGAAGGCAAAAAATTATGACCTCTGTATTAACAGTGCGAGCTATGGAATACAAGGGTCCGTGGATTTAATTATGAGGATGATTAGTCATAAATAATTTTTGTTGTAAATGGGCTGTCAGAAAAGGAATGATTTTTTGACAGCTTTTTCTATGGCACATTTCATATTTTAATCGTCCGTCGGGGCAACGTGTTAGGTTTTTACAACTTTTAGTTGCTTTTGTGACTAAGAACATATAGAATTGGTTGTAAAAGTGATGTACAGGCAGAAGGCCGGGCAAGGAAGGGAATGACTATGTGTCGGGAAGATATGGAGAGGTTTGCGTTTCTTTTTCTCTGTGGCGAGCGGGACAGGGCTTTATTAGCTGGCAGGGAGAAAATGCAGTTTTTGGATTTTGACAGGTTATCCTATATAACAGAATTTTTAGGGTTGACCTGTCTTAACATGGAGCTTTGGAAACGATTTTCCCCACAGTTTCAGGAACGGCTTAAGGAGTATTCCAAGTTGCTTGAGCTTAAGGAGGAAGACGTAGAATTGCAGGAATATGATGATGAGCAGATTTATGAAGAATGGCTCGTAAGATTTTGCAGAGATGCACCAGAGGGAGATGCCCAAAGGTATTTAAAAAGGAAGATAGGAATTGGAACAGACAGATAAGTGAAAGAAATGAGCGAGACTGTCTGTTTTTTATTTTACGTATATGTATTTTATACTATTAGGCAGTATAGGAAGTATAGGAGGTATGAAACTAATGTTAGACATTGGATAGGGGCGTATCGTATAATGAAAAAAGGGATTAGTCACAAAATCAGTGATTTCAGGAGGAAGAGAAGATGTTATACGAAGAAGCAGAAAAGACATTATATCTGGAATGTTATAGCGGAATCAGCGGCGATATGACGGTAGGGGCATTGCTTGACTTAGGAGCGGACCAGAGAATATTGGAAGAGCAGCTTAGAAGCCTTCCGGTTGTGGGATTTGAGATAGAAATCAGCAGGGTAAAGAAGTCAGGGCTTGATGCGTGTGATTTTCGGGTGGCGTTAGATAGGGAGCACGAGAACCATGACCATGACAATGAGTATCTATATGGGCATGTGCATTCTCATGGGGAGGAGCATGGACATGTCCATGAACATACCCATACCCACGGTGAAGCGCCGCATACCCATGAGCATCGCGGATTGCTGGAGATAGAAGCTATTATCCGCGATTCTCAGATTACACAGAGAGCCAAGTCGATTGCCTTAGATATATTTAGGGTGTTGGCAGAAGCTGAGGCAAAGGCTCATGGGACAACCTTGGAGGAAGTTCATTTTCATGAAGTGGGGGCTGTGGACTCTATTGTGGATATTGTTGCTGTAGCAATTTGCCTGGATAATTTGAATATTACGGAGGTTATCGTACCAGAATTATATGAAGGCAGAGGTACGGTCAGATGCCAGCATGGGGTGATTCCAGTTCCGGTTCCGGCGGTAGTCAATATCGTACAGCAACATGGGATTTCCCTGCATATGACGAACACAGAAGCTGAGTTAGTGACGCCTACCGGGGCGGCGATTGTTGCGGCGTTACGTACCTCTCAACAGCTGCCGGACAGATATAAGATTAGGCGAACCGGTATTGGCGCGGGAAAGAGGGATTATGGAAGAGCCAGTATTTTACGGGGAATGTTGATTGAACCAGAGACAAAAGAGAGCGATTACATTTACAAATTGGAGAGTAATATTGATGATTGTACTGGGGAAGCCTTAGGGTACGTCTTAGAACAGCTTTTCGAAGCTGGGGCGAGGGACGTGCATTATTCACCGGTGTATATGAAGAAGAATCGTCCGGCGTATCAGCTTAATGTGATTTGCAGTGAAGAAATGCTTACCAAGATGGAGGAGATTATTTTCCGAGAGACTACTACCATTGGAATCCGCAGAATGAAGATGGAACGTACGGTGTTAAAGCGTGAGATCTGCAGAATTAAGACATCCCTTGGGGAGGCAAAAGTAAAGGTATGTGAAATAGAAGGTTGTGTCAGAGCATATCCTGAATATGAGAGTGTGGTGGAAATTTGCAGGAAGAAAGGCTTGACGTATCAGGAAACGTGGGGGCAGATTTGCAGGGAAGCAAGCGACAGACTTATGCAAGAAGGGAAATCACATGAATAGCTATGCAGACAAAAAAGAAATCCTTCGAAGTAACATGCAGCGATATGCATCAGAAGATTTAGTCGTCGCCTTTTCAGGAGGTGTGGACAGTAGCTTGTTGTTAAAGCTTGCGTGTGATGCTGCAAAAGAACACGCAAAAAAGGTTTATGGGATCTTCATTTGGACTATGCTGCAGCCTGTGAAAGAAGTAGAAGAGGCACAGAAAGTTGCACAGGAGCTGGGAGCTGTTTTTCGGATACTGAAAATCAATGAGTTAAAGGGTGCCGGTATAGAAAACAATCCTGTGGACCGCTGTTATCGCTGCAAACGGCATCTATTTCAAGAAATTCAAAAAGAGGCGGGAGGATTGGGGATTTCAAGGATACTAGAAGGGACCAACGAAGAGGATTTGCAGGTATACCGTCCAGGAATCCAGGCGGTCCGTGAACTGGGGATTATTAGCCCGTTGGCTGATGCAGGATTTACGAAAGGAGAGGTCCGAAAATTCGCAGGAGAATATGGAATCTCTGTGTCAGATAAGCCCTCCACGCCTTGTCTTGCAACCAGGTTCCCCTATGGTACACACCTTTCTTATGAGGAAATGAGAAAGGTGGAGGCTGGCGAGGTTTTTTTGAGAAATCTGGGATTTTACAATGTACGTCTAAGAGTTTACGGGGAATTTGTGAGAATCGAGGTAGATAAACAAGACCTGCAAATGCTTGTAGAACAAAGGGAAAGGGTCATAGAATATCTGAAAAGTTTGGGTTATACATATCTTACTCTGGATTTGGAGGGATTTCGTTCAGGAAGTATGGATGTGGGAAGATAGGAATTATGCGGTATTTTTACAATAATAGAAGCTAGTGTGCTTATGGGTTGTAGAAATATCGCATTTTATTAAAATGTGTCAAAAAATGTCGAGCAAATGTGATTGAGAAATTTTTAAAAAGGTGTTAGGATAAAAGCGAAATATTTATCAATCTAATCTTATTTTCATATCTGATATTCATCAGAATTTATCCGGTGTATGAATTTTAATTCTTTTTGAGAGAGTGCAGGTGATTTCCATGGTTCGTATAAATAAATAGTTTGTATATCTTGCATACAGAGCGACAATTGAATATAATGGAGGTAGTGAATGGCAGATAAGATTTTACAATGGCATGATGGCTTTCACGCGGCACTCCAGATTGAGCTTCAAGGAGAAGCTGCCCATCTGAGATTCTGTTCAGAATATGAAGTGTATAAGAAATCACTGCGTATTGATACGGTGGTAATGAAAGATTCAGAGGATAAGCCGGTACAAAAGAATATTGGAAAGATTTTCCGTAAACATAATTTAATAGAGTATAAGAGCCCGGATGATTATATAAGTATCGATGATTTTTATAAAGTTTATGGATACGCATGTCTCTATCAATCGAACACGGAGAAAGTACATGAGATATCCATGGAAGATATTACAATAACCTTTGTATGCAGCCATTATCCTAGAAAAATGATGAAAATTTTGAAACAGGAGAGGAACATCGGAGCAGTACAGAAAGGGAAAGGTATTTACTGGCTTACGAATGACCCCCTCACTATGCAGATTATCGTAGTTACACAACTTCCCGCCAAAGAAAACCGATGGTTAAGCAGTCTAAAAAGGGACCTGGCGATGGATATGAATACGAAGCGGTTATTGAGGGAATACAAAAGATGCAGAGAATCCAATTTATACCAGGCAGCCATGGATTTGATTATGCGGGCTAATCAGAAAACGATGGAGGAGGCAGGGAATATGGTATGTGATGCTTTAAAAGAGATTTTTGCAGATGAGTGGAGGAAGAAAGAACTTCAGTTCCAGGAGAAGGAAAGTCGATTCCAGGAGAAGGAAAGTCGATTCCAGGAGAAGG
>BLMJ01000275.1 GCA_011960625.1 Lachnospiraceae bacterium | reverse complement strand
CATAATATTCAGGAATTGCCTCACGTTCAGGCTCATATTTTCTGAAAATCCGGTCAAAAATGATGCAGGCTGTAAATGCCACGACGGAAAAGCCGCAGATTACAGAGATCATAAGAATCATTGCCAGAAGCTTTTCGGTGAGTGTGCATAAGAAAATAATCAGGCTGTACATTGCGGCAAGAAGGATAGTGTAGGGAAGATGCCCAATTGTCATAAAGAGGGCATTCTTCACCGCCTGTCTGGTGGTGCATTTAAAATGTGATATGATCGGAAAGATGTAAATAAATATGCAGGACAGGAGGGCAGTCACGACGCCTAAAGCAACCTTCATTACGGAAAAAAGCGCGGAACTTTCGGAATTTAGGATCCTATGGTCAATTCCAATGAAGGATGCAATTGCAGCAAATGCAAGCCAGATAATCGTTCCCTGCTTAAAGCTTGATGTAAAGCCTTTCAGGAAGCCAGCCCAGACATAGGGGCTTTCTCCCCTCACCATTTTCAGACAGACGTAGTGCAGGGCGCTGATGGAGGCTCCGATGGTGATAAGGGGGATACAGGATATCAGGAAGATAATATTAAGGATGATTAAGTCAGCCATGTTGTTTAGAAACTGCATAAAGGGGTTGTCCAAATTAAAGAAACGGTTCATAGTAATTCCTTTCTGACCGGAAAAGCCCGGATCTTTTGTTGTCAATGAATGATGTTATAAGTATACATAAAAATATTGATAAAAGCAAGGGAGGAGCCGGCTATTCAGCGGCCCCGCCCTCTGTAATTAGCTGGAGAAATTCCGGTTACAGACTTAAACAGACGGGAGAAAGAAAAACTGTTTTCAAATCCTATTGCATTGGCAATGACGTGCAGAGGCTGGTCTGTATCAATCAAAAAGACTTTTGCCTTTTCAATCCGGAAGTAAGTCAGGTGTTTTTTTGGCGTTATATTGAATTTTTTGCTATCTTGATATGTGTAAATCAGGGGTAAAGTGGTAGAATTGACAGGGAACGATGTTGAAAAGATACGTATCTTAGAAGTTTGTTGAGAGAATGGGAGTAAAACTATGGATAAATTTTATTATCTTGTTAGAATGACATTTTTAACAAAATTTGCATATGTGAAGGCATTCTGGCTCAATATTGCGGGGACCTTTGCATCTATTATAATCTACTATTTCTTGTGGCAGTTTGTGTTTCGCCAGCAGGATTCCTTAGCGGGCTATACGGCTGTACAGATGACGGCATATGTAATTCTGTCAAGGATGCTCTCATCCCAGTTTAGCGGCGGGATCAATTCTGAACTGTCTCACTGGATTAGGATGGGGACGATTGGGATGGAGCTTCTACGCCCCGTATCCCTGCAGTTTACTCTGTTTTCAAGGCGGGTAGGAGAGTTTATATTTTTTGCTATTTTTAAAGGGGCGCCGGTCGCTGTAATCTGCTTTCTCGTACTTGGCGGGTCAGCGCCGGCAGGGGTGTGGAATTTTGTAATGTTTCTGGTGAGTATATGTCTCTCCATTGGAATCATGTTTTTCTTTGAATTTATGGTAGGCTTGTGTGCCTTTTATACCAATCACTCTTATAGTCTTGCCTTTGCGAAGAACTCGCTGTTGTCTATCCTTTCAGGAGGGGTCGTTCCATTGTTCCTGTTTCCGGAAGGGATTGCCAGGGTTCTCGATTACCTGCCTTTCGCCGGTATGGTGTCTGTTCCGGTCAATATCTATCTGGGAAAATATCTCCCAAGAGAGGCGGGACAGTTTCTTGTGCTTCAGGTAGTATGGATTTTGATTTTGTGGCTTGGCGCCAATATTTTCTATAGTTGTTCAATACGCAGGATCGTAGTGCAGGGAGGTTAAGGAAAGATGAATAGAGTGGTTTATTATCTGAGGCTCTGGAAGGGTTACCAGAGGCGGGGATTTTTGGAGATGACTCAGTATCCGACAGATACAGTGATAATGATCATATCTCTGTTATTGCGGGAGGCGGCGGGCTTCATCGGAATACTGGCCATCGCCTATGCAGCCGGCGGCCTTGGAGGTTGGGGCGTTTATGAAATCTGCCTGATGTTTTCCATGTGTGCGTTGGTGGAGTCTATAAGTATGACATTTTTAGATAATGTATGGGAGATAAATAGGCTGGTGCATCAGGGGAGGATGGACGTTTTTCTGGTGCGGCCGGCGCCGTTATTCTTCCAAGTGCTGGGAGATGTAGCACATTATCCGGCTCTGGTCAGCATGGTCATCTATGCGGGGACGATGATATTTTCTATGGCACAGCTGGGGATTGGGTTTAGCGCAGGACTTTTTCTGTTTATGGCAGAGTATCTGGTGTGCGGTGTGCTTGTAAATACAGGAATCTATACCATATTCAACAGTCTGAACTTTTGGATTATTCAAGGCGAGGATGTGGCTGTGCTGGTACAGACCTGTCGGGAGTTTGCAAAATACCCCATAGGTGCGTTCCCAGGGATAATTCAAACGGTGTTTACCTATGTGCTGCCTTTCGGGTTTGTAGGATATTATCCGGCGTCTTATCTGACTGGGAAGGCAGGAAACTGGGTATTGGCAGGATTGCCGCTTTCAGCGGCAGGCGTCTGCTTGGTTGCAGCTATATTCTGGAATCTTGGGACGCGCACATACGACAGTACAGGAACGTAGAAATGACTAATATAACAGAATAACTATGCAGCAAGAGAGGAAGAATTATGAGTCAGGTAGAAGTAAGACAGCTTGTCAAAGAATATAAAAGAAGAAAAAATTCTGAAAATCTCAGTAAGGCATTGAGAGCCATGTTCGCTCCGGAGTATGAGATCTTAAGAGCAGTCGATAGTGTGGATTTCTCCATAGAGAAGGGGGAAACCGTCGGGTATGTAGGGCCGAACGGCTCCGGTAAATCCACAACCATCAAGATGCTTTGCGGCATCTTAAAGCCGACGGCGGGTACCGTGAAGATTAACGGGATAGATCCGTTCAAGGAACGGGTACGCAACAGCAAGGGCATCGGGGCAGTATTTGGGAATCGCTCCATCCTATGGTGGGACGTGCCTGTGATAGAGTCGTACAGGCTGTTCCAGAAGCTATATGAAATACCGGAGAAGCGTTTTAAGGAGAATCTGGAAAAATATACGGAAATCATGGGACTTGAGCCCTTATTGTCCATACCAGAACGCCAACTGTCCCTGGGGCAGAAGATGAGGTGTAATATTGCGGCGGCATTTTTGCATGACCCGAAGATTGTATTCCTAGACGAGCCGACCATTGGTCTGGATGCCGAGTCCAAGGCGAGTATACGGGAATTTATTCGGCGGATGAATGCGGAGGAGAAGACCACCTTCATCGTTACAAGCCACGATTTCCAGGATATCGAGTCGCTGTGCCAGCGGATTGTGCTGATTAACCATGGAAAGGTCATATTGGATGACCAGATGCAGAAGGTGAAGCTTAACTTCAACCGGAAGAAGCAGATTCAATTCGAGGTGGACAAAAATCCATGGTGCATGGACGCGGTATTTGCCATGGAAGGGGTGCAGGTATCCGGTATGACGCCCCACAGCTTAAGCCTTGAGTACGATGCGGATACGGTGGACAGTGTCAGTATGATAGATGCTGTGTCGAAGCGGTGTGAAATACAGGATATAACGATCTCAGGAAGGGATATTGAGAGTATTATCCGAGAGATACTAAAGGAAGAAGTATAGATTTTATTGATTGTAGAAATGTATTTTCAGTGATATAATACCCATGATACGGCACAAAGGGAGGGCCTTCATAATGTTGAAAATGATTATCCGTATGGATGATGATAAAATTAAAATAGAAAAAAGATATCATTTAAAAGGTATTTATAATACGCTTGACAGCATTTTTATTAAAAAAGGCCTTCCCCGTGTGGAGGATGTTTCTGGTGCGCTGGTGTATCGTGACGGCGGGAGGGCAAAAGATGATATCTGCTTTGGGAGGATTGTCAGTACCTTGAAGAAGCGGAAGTGGTTTATGGAGAATGTCTCCGTGTGGCTTCTGTGTGCCGGCGAGGATTCCAGCGACCCTGCTGATTTCAGTGAGAAAGATTTGCTTAAGTATTACAGATAAGGACTGGCAAGGACGAAAGGAGAATGGGGAATGGTTACAGAAGAGGTTATCAAAAGCGGGGAGTTATACGATGCGTCGGATTCAGAGCTATACGAAGTGCAGTGGCGGTATAATGATTTGATGTACGAATACAATCATACCAGGCCGTCTAACCGCAGAAAGCAGCAGGAGATTTTAAAGGAGCTTTTGGGAGAGCTGGGCGAAGACTGCGTCATTGAGCCTCCGCTCAGAGCAAACTGGGGGAAGAATACCCATATTGGGGATCATGTGTATGTGAACTTTAACCTGACGCTGGTGGATGATGCAGATATCTATATCGGCAATCATGTGATGATTGGGCCGAATGTAACTCTGGCAACGGCAGGGCATCCCCTGGAAGCCGAACTCAGGAATAAAGGTATGCAGTTTAACAAGCCGGTTCATATCGGGGACGGTGTTTGGCTTGGCGCAGGGGTGATTGTCCTTCCGGGGGTTACAATCGGGGAGAATACGACGATTGGCGCAGGAAGCGTTGTGACAAAAGATATTCCGGCGAATGTTGTAGCCTATGGAAACCCCTGCAAAGTCCAAAAGATGCTGTAAACCAGTAGGATAATTAAAAGTGTGGAGGCGCAAATGGGAGAAAAAGACATAAGAGAAGAGGTTGTCAAGGAAGAGGATATTATCAAGGAAACCTGGGGAAACATGTCTTTTGGCAAAAAGCTGGAATACTTGTGGATGTACTATAAATCCTGGCTTTTTGCCGCAGTAATTTTGGTTGGGCTGATTTGCCTGGGCGTGAACATGTACAAGGGGATGCATACAAAGGTTCTGCTGAATGCCGTTGTGATCGGAGGGGACAGCCAGAAAGCACAGTGGCTTGAGGAAGCCTTCGTTGAGTTTGCCGGAATTGAGGAAAAGGACGGCGAAGTACGTATCCGCGCGAATATCCCAGATGACAAGGGAGGCGCCACCAGTAAGACGGCATTGACAACGCTTTTGGGCGCCAATGCCGTTGATGTGTTGGTGTGTTCCGAGAGCGTCTTTTATGAGTATGCCGATCAGGAAGGTTTTTTGGAAATAGAGGAGCTTCTTGGAGAAAATCCGGCGGGCTGTGGCGACGCCGTAAGTGATTATGGGGTCCTGCTTAAGTCCGGCAATATTTTAGAGCAAGAGGCGATGACCTCTTACGATAAAATCTATGCGGCCGTTCCCGTCAACAGCAAGAATCCCAAGACGGCGGTAAAGTTCATTGAGTTTCTGTTACAGTAGAAAATTTGTGAAGAAAATTAGACGGAAAGAATAGGGCGGACATATATATGTATAAAGAGACAGAGCTTGTATCCATAGGAAAACGTGAGAATAACAAGAAACGGAATTTCCTGGTGATTAATCCCCTGCAGGGAAAGCATATCCCGGTCCGTCCGGGAAAAGCGTTTGAGCTGTTCGATGAGTTGGCTGAGATTATTAAGAAGGAATATGGCGGCGAAGAGTTGTTAGTCATAGGTTTTGCGGAGACTGCCACGGCCATTGGCGCCAACACTGCAATTCGGTTGGGGGCAAGATACATTCAGACAACGAGAGAAAAGATTTTGCAGGCAGAATATATCTATTTCACTGAGGCCCACAGCCATGCGACAGAGCAGAAACTTTTGAAAGAGGATGTTGACAAGGCTATAGGCATCGTTGACCGTATCATCTTTATAGAGGATGAGGTCACGACGGGGAATACGATTCTTAATATAGTCCGTAAAATGGAAGAAAGATATGGACGGAACCTGAAGTTTTCTGTCGCTTCGATTTTGAATGGAATGACGGAAGAAAGTATGAGAAGCTATGAGGAGAAAGGAATCCGATGCCATTATATCCTCAAGGTCGACCATGAGGATTACGGAAGGATTGCGCAGCAGTATACAGATACAGGAAACTATGAAAAGTGTGATATAAGCAGCAGGTACGAGGCAAAGGAAGCCAGATTTATGGGGTGGATGGACACAAGAAGAATGGTGGATTCTTTGAAGTATCAGAAAAGCTGCGAGACGCTGTGGAAGGATATGAAAGCCGCCTATGGTTTTGAGAAAGATGAGAGCGTGCTTGTAATCGGAACGGAAGAGTTCATGTATCCGGCGCTGTTCATTGCAGGCTGCATAGAGAATGAGGGATGCAGGGTGAGATGCCATTCCACAACGCGAAGCCCGATTCAGGTTTCGGCAGATCCATCTTATCCTTTACAGACAAGATATGAACTCCGAAGCATGTATGATGCTGACAGGATTACGTATATCTATAATATTGAAAGCTGCGACAGAGTTTTTATTATTACGGATGCTCAAGGCTCTGAGGAGACTGGGAAAAATTCCCTGATCAATGCCCTTATGAAGAAAAATAGTGAGGTTCACTTAATCAGGTGGTGTTAATATGAGAAGTTCATACAGTGAACAGGATGTCATTCTCTTATTGAAGGATATCTCGGGAATGGTAAAGCCCCAGCCGACAGAGGAAAGAGAGAAACTCATCCAGTCAGGGCGGCATTACAGTGAGATGCTTCCGATAGAGTATGTTCCTACGGACAGATACATGGAGATCTACGAAGAGACGCTTAAGATCTATTCAAAGCCGGTGGCACAGGCCGTAGGCAGGCTTTCGGATAAGATCATGAAATCAAGGGGAGCGGACGTGGTGCTGGTTTCACTTGCCAGAGCGGGAATACCAATAGGCATATTGATAAAGCGATATCTGAAGTTCAAGTATAATGTGGATGTCGCCCATTATTCCATTTCCATCATAAGAGATCGCGGGATTGATCATAATGCAATGAGTTTCCTGCTTAAGAACTATCGGGCGGAGCAACTGCTGTTCGTAGACGGCTGGATTGGAAAAGGGGCTATCTTAAGGGAGCTTAAAAAGGCTGTTGAAGGGTATGAAGGAGTATCGTCTCAGATTGCTGTCGTTGCAGACCCTGCCAATGTGACCGAGCTTTGCGGAACCCACGAGGATCTCCTGATCCCAAGCTCTTGTCTGAACAGTACGGTGTCCGGTCTGGTGAGCAGGACGTTTTTTCGGAGCGATATCATTGGGGAAAAGGATTTCCATGGAGCAGTATTCTATGAAGAGCTTCGGCATGCAGATCTTTCATATAAGTTTATCCAGGCGATTGAAAGTGAATTTACATTATCGTCCGACATCCCCCATATAGAGACGGAGGGGCAAGGGATAGATGAGGTAAAAGAGATTGCGGATAAATACCGTATTGAAGATATCAATTTTATAAAGCCTGGGATTGGTGAAGCTACCCGCGTACTGCTTAGGAGAGTTCCGTGGAAGGTTCTGATTGATGAAAGATATAAAGACAGCCGTGAGCTAAGCCATCTGGTAAGGCTTGCCAAGGAGAAGAAGGTTTCCGTTGAGTATTATCCTTTGAAGCATTATAAGTGCTGCGGGATTATAAGGAAACTTGGGGATATATGAGTATGAGGGGCTGTTGAGCAGCCCCTTTCAAGTTAACAACAGGCATCCTGATGAAAGCTAAATCGTTCCATAATATTCTGCCAGAAAGCAGATTTTACGCGCCCAGTTAAAGTGGGTCTTATATTCGTCCATTCGTTCTCCGGTGAGGCTGCCGGAGACAAAAGAATCTTCCTTCGTATTCCAGTTCAGGATGTGGAGGGCGGCTTCATAGTTCTTTTGAGATACTTTGTACTCGTCGTTGACAATCGGAATCTGATTCGGATGGATTACAGTCTTACCGATGAATCCGTTTAATATGTCCTCTCTTATTTCTTTTCGTAGACCCTTTTCCCAATTTGTTCCGGAATAATATTCCCATACGGGACCGGAGACGACATAATCCATACCATATACCGTAATGATGTCCCCAAAGATATTGGCAATCGGAGTGAGCTGATGGATCGACTCGCTAGATTCCCGGCGGAATCCAAAGAGATGAGAGAGATCATTTCCGCCTACGCGTATATTCAGTATCCATGATTCCACAGGCGCAAGCTTCTCCTTTAAGCCGTATAAGACATCATAGCGGGAGCGAAGATCTACAATTGCGGCGCTTTCGTAAATTGGCATCGCATATTTCACGGCGCCCGAACCGCTGTTGATATCTGTAAGCTGCCGAAGATAAGAGTCGGCGTTCGCCGGCGAAAACTTTGGGATGATATATCCTGTTATGAGTTCATCACTGTCGCCAAAACGCCCGGAAAGACTTTTCATCTGCTCGGGGGTTCGAACACGGATAAAGATCTTTGGCAGGAAAAAGTCCGTGTGTTGTCTGGCTTCATAGATAGTATTTATTGAAGAAATGAGCAGATTCTCGGCTTCTTGTACAAAATTATCATTTATCGTATCCTCAAGGCAGAGCGCAAGAGAGAAGTTCGTTCCGAATTTCTGTGAGCTTATGGAAGCTGCAATAGAGGTATTGTCCGCCGGACAGTACAAAAGCGGCCCTACACTGTAATAAATTGCCTGATTATTCATGTTATCGAAAACTCCTTTTTTATTTGTTTCTTTTCAGTAATCAAACTGTTTCAAATATATCATATCATTGGGAGAATTGGTAGATATATTTATGACATTGTGATAAGATAAAACTATAAGTTATAAGCTGGTGAAAAAGATGGAGAAAGAGATAGTATACAGGCATAATGTCATGAATATAAATTCCCTGGATACATTTTTAAGCATAAAGGGCGGATTTAACGGGAATAGGCGTGACGTATACTTTGTCAGGGCGCTTGGATGCGGCCCAGACATCAAAACTAAGATAATTGCGGCCGATCAGAGAATGGGAATTAAAATGCGTGATGGAACACTGTTCTATACAAGGGTTAAATTGTTCCCGCCGCTGATTTCCCAGGAGGATATGGAGTTCTACGCAAGTCAGTTTGAGGAGTTAAGACGAAACCATAGGCTGTATGTGAAAAACCAGAATAAGGACGAGCGGTTTGGCCGTGTGCTTGGCGCCGCGTGTCTTGAGACTATAGCGAAATATCGCCTGATCAAAAAGAATATAACAGATTCTATAGAGAAGAATTTTGTCGTGAAGCTCTTATACTGGACAGATTATGTGCTTGGAGAGTCTTTGGCAGATTGGAATGAGAGAAAATGTTTTAAGCTTCTGGTGGAAAATGTGCAAAAGGAACAGGAGTATCTCTTGTGTTATATGCTGACCATGCTTGGATGCGACGTGCTGGTTTTAGAGTGTCAGAAGGATATTGCTGCATTGGATATCCTAAAAGGCTTGTCCAGAGAATTTAGGCTTGGAGAGTTTAACTCTGCTTTGCAGCTTCCCGAGTATAGACCCTTTGAACCAGACGAAGGGGGTATAAAGGACTTTAAGCAGGAGGGGCAGTCCGTTGTCTCAAACAGAATGGCCGGAAGTTCAGAAAAAAACTTTGAAGAGCTGGCGCTTTTGGCGTCTTCGATTG
>BLMJ01000274.1 GCA_011960625.1 Lachnospiraceae bacterium | reverse complement strand
AGGTGAAGAACTTGGTTTTATAGGAAGCTGTATTGTTATTGCTTTATTATTATTAATTGTGATACAATGTATTCTAATAGGGACGCGATCGCAGAACCTGACGGGTAAGCTAGTATGCTGCGGTTTCGGTGGACTGATAGGCATCCAGAGTTTTATTAATATCGGAGTTGCCACCCAGATTCTGCCGAATACGGGCGTACCCCTTCCTTTCGTCAGTTACGGACTTACCTCTTTGGTTAGCCTGTACATGGGGGTTGGGTTTGTCTTAAACGTCGGGTTACAGCCGAAAAAATATCAATAAGGAGTGAAAGAAGATGAATATAGGACTGATCGCTCATGATTCAAAGAAGACTTTGATGCAGAATTTTTGTATTGCTTATAGGGGGATTTTAAGCAAGCACAACCTTTATGCAACCGGAACTACCGGTCGTCTGATTGAAGAAGTCACGAACCTGAATGTGCACAAATATCTTGCCGGACCATTAGGCGGAAAGCAGCAGCTTGGCGCGCAGATCGCACAGAACGATATTGATGCGCTGATATTCCTTAGGGAGCCGTCGAACCCCAAGCCTCATGAACCGGATGTGAATGACGTGATTCAGCTTTGCGACATGTACAATATTCCCATGGCCAGTAACCTTGCCACTGCGGAGTTGATTATTTTAGCGATTGACAGAGGAGATCTTGATTGGCGTGAGATGTACAGGTAAGATTTATCGTCTGCTCATGGCTGCCGCTGTCTGTGCGGTATTCGCATCAGGGTGTGCAAAACCAGAGGAAGTAGTGGTGGCCTATGAGGATGAGAACTACAATAAGGATATTTACAGAGGAACATTGTTTGCGGAGAATATCTGTACGGCTACAACGGATATTGCGCCGGAGGGGATATTGGATACTAATACCTTACATTCAGCGGCGCTCTTTGATGTGGATCGTCAGAAGGTTGACTATGCATGGGGGATTCATGAGCGTCTGTATCCAGCAAGTACCACAAAGATTATGACAGCGTTGGTTGCCATTAAAAATGCTGATCTGTCTGCAACTGTGACGGTATCTCCATATGCGGATACTTCAAAGTTTGCATGGGATGAGAAGACCTGCGGCTTAAAGACGGGGGATAAGCTTACCCTAAATGAGCTCTTACATGGGCTTTTGATGGAATCCGGCAATGATGCGGCAGTTGCCATAGCCATACATGTGGCGGGAAGTGCGGAGGCATTTTCCCAGATGATGAATGATGAAGCCCAAAGCTTGATGGCGACGAATACGCATTTTGTCAACTCTAACGGTCTTCATGATGAGAACCATTATACCACTGCGTATGATCTGTATTTAATATTTAATGAATGTATAAAGCATCAGGAATTTGTTGATATTATAAATACGAACCAATTTACCGCTCAGATTACCGGAATAGACGGCCAGGTTCGTCAAGCGAATTGGGCGCAGACGAACTTTTATGCTACAGGGAAAGCGGAAGCGCCGGTGGGTGCGACGGTAATTGGAGGCAAAACAGGTACAACCGATCAGGCGGGAAATTGTCTGATTCTGTTAAATAAAACACCGGAGGAGAGTCCCTATATTTCCATAGTGATGGGTGCAGACACGAAGGAACTTTTATACCAGGATATGACTGCTCTTATTAACGGGATACCGGCAAATGAATAGGATATTCACAAGGGGCATCCATCGGATACCCCTTGCCTTGCAAAATGGCAGTATAGCTATTCGGCTGATGAACGGATTCTGCCGTACATGCTGATCAGATACAGTCCGCATAAGCCTACCAATGTGTAGATAATGCGGGAAAGCCATGATAGATTACCAAAAAGAAAGGCTACCAGGTCAAAACGGAAGATTCCGACTAAGAGCCAGTTGATTGCGCCTATGATTACGATTGTCAATGTTGTATTGTCAGACCATTTCATACTAAGTTCCTCCTTTTGTCTTGCTGAATTTAGTATGTCTTCTATAGAAATGAATTATACATATAAAAGGGAGGTTTTCGGCAAATGAGTCAGGCGCCGTATTATGCCTATTCGGATTATCTTAAGAGGAAATATGGAGAAAAGGTATATAAGCTGCCTGTAAACCTTCCGGTGGGCTGTCCGAACCGATTAGCGGGCCGGGGATGTGCATTTTGTTCAGAGCTTGGAACCGGATTTGAAGCGCTGGATTCCCATGTTCCTATTAAGGAACAGCTTGAGAAGAATAGACAACGTATTGAGAAAAAGTACCATGCCCACAAGTTTATTGCATATTTTCAAAATTATACCAATACCTTTCTGCCTCTGACACAATTTCGAGCTTATCTGAATGAGGCGGCAGAGGTGTCAGATGTGGTAGAGCTGGCCATAGCTACCCGTCCGGATTGCATTGCCGCAGAATACTTAGAGGCTCTGTCAGAGGTAGAGAGACAATATGGAAAACATATTACCATAGAGTTAGGGCTTCAGACCAGCAACTATCACACACTGATGCGAATGAACCGGGGACATACCCTGGCAGAGTTTGTGGACGCTGTACTGGCTGTTCATTCCTTTGGTTTTGAGCTCTGCGCCCATGTGATTCTGAATCTTCCTGGCGACGAGCTGTCAGACACCATCGAGACGGCAAAGTTATTGTCAGCGCTGCGTGTACAGACGGTGAAGGCTCACTCCTTATACCTTGCAAAAGGGACTGCTCTTTGTGAGGCTTATGAAAGGGGAGAGGTTTCTATCTGCTCGAAGGAGGAATATATCGGGCGGCTGGCCGTATTTTTGGATTATCTGTCTCCAAAGATTGCGGTAGAGAGACTTTTTAGCCGTGTTCCCGAAAAGGACGCCTTTTTTTGTAACTGGGGAACCAGCTGGTGGAAACTAAAGGATGAACTGTTGGAGTATATGAGAGAGAATGGAGATTTCCAGGGAAAAAAATTCCATTACCTGGATGGAAAGTATCTGAAAGAATATCAATGCATCGACAAATAGACGAAAGACTTAAAGAACAGGAGGTTAGAAGGTGGCAGGGAATAAATTGACACATATACAGGCTTATCGAAATAAAAAGCATATGAATATTGGACTTGCCATCTTTGGAATCATTTTTATCTATCTGGTGGTTACAGTTCTGCTTTATTTGACCGGAACCCATGTGTCTGCCTACGAAGTCCGGGAGGGTTCCATCCTAAAGGATAATGCATATACTGGTTTTGTTCTGCGAAACGAGGTGGTGGTGCAGGCAGAGGCCGACGGCTATGTGAATTATTTCGCTATGGAGGGCAGTAAAGTAGGGGTAAAAACCAGAGTATATACTTTGTCTGATCGGGAGCTTGATTTTGCGGACACAACCTCTGATGAATCGAGAAAACTGTCCTCTGACGAGCAGGCGGCAATGCTGTTGCGAGTACAGGCCTTTTCCGAAGGGTTTGAGGAAGAACGCTTCAGTGACGTATACAGTCTAAAGGATACTGTGAAGACGGTATTGGAGAGCAGGTCGAATCAGAACCGCCAGGCACAGCTGGACGCCATGGCAGGTCAGGAAAATAGCGGGATTCAGATCTATCAAGCCTCGTCAGATGGGATTATTGCCTATTCTACAGACGGATATGAGACGATGCAGCTTAAGGATATCTCTGAGGCAACCTTCTCTAAAGAGAATTATGAGAAGTCAGACTTAAAAAATAATATGGAAGTCAAGGCAGGAAGCCCTGTATATAAACTGATTAAAAACGATAACTGGACCGTGGTCATTTTGCTTCAGGAAGAAACAGCAGAGGAGATGCGGGAAATTGAACTGGTACGTGTCCGTTTTTCCAAGGACCAGGAGACTGCGGTTGCTGAATTTTCTATCCAGGAGATGGGGAATCTTTCCCTGGGTGTGCTGAAAATGGACAGTTCAATGATTCGTTACGCCAAAGAGCGATATTTAGATTTGGAGCTCATCCTAGAGGATGAATCTGGACTTAAGATTCCAAAATCAGCGGTCATAGACAAGAAGTTTTATCTGATTTCGGAGGAATACCTTACTCAGGGTGGAAACAGTAAAGAGACAGGGGTGCTGGTCAAGAAAGAGGAGGGTGCTGCCAAGTTTCAAAGCGTCAATATCTACGACAGAGATGAGGAGACAGGAATGGCATATCTAGGTACAGATGCATTTGAGGAGGATACGATTCTGGTAAAGCCGGATTCCACGGATACCTGTGTTTTGAATCGGACAGAGAGTATCAAAGGCGTATACAACATCAACAAAGGTTATGCGGTATTTAGGCAGGTCCATATCCTGTGCGAGAGCGACGAGTACTATATTGTGGAAGCGGGAAGCGACTATGGACTTTCCAATTACGACCATATCGCCTTGAATGGGGCTGATGTCAACGAAAATGACGTAGTATTTTAAAATGTATCGGCATTTGAAAGGGGAGAATAAAAATGCTTAAAGAAAATCTTGCGCTAGTGGAGAAGGAAATTCAGGAGGCGTGCAAACGTGCCGGACGCGACCGAAAGGAGGTCATGCTGATTGCTGTCAGCAAGACGAAGCCGGTTTGTGAGCTTAAGGAAGCTTATGACCTGGGAGTGCGTGTCTTTGGTGAGAATAAGGTCCAAGAGCTGGCGGATAAGTATGAGAAGCTGCCAAAAGACATCCATTGGCATATGATTGGCCATCTGCAGCGTAATAAAGTAAAATATATTATTGATAAGGTGGATTTGATTCATTCTGTAGATTCCATTCGGCTTGCCGAGACTATCGAGAGCGAAGCGGCAAAGCGGAATATCACGGTGAATATTCTGATAGAAGTAAATGTCGCAGGAGAGGAGAGCAAATTTGGACTTTCGCCAAAAGAACTTCCTGCCTTCGTTGAAGAAGTCGCAAAATTCCCGCATATCCGCGTACAAGGATTGATGACAATCGCTCCATTTGTCGAAGATTCTGAGGAAAATAGAAGGATTTTTGAGAGCTTAAGAAAATTATCTGTTGACATTAGGGAGAAAAACGTTGATAATATGACTATGCGGGTTCTATCTATGGGGATGACGAATGATTACTCCGTTGCCGTAGAGGAGGGCGCAACAATGGTACGGGTGGGAACCGGAATCTTTGGTGCACGCGATTATGCATCTAGTGTCCTGACACATTTACTTTCAGACAAATGACGCAGAATGGATTTTCAGACTGCAAGGCGG
>BLMJ01000273.1 GCA_011960625.1 Lachnospiraceae bacterium | reverse complement strand
ATAACTAAAAAATCCTTGAAAAATAAGGAAAAAAGACTTGACTAAATAGGGAGGAAAAAATTATGGCAATGGAGATTACAAACAATTACAGTAACTATGCAGCGCAGGGCATGGCAGGCAACACAAAAAAGAAGGAAACAGAAAAAACACAGGAAACGGCAGAAAGCAGTAAAACCAAGAATACAGCAGAGTACGCTAATGGACTGGCTAAACTTGTTCCAAGTGTAGATTTTAAGGTTGGAAATGTCTGCTCATCAGCCAAAAGCGGCAAGTCACTGACCGTCAATCCCCAACTTTTGGAAAAAATGCAGAATGATCCCGAAAAAGCAAGGGATATGGAAGACATGATAAAAGGCGTTGAGTCTATGTCTAAATTGGCGGAAGGCATAGCGAAAGCCACTGGCTGGACCATAGTGTATCAGCACAGTTATATTGATGAGAACGGAAAATATCATTGCAGAATGCAAACCAGAAACGATGGTATGTTGAAGTTGAGCGATAAGCTCCGGGAAGAACGGAAGAAAAATTCTGAGAAACTGCTTGAAAGGGCAAAAGAAAAGGCAGCGGAAAAGAAGGAAAAATTAGAGGAAACATTAGAAGAAAAGCAAGCGGCAGAAGCAGAGGAAGTAACTGCGGAAAAGACAGAGGGTGGATCAGCTTACAACAAGGCCGAACAGCTCATAAATGAAAAAATGGCTGCTTCTAAAGATGGCACGATTTATTTGAGTGACGCAGATATGAAAACAATCATCGAGGCTTCCCAGGAAGAGGATGCAGGCAAAACCACTGTGAAAGATCAGCCGCAGGTTGGAGCAAATTTGGATTTGAAGATATAATAGGAGGCTAGGATATGAATATCAGCAGTAACAATCTGAGAGGGTTTTCGCAGTATTCCCTTTTGAATAAACTGTTTTCGCAGAAGAATGGAAATAAAACAAGTACGTCTAACCAAATGGGTGCTGCTATTAGCGGAGGGGTAAAGCATAAGCACAGTAATTTATACTATGATGAGAACGGTATTCCCTGGATGTCAAAAGAGCAGGCGGACAGATGTATAACGGGAAGAAGCGATTGGAAAAAAATTGTGTCTGTGTCGGATGAAGTAAAGGCAGAACTGGCGGAGGTGGTAAAGCAGGATTTTATCAGCACCAATGGAAAGAGCATACCGGAAGGAACCAGGAGAAACGATGTCATCAATAAGTATTTAAACACTCTTCCTTCAAAACAGCGCAGTTCAGCTTCGTGGACATTGGACAGAATGGCAGGGGATTATGGCAGCCGTTTAGAGGCATTGGTAAAACAGAACAATCCAGGCTGGAAACCGGGGGATGCCTTTGACACGAGCATTTTAGACCAGCTTGACGGGACACTCGGCGGGGTGGACTTCAGGGCATAAAATTGGAAATGGAGGATTTGATATGTCAGTAAATATAGAGGGATATATAAGCCAGACTGGTGCAGCAAGCGGCTGGTATCAGAATGGCAGGGCGGTCAGCGCACAGGAAAAGTAAAAAGATGCACCGCAGCCGAAGGCGGACAATGCGGTGAAAGTTTCCATTTCGCAGGAGGGCATTGAGAGCTATCGGAAACAGACCCGTGAAAAAGGGATATCGGGCAGGGTTGTTGCAAAAGGGAACAAGGAGAGCGTTATAAGTCAGGCAAAGCAGGCAGTGTCTGTTTTTCTTGTTCTTTTCCATTTCCATATGTCCACCGCCTGTTCTAAAATTTGTTATGTTCCATTTTACAGAGATAGAAGTTCTCATTAAACGAGATAGAATCTCTATGTATAGGAACTACAAATGCTATATTGGAGAACAGAAAGTATAAATTTGGAAAATGGATTATCCAAATAAGTATGAATCATGCTATGAGTGATATTATTGAGTGTCGTAAAATTTTGTGTGAAGAAACTTTGACAATAAACGGCAGGTGATTATTTTATTTGAAGTTATGAGTGATACATAGTATAATATTCAGAAAAAGAAAAAGGTGGTATAACCATGAAAAATAAAATGCTCTCCCAGAGTGTTGCTGATAGTATCCTATCTATGATAACCATAGAAAAGCGTTTTTCTGTTGGGGACAAACTTCCAAACGAAATAGAATTGTCAGAGGAACTGAATGTGAGCCGTACAACATTGCGGGAAGCAATAAGAATATTGGTTGCTTATAATATACTGGAAATTAGACGTGGAAAAGGTACTTATGTTACAGAAAAGGTGCTGGAACAACCGCAGGATTTGGAACAACTTTCTGCGGTCAAAGTAAATGCAAAAGACCTTTATGAAATGCGGCTGATTTTCGAGCCAGAAGCAGCTTATCTTGCGGCTGTCAGAGGAACGGATGCAGAAATAAAAAGGATACTTGATTACGGAAAACGAATTGAAAATGAAATTAGAAATGGAAAGGATAGAACCCAAGATGAACATTCTTTTCATAAAGCGATTGCACAGGCTACGCATAATGAATTTATGAATAAACTCATGCCAATATTATATCAAGCTATTTCAAAGGGAGTTGTATTATCTACGCAGAGCGAAAAAGCAATTAACGATACGTTAGGCGACCATAGGATGATAATGGAATTTCTGGAACAACGAAATGCAGAAGGAGCAAAAAACGCCATGAGGATTCATATCATGCACGCTATAAAAGAATTAAATATTGAGTAAGAATTTAGCACTTGCAATAAAGGCAGGTGCTTTTCTTTTAAACATAGACATAATACAACGTATTGACATTAGACAATATAAGGAGTATAATATTAAAAAATTTTATATAAGCCTGCAAATAAAAAGTCAATAGAAAATTGAATATTTTTCAAAAAAGTTTT
>BLMJ01000272.1 GCA_011960625.1 Lachnospiraceae bacterium | reverse complement strand
GTTTGTCATTGGGCGGTTTGACGGTTTCCGATTTTATGAGCCGTATGCCCGCAGTAGTCCATGCGCTCCAAAATGCCGACAATGGTACTATCTCTCCAGTCATAAGGGCTGTCGGGGAGTGTTTTCCCCTTTTTCTTTGCGTAATACGCTTTTGCTATCAGCACATTATCCGCTTTGAGGATTTTTGCTATCTGCGCAGGTCCTTTCCCACCGACACATAAATCAAAAATGCGTTTCACCACAGCGGCGGCTTCCTCGTCTACAATCCATTGCTTTTTGTCCGTAGGGCTTACTATGTAGCCATAGGGCGGCTTTGTCAGGTGTTCCCCCGCCTGTCCTTGCGCCCGTTTGATTGCCCGTACCTTTTTGCTTGTATCTTTGGCATAAAAATCGTTGAACAGGTTACGGAACGGGGTAAAATCGTTGTCGCCTTTTGCGCTGTCTACACCATCATTGATTGCGATATATCTAACGTCGCGCTCCACGAAAAAAATTTCTGTATAGTAGCCGACTTTCAGATAATCGCGCCCCAATCTTGACATATCCTTGACAATGACTGTCGCCACGTTTCCGGCTTCAATCTCCGCAATCATGCGGTTAAAATTGGGTCTGTCGAACGTCACGCCCGATACACCGTCGTCAATGAAGAAAACGGGATTGGAAAAGCCGTTGTCCGCCGCATATTTGGAGAGGACTGCTTTCTGGTTTACAATGCTGTTGCTGTCGCCCTCTAACGTATCTTCCTGCGAAAGACGGGCGTATAATGCTGTTATCTGTCCGGGCTTATATGTATTTGCTGTCATGTGTTCATTCCTCCTGTAATGAACGCCCGACAAACAGTATGTGCTAACCCTATTATAGCGCACTTATCCCTGTTTGTCATTGGGCGGTTTGACGGTTTCCGATTTTATGAGCCGTATCATCTTGTCGCGGAGCCGTTCCGAACCGCCGCAGGAGGTAGACACTTCATAGTAGGTGCCGCCGATTTTGTAGCAGACGGTTTCCTCTGTCGGCTTTCCTTTTTCCGGCAGATAGCCGCTGTCCTTGATTTCCAGTTCCCAATCCATTCTTTTCCCTTCCTTTCCGCATTTGCTAAAGTGATAAGTTTCGGAGCAAGCATAGGAAAAGGGTACCCTTTTCCGTAAATCTGCCCGTCCGCGCTATGGCTTGCCGGACAGATTTTGCTTGTTGGGAAGTTTCCCAAACCCTCTGATAAGTCCTCTCACTACCTACAACACCGCACAGGGCGATTTTGACGGAGTTTTGAGAGAAATTCTTCAAAAAGTTTTCCTTGTTTCTTAATACGGGGGAGTTAGAGAAATGCCAATGTATCGTAACAGTTCAGCCTTGCGACTGGCAAAAGAGAGAAATTGAAAAAGTTTTTTCTTCTGATTATCCACATGGAAACACGTAATTTCACGAATTTCATTGCTTTGTGATTAGTATGTGGATAACTTTTGAACAACATGTCTGTTCAGAATTCCATTTTTCATAGTTTTTGTGACCGGTATTCCACAGAACCTCTGGAATACACAAAAATAATCCACCGTCATTTTGACGAACCTATTCTAAAGAGGATTTTTCTTTTCTATCCGTTTCTGATAAACTATGGTTATCAGAAATGAACGGAAGGAGATGCCCCATGGGAAGAAAAAGCAACTATGAAAATGGAATGTACCAGCAACTCATGGAAATCATGGGGCGTCTGGATACGGTTGAAAAAGAACACAAACAGGAAGTTGGGGAATTGAAAGCGGAAATCGCAGATTTAAAAGAAGAGAACCGGCTCTTACATCAAGAAAACCGACTGCTTAAAGACGATAATGCACGTCTGAAAAGTATTATCAATCATGACAGCTCCAATACTTCCCTTCCACCATCTACCGATCAAAAAGGCGGAAAACCTGCAAATACCTATAATGGAAGAAAGAAAACAAAACGTAAAGCAGGCGGACAAAAAGGGCATAAAGGAACAACGCTTACAAAAGCAGAGATAGAAGTAAAAATTGCTTCCGGCAAATGCAGACATGAAGTAAAAATGATTGGTAATGCAGCCGGACAGAAATATGTCACAAAATATGTGGTTGATCTAGCGGTGGAACCGATGATTACAGAAATCCGTATCTATGCAGATAAAGAAGGGGTTATACACATTCCAAAAGAATACCGCAGTGATGTTACCTATGGAGCAAATGTAAAAGCACTGGCTGTATCCCTGTATAGCGAAGGGGTTATGTCAAACGACAGGATCGCTTCTTTTTTAAATGCAGCCGGTAACGGAGAACTCGAATTATCAGAAGGGAGCGTCTATGGATTTTGCAAAAAACTGGCGTCGGTTTCTCAAACAAGCATTACAAATTTGGAAAACGGACTGTTGAACCATAAGGTTGTTGCAACCGATGCCACAGTGGTAACAGTAAATGGGAAACAGAATTATATCCGGAATTTCAGCATAAAAAACAGCGTGGTATACCATGCCATGGACAGCAAATCCATAGAAGCACTGAAGGGACTGTATTTTTTGAAACACTATACAGGGATTCTTCTGCATGACCATGAAACCGCTTTGTACCACTTTGGCACGGAGCACGCAGAATGCAATGTCCACATCATGCGTTATCTCCGAAAAAATACGGAGGAAACAGGGAATGCATGGTCCGGGGAGATGAGTGCGCTCCTGTGTGAAATGAATCGGGAACGGAAAGAATTACTAGGGCAGGGGTTCCCATCATTTCCGCCTGCAATCCTAAGGGAATATAAAGAAAAATATTTTTCCCTGATACGAAAAGGAGAGGCAGAAAATAAAACGACCACACATAAATATGCGAAAAAAGAGGAAAAGACATTACTTAACCGTATGGATAAATACAGTCATAACCATCTTTTATTCTTGCATGATTTTTCCGTGCCCTTTGATGACAATATTTCGGAACGAGATTTACGGAAAGCAAAAAATCGCCAGAAAATGGCTGGAGGTTTTCGCAAGGAAAGCGGCAGTGAAATGTACTGTTCTATTATGACAGTCATAGAAACCCTTAAGAAAAGGAAAATGGGGATTATAGAAAATATAAAAATGTTATTTATGGGCACACCGGCTATATTTTAGCCGGTGTAATACCCGTTAGGTCAATCGCAAGGCTGAACTGTTACTATAAAAATCTCATATAATTGTATTGTTATTACTGCGCTATACTATAAACCCACATTCCACGAATCTGGTTTGAAATATCGGAATAAGTCCAGCCCTTGCTGCTGTTCTTCTTGCTAAACGGATCGTTGACAAGTACTTTTCCATCCTCATAGCCGGTTAATACAATAAAATGTCCGTTCTGTGTAAAATCTCCGGGACTCATGCTGCAAATAATCGGCTTACCCTGCGTCAATTCCTCTTTCACCTGTTCTTCGGTCATCTGCTGTACATCATAACAGGAAAGATTCCAGTTCTCTCCCGCTTCCTTCATGAAAGCCCAGTAGGTATCGTTGTTCTCGTCCACATAAAAATTCTCAGTCCCATATGCGGCAACCTTCGGCGGGGTGATAGTTGGATCCCCGTTCAGTCCAGAAGCAACCATTGCCATACAGGTTGGCCCGCATCCGCTGATTGCAACAATACTCGTTCCGTATGGGGCATACCCCCAACGCTCATCATACTGATAAAGCTTCGGAATCGTTCCTGCCGCGAACTCTTCCTCTATACTATCCGGACTCGGTTTATCCTTCTTCTCTCCGTATTGCTCAACAAAATCCACAGTCTCCACATTCTTATCCAGCAATTCTATCACGCTGTCTGGATACCCCTGCTTCACTGCTTCCTTCTTTACTCTCTTTAATCTCTGTTCATCCGTCTCGACTTCCACAGTAACCTTGTCCGTCTTTTTCGAACTCTGGGCTTTTACAACCTGCTTCGCCATCCGCTCATCCTCTTTTTTCTGCGCCTGGCAGCAAAATAACACTACAATTAAAAATACTAACAGCCAGCTAAGCAGAAATATCTGACGCTGTACCTCTCTCCTCCGCTTGCGAGCTCTTATTCTTCTACTTGCATCCATGAGCCATTCATCCCCTTGTTTATTACAGGCGTCGGCAAATCTTAATCCTTTCTTTCAAATACCGACAATATATTCTACTCCATATCGTCCATTATACCCTATGCCTCTTCATGTGGCAACTTAAGATTTCTTTAAATTATACCATAAAATTTTGCCATAATTTACAAAGGTCAAAATATCTGGAAAATATCTCAAATTTACTCTTGATATTTTTCTAAAAAAGTGCTATTATATAACACGGTTAAGAAATCAATGAAAATATTGCATCGGGGTGTGGCTCAGCTTGGCTAGAGCGCCTGGTTTGGGACCAGGAGGTCGCAGG
>BLMJ01000271.1 GCA_011960625.1 Lachnospiraceae bacterium | reverse complement strand
GCCACTTACAGTTATCGAGGCGTTGGCATGCAAGGATCGTGTGGTAATGTCAGAGCTTCCGGGCATCCGGGAATGGCTTGAGGAAGCTGCCCCGGGAGGGGATGTCAGGTTTGTAAAGATGCCTAAGCTGCAGAACACGGATGAACCTGTGCCAAGTACTTTGCCGGCATTCGAGGAGCGTCTGGCGGACGCGCTGCTTGCAAGCATACGTACAAAGGAGAGAAAGACTGCGGACGTAAGCCGGATATCCTGGGAAGGGATTGGGCTTAGGGTACTCATGCAGCTATAGTTTGGAGAGAAAGAGGTTAAAAATATCCGGTTGACAAGTATAGGACAGTCAACTATAATGGTGATAATTCATTAAAAAGTTTGAGATAAATGCTATGACAAGGAGGAGTACGCAGATACCGAAAGCCAAGAGAGAAGATGGTTGGTGGAAATTCTTCGTGATGGATTTGCGGAAGTAGCCTTTGAGCAGTGAACCGAAAGGGCGCCTCTGGGGCGGCTTGAGTAGACTTTGACGCAGTCCCAGCGTTACAGGGGAGCGATATCGGAGAGAGGGTATATTATGCACGGGTTTTCCTGTATCGGCAGAGTGCAAAGAGAGGCATCTTTGAATTTAGGTGGTAACACGGATAATATATTCGCCCTAAGCGACAAGCTTAGGGTATTTTTTTTCCATAGCAGGCATTCAACTCAATAAACTGCGCCGTAAACATCTGATGCTGTCCGACATCCGTCACTACAATCGCCTCGTCAAACACTCGGTTGATCGTATCAATCACATCCTGAGGCGTCATGATCGGCTTCTTCTTCATCTGCATTGGATGTTCACCTTTCCATTGCTCCACCTCGTCAAGCCATTTCTTCGTATCACACTCCGTCACATATTCCAGCATCCGCAAAATGGCTTCCTTAGCGTCCGCAACGATCGGCACGTCCACCTGTACATTTTTGGAAATGGCAGCCGTATCAATATCAATATGCACAATCTGCGCATGAGGGGCAAATGAATGGAGCTTCCCCGTAATCCGGTCGTTAAACCGGGTACCAATGGAAAACAAAAGGTCACATTCCCCCACGGCCATGTTGCAGGCATAGGCCCCATGCATCCCCAGATTTCCCACATACAGCGGATGCTTTGTTGCAATGGCTCCCCTTCCCATGACCGTCGTGACTACCGGTACATTGGTAAGCTCTACA
>BLMJ01000270.1 GCA_011960625.1 Lachnospiraceae bacterium | reverse complement strand
CCTTGAAATAATAAGGTTTATTAAAAGAAATAAGGTAGTTGACTTGACACTACCAAACAGGAAAGGGAGGGCTGCCACATGGAACACATGTATTTGCCCGGAACAATCCGTGACCGGATTACGGATTTAATGAAGGAGCATAAAATTTCACAAACTGACTTAGCTGTGCGGATTGGAACGACAGACAGCACCATCAGCCGTTTTTTAACAGGAAAAACGGACAAACTCAGCGATGAAAATATTATCCGTATTGCCAGGGCATTTAACGTTTCCACCGATTTTCTTCTGGGCGTTTCCAATATTCCAGACCGGAAGAATTTTGAAATTGCGGAACTTGGGCTGTCTGTACAAGCGGCACGGAATCTCTATACTGGCAAAGTCAGTCCTGATGTGGTGAACCGGCTTCTGGAAAGTCCCCGGTTTGCAGAAGTTACCTATATGCTGGAGCAATATTTTGATGATACACTTGCGGAAGGATTTGCCGGACAGAATCAATTATATGCCACATTGAGCGCTATGTTGCGAAATAAAGTAAAAACAGATGCCGCTGTGCAGGCGGCTCAAACGGTAAACCGTATGCGGGTCCCGGCATATCAGGCTGACCTGACTTTCATACAGAATCAGTTTATGGCAGCAATCCGGGAAGTCAAAAAAGAGATCGTCAGCGACTTCACTGCAATACAGGCTATGAACAAAGAAGTTGCAGAAAAGATTTTTACAGAACTGACCAAAGGGCAGGATGTACAACATCCTACTGCAACACCGGAACAGATAGCGGATGCCATCACCCGCAGCGTTGCCGGTATAGAAGGTGTTCACCAGCAGGCATTGGACAAGCTGGGCAGCGCGCTTGTGGAATTTATGAACAGCACTTTGCAGCAGGTCACAGAACAGGAGAAAGACGATGCTGGAAAGGGATAATGAGCAGCTTTGTGTGCTTTACCAAAAAGGGGATTCCTATGCTGCCAATCTTCTTCTGGAAAATAATCTGGGATTTATCCGAAAAACGGCGATTGAGATTTATCAAAATATGAATCTCTCCAGCAGCGGAATTGGGATTGACCAAGAGGACTTGGAACAGGAAGGAAGTCTGGGACTGCTGAACGCTGCTGCTCTTTTTGATAGAAAGCGGAACATAAAATTTCTGACCTATGCAGCACCGGCAATCCGCAATGCCATGATGGACTGTATCCGGGCTGGCTTCTCTCAATTTGAGCAGCGGATTGCTGACAATAAAAATAGTTTATCTTTTCAGTTGATACGATTGGATGAAGTTCTTCCCGATGAGGAAAGAAAGCTGCGGATGGAAACGATTGCCGATTCCCGTTATCCGTCGCCGGAAGAAATTTTCATCAAACAGGAAACACTCCAAGAGTTCTATGATGCACTAAAAAAACTGTCTGCCCGTGAGCAGACCTATCTTCTTTACCGTTATGGTTTTACAGACGAAACAGAACATCCGCTGATTGCATCCGCACTGCATTTTCATTTGAGTGAGAGCCGGGCAAAACAAACCGAGGAACAGGCGCTGGACAATCTGTGGCTGGAACTGCCGTGGTGGTTTTGACGGGAAATCTGTGGCTGCCGGAAGTTTTTTATATACCTTTGTCCCTCTGCTGGCAGACAGAAACACAGCGCACTTTCAAGGTGTGCGTTGTATTTCTAGCTGCCATCCGCTCCACAAAGGTATAACACACTAGACTTTCTGCGAAAGTCGTGTGCCAAGGGGAACGCTGTTCCCCTTTGGATACCCCTTGCCAACAGGGTTGCTGCTCGCCCCTATTGGATAACCCAGAGCTAAAAATGGGCAAGTATGCCCTCTTTTGAAATATTCCTGAATTTTCGACAGCGGTGGATATTCAAACTATAAAAAATACAGTTTCTCATCCTGCTCCAAAATAAAAACAAGCATAAATTTTATCACATAAAGTCCGCATCTATTTTCCATAATAACTACTCATTTTACTGGCTATGCAATAATATTAACTGCATTCTCACGAACCGCATTGATTGCCGCTATGATTGCTGCTCTAGTTCCGCTATCAAACAGCTTTACAAAAGTGACTGGCTTATCAAACGGAGGTTTTTGTAACTCAGTTACATTTTCCATATAACCATTTTGCTCGATATGGTTAATAATTTTATGTACAAAAGCAATCTGCCTCTGATTCAAGGATTGGTCATTGATGAATGCAGAGAATGCCTGCATTGCTGCGTCATGATCTAATTTGGCAATTTTTCGCACCAATAGCCCAAATGGCGTATCACCAAATTCCCTCATATAATCTTCTTTGTTTCCAAGCTTGCTGGTAAATACTCGTTCCAGTTCCTGATAATCCCCCGCAGAAAGCAGAATATTATGGGTCAGTTTATAAATTGCCAATGTGCTTCCATTCTCATTGATATAGCGATTCACTTTTTCTCGATAATCTTCAAAATCATATGCAGTATCCAGATGCTCACCTTCCCGTTGATCAAGAATCGGGTCTGTAAGTCGAGTGATAATGGGCTTTTTTCCATCATTTCCTTCATCCAGAAATTTCATTAGTTCACGCAGTTCCTTCCGAGTTTTCTCAAATAGCAAACTATCATTTGCCGCCCAAAACGAATCTGAATGAATCTCCTGAACAACAGGAAGTTTCGCTTTTATTTGTGGAATGTTAGCCTTGCGTTCCAGCAGACTGGCTATCTCACACAACTGGCTCTTTGCATGTTTGAAACCATGCAACTGCTCCATGCTCGCATGTATCAGCCCATACATAAAATTATCAAAACGCTTTGCATACTCATCTGTATCATCCAAGGAAATGATTGGTGCTATTTGTTGCAGCAATTCACGTTTGACTTCTTCGCTGATATGGTCAAAAGCTTTTATCTGTTTATATTTTTCTACATATTGCAGTCGCAAACGAACTGTAATCAATTCTGATTTTAGCGCAGCAACCTGTTCGCAGCATCCCATTACTAACTCTTGCCGCCATGCCTGGAAATCAGTGGCTGCGTAAGCACATTCCTGAAGTAGTACAGCCAGCCGAATCTGTTTGCCAAAAATATTTTCGGATAATGTTTTTGTTTCCCGGCTCTCATATCCTTCCTTATATTCACGGAAATATTCAAAATTGCCACAGTAGTCAAAAATAAGGAAACGCCTTTTATCTGTGTATTCTCCATCAATCTGGTCAATGCAAGTCAGCCCTTTACACAGACGGGTGCCACGTCCAATCATTTGCCAAAACTTTGTTTTGGAACGCACTTTCTTAAAAAACACAAGGTTGACGGTCTCCGGCACGTCGATACCTGTATCCATCATATCGACAGAAACGGCAATATGAGGCTCTTTTTCAGCAATTTTAAAATCGTCAATCACGGTCTGGGCATAACGGTCATCACAGACTATGCGCTGGGCAAAGGTTCCATGATATTTTGGGTACAGCTTATTGAATCGCTCTAAAATAAACTCCGCATGGCGCTTGTTTTGCGCAAAAATAATTGTTTTGCCCAAACGGTCGCCCCCAGCCACCCGAATACCGCGGTTCATTAAATCCTGCAAAACAATATCCACTGTTTTTTCATTAAAGACAAACTTATTGAGCTGAGCAGATGGAATAAAATCCGGTATCCACCCATCTTCTACAAAGTCCTCTTCATAACGCTCTTTATCTTCATCCGACAAATCATCATACTTGATTCCCTCTTCAAGAAATTTTGTCTCCACTTCATAATTGTAATACGGCACCAGCACATGATCCTGATAAACTGCCGTTTCATAGTCATATGCATAAGTGGGAACGCCATGCTCCATCTCAAAAAAATCATAAGTATTTCGGTCAACATCGGTCTTTGGCGTTGCAGTCAGACCAACTAGAATCGCATCAAAATATTCAAAAATAGCACGATATTTTTTAAAAATACTTTGGTGGCTTTCGTCAATAATAATCAAGTCAAAATGGGCAGGTGTATATAAATGCTCACCATTTTTTGACTTTACATCATCAATCGCATTCAGCATCGTAGGATAAGTAGAAAACACAATTCTTGCCT